>CAZMBZ010000449.1:0-1528 GCA_964564285.1 uncultured Planctomycetaceae bacterium | reverse complement strand
CGGTGCTGTAGGCCGTCAGGCTGTAGGTGCCGGGCAGGTCGACCACCGTGAAGGTCGCATCCTGAAACCTCGTCGTGCCTTCCTTCTTCTCCACGGTCACGCCGGGATAGTTGCCCACGTGCTGGCGAGCGCCAGTCAGGGCGTTGAAGATCGTCGTCTTGCCGGAATTGGGATTGCCTGCAAGGGCAATCGTGAAGGTTCTTGTGCTTACTGGCGATGCAGCCTGACTCATGGCTTCCTACTCTCCAAGTTGTTGGTACCGCACGGGGCGGACGAATACACGTGTGACCATGCCGTGGCCGAGGATCAGTCGCGAACCCTTGACACGGATGACGAATGGACCGGGTCGACCGCTGGTCTCCACCGCAAATCGCGACCCCCGCCCCAGGCCCATCTCGGCCAAGCGGCGCTGAAGGCCCAGCCCGCCCCGCACGTCCACGAGCTCGACTGTCTCGCCCGTCCGGGCCATCGCCAGCGGCATCATCGGCTGCGATCCCGCGGGGGAACTGGCCATGTTGTTCGTGACTCTCGGCATCACTTGACCCTCTTGACCTCCACGCTCTTGGCTTCGGTCTTCCGCAGCGACAGATTGTAGCCGCGGACTTGGACCTCGACCGGGTCGCCGAGGGGCGCGACGCGCACAACCGTCAGCGTTGCACCTCGCGTCAGGCCCATCTCCATCAGCCGCTTGTTGGCGGCTGCCACACCGCCCATGCGGAGGATCTTCGCCTTTTCGCCCGGTTCCAGATCGGCCAGGGTGGTGTCCATTTCCTTGTCTTCTCCCTGCATGGGGTCCTCGGAGATTTGGTTCGTGGCTACCTTACAGCCTTCACAATTGCCCGTTCGCCGCTGCTCTTCGCAATATTCCCGGAAGGCCTCGGGAAGCCGCCGGGCCGGGACCGAACTGTTGGACATGAACTCCCCGAAACAGCTCAGCCGGCGCACAAGGCCGTCGGTCACGGCGTGTTCGATGCGGCAGGCACTTGTTTCCGCGATCGTTTCGTCCACATCGAGTACCTCTTGTAAGAAACAGCTTAGCTCCCTGTGCCTGCGGCGAACCCGCTCTGCGGCTGCCTGCCCTTCTTTCGTCAAGGAAATGAGCTGGTACGGCTCATAGTCGACCAGCCCCCGCTCGGCCAGGCTTCGCAGCGCAAAGGTCACCGAGGACTTGGCCACGCTCAGCCGCTCGGCGATGTCGCGGACCCGCGCGTTTCCCGTCTGGCGTATGAGCCCCAGGATGGTCTCCAGGTAATCCTCTTGCGATGCGGTCAGTTCCATTTCACACTTCCTCTTGTATCGGTTAGACTACTCTAACTTAGTTGTGGGCACACAACACTGCAAGAGAAAAATCTCTGCCGTCAGCGAAATGTCCGCCTTGGGGGACCAGCAATGCCTGGGCTATAGTGGATAACACCCTGTGTTTACGTGGCTTATCGCGAAATGAATACAAGAGCGATGCTGGGGAAAATAGGGACGCTAACCATTTTCGAGGAACATCGGGCCTTGACGGGGCGGGCCATGCGGGTTA
>CAZMBZ010000448.1:0-1616 GCA_964564285.1 uncultured Planctomycetaceae bacterium | reverse complement strand
GCAGGTGATCGTCCTTGCAGACCACGACGTTTCGGAAGCTGTCGACGAGGATCGAGTTCTGGGCGACAACCGCGTTGCCGGCTTCGTCCAGTTCCGTGACTTGTTCCAGTGCCGGCCAGGATCCGACGTCCAGCCATTCGCAGCCCAGTTCGACCATCAGCACGCGGGGGGCTTTTTCCATTACCGCATAGTCGATGCTGATTTTCTGGAGCGTCGGGTAAATCTCGTTCAGCATCGTGGAGATGTCTTTGCCCTCGGCGGAGGCCTGCCCGATGGGGCGAAGTTTATCCAGCGAATCCGGCAGCAGGTTCGCGAGGTTCTCGCGAATTGCCCCCAGGGTCCAGACGAACATGCCGCTGTTCCAGAAGTGCTGTCCGCTCTCGACGTACTGGCGAGCGATGCGATGCTCGGGCTTCTCCTTGAATGCGTCCACTTCACGAAGGCCCGCTTCCACCGCGGACTTGCACTGAATGTAGCCCATGCCTGTGTTGGGCCAGGTAGGCCTGACGCCGAAGGTTATCAATGCGTCGGCGTTTCGCTCGGCCGCATCGCACGCGTCGTTGACGGCCTGGGCGAAGTATTCCTGCGGGCGGATAACATGGTCGGCTGTGAAAATCGCGATCGTCGCCTGCTCGTCACGGGCGCCGATCAGTTCGGTCGCCAGCGCCACGGCGTTGGCGGTATCCCGTCCGATCGGCTCGCCGATGACATTTTCGCCCTTGATGCCCGGCAGCGTCTGGCGAATCTGATCGGTGTACTGGGCGTTGGTGATTATCCAGATGTTCTCTGGATCGAAGATGCCTTTGAGCCGCTCCACCGCTAACTCCAGCAGGCACTTGCCGTCGATCAATGGTAGAAGTTGCTTGGGCCTGGCCATTCGGCTCAGGGGCCAGAGTCTCTTGCCGGCGCCGCCGGCCATGATTACGGCATATCGCATGATTCATGTCTCCTCTGTCGCCAAGCCACGCGCATGACGGGCCGGGTACGCCTACGCAAGTAATATATACTTCTCTCCCGGCCGTTGCATCAACGAACCGTTGAGATTGAGGATTTGCGGATAACGTATTTCCCGCCAAGGTTTTTTCGGGCGGATTGCGGATTACCACGATTGGTCGCCATCTGGTAGAATCCACATCCCGCCCGGCCAGGCCGCGCCAGGCAATCCGCGATATTGCGGGCGAGGGTGAGCTTTGGCGGTTTGCCCGGGAATCAGGTAAGGAAGGAAGTCATTGTGTCCGTTGTTGCCGGGATAGACGAAGCGGGTTTTGGTCCGCTGATGGGTCCCTTGGTGGTCTCGACGGCTGCCATTGCGCTGCCGGCCTGTGACCTTTCGGCGGACATGTGGGATTTGCTGGCCCCGGCCGTGATGAAGAAACGTTCGCGGCGCAAGCAGGCGGTTCACATCGCTGACAGCAAGAAGGTTTTCACTCGTGGCAGCGCCAACGCCCTTGCCTCACTGGAACGGGGCGTGCTGGCGATGCTGGCTACGCGCGGGGTAAAACCGGCCTCGTTGCGGGGCCTGCTGAAGGTCGTCGCCCCGGGTGCCCTGGCGAAAATGGACGAGTATCCCTGGTACGACGGGGCAGACCTGCCCCTGCCTCGATGCGCCGACGAAA
>CAZMBZ010000447.1:0-1679 GCA_964564285.1 uncultured Planctomycetaceae bacterium | reverse complement strand
GAGCGTCAGCGCCGCCCTGGGTATCAGGTACAAATATCCAAACCAGCCCTGAAAGATACCATGTAGCAAAACAAGCCAGTCTCGGACAGTATGATAGAAGGTTCAGTTGGGTTCAGCGAACTCTTCCACGTAACTGAAGGAGACTGGCAATGGAAAAGCATATCATGGTTGGTTGCGATTTACACGACAAGTCGATGTTGCTCAAGGTGGCCGTTGGACGCGAGAAGCCCACCGTTGAGACCTGGGCGACGGACCCGGATTCCGTTCTGCTCATGATCCAGCAGTTGAGGCGCCGGGCCGCACGCCTCGGCGGCGCAAGGATCCTCTTTGCCTACGAGGCTTGCGGATTTGGCTTCAGGCTGCACGATGAACTAAGCGACGCCGGGATCGAGTGCTATGTGCTCGCCCCAAGCAAGATGCACAAGTCGTCCAAGCACCGCAAACGCAAGACCGACGAACGGGATGCCCAACTCATACTGGACATCCTCAAGTCGCACGTTCTGGCAGGTGTGGAGATGCCATCGGTCTGGATACCAGACCCACAGACGCGCGACGATCGCGAGTTGGTACGCCGACGGCTGGCTATCGCCGAGGATGCTGCGGCGGCCATGGTTCGCATCCGGTGGCTCTTGAAGGGTCACGGCATGAAGCTTGCGCCGGCCAAGGCATGGACGGACGCGTACTGGCAGTGGCTGGAGAAGCTCGCCGGCGGCGGCCTGCCGTCCGGGGCCGGGGCGGCCTTGGGCAGCCTGATGCGTCAGGTTAAGTGGCTGTGGTCGGAGCGGGATATCCTGGATGAGCAGGTGTTCGCTTTGGCAAAATCGGACCGTTATGCCCCGGTGGTTGCGGCCTTGTGCGAGCACAAAGGCGTCGGGACACTGACGGCGATGGTGTACTTGACGGAGATGGGAGACTTGAGCCGTTTTTCCAACCGCCGGCAGGTTGGCTCCTTCCTGGGCCTGGTTCCCAGCAGTTACGAAAGCGGCGAGTCGGCCGACCGGAAGGGTCATATTACACATCAGGGGCCAGCACGTGTTCGTAAGGTTCTGTGCCAGGCAGTGTGGTCACGTTTGCGCTGCGACAAGCATGAGCGTGAGGCGTACGACCGTATCGCTTCGCGTAATCCCAAGCACAAGAAGAAGGCCGCGGTCGCGCGTATGCGGACGTTGGCGGTGATCTTGTGGCATACCGGGCTTGAGGTTCAGACGGCGATGCGTGCGGAGGCGCTTGTTGGATGATCGACCGCGGGAACTCGATGGGACCCCACGTCGGCAATCGCCCCCCCCCTGTATGGTGCTTGCCGCGGAACAGCGCGGCAAGACCCGATTGCCGCCGTGCCCATCGACTTCCCGCTCGCACTGTGAGTATCGAGACAAGAGATGAGTTTGTTGCTGGATCCGTGGCTGATCATGCGGGACGAGACCGATTCGCCCTTGGGTATAACCCGACTGAAAGACTGATCCGTCCCAGGCGTACAGATAAAATGATCTCCGCGGCAATGGCCGCGGACGACCGAATAGCAGGCTGCCCGTGATCAGCAACTGAATAAAATCATCTTGTCCGGGACTGGAAAACTTGACAGCCCGCTACATAGCAGGGCGCAACAGTCGTCATGGCAACAGCGTGTGCCGCCCTTTCAGGGCTCGTTTAGAAAAACTCCCGCCACCCAGGGCGGCGCT
>CAZMBZ010000446.1:0-1715 GCA_964564285.1 uncultured Planctomycetaceae bacterium | reverse complement strand
TGGGCCAGGTCTTGAAGTCCGGGAAGTCCTCCTTGGCGGCCTGGGTCCTGGCTGGGTCTATGTCGCATACTCCGATCGTCGTCAGGCCTTCGGTGGCGTTTATAAGCGTGGAGTGCTGGCGACCCATGTTGAATGATGGACCGTAACCCAGGATCCCGCAGCGGATCGGGCCTTTGCGAACGCGATCTGCGCGGGCTGCCCAGTCCAGGCCGTGAAGCAGGCTCCGCTGAAAGCTCGAAACCCGCCATTGCTCAGCCGAATGTCCCAGCGAGGTGTAAAACACGCGTCCCTTGCCCGCATCGCGGCAGTACATGACGGGAATCGTGGCGGATTGATACGACGTCGTCGCCAACACGCGGACGTCCGGGGCGAGGTTTTTCAGGACATACAACTCGTCGGTCAGGCTGAAGTCGCTCAGGCGAGTGGTGGCCCGGTGGGTCGGGTCGGTGACCTTCACGTCGATGTGTGACAGCTCGGGCGGGTGCTTGTCGAACTGCGAACCGAGCAGGGCGATGTAATCCTTGTTGTCGTCGCTGATGGAGTTGGCGCTGTGGACAGCCAGGAGCCCGCCGCCGCCGCGGACGTACTTGACAAGCCCGGCCTCCTGATCGGCAGAGAGCTTCCCGCCGCAGGTGTAGAGGATCACGGCGTCGAACTCATCGAGTGGCCCGGCCAGGACTTCACGATCGTCGCTGACGGTGAGTTCATATCGTCCGCTTCTGCCCAGGATGCCCTTGGCGATTTTGCCGCACGCCTCGAACGGGTGGTAAACTCCGCCGATGACCATAAGAACGTTCTTGCCACTGCCTGACGGGGTGCTGCTTGCCATGATGCTTTCTCCTGGTTGCGACCAATAAAACAGCGCCAAGCGGCGGACATTGCCTGCTTGTGCGCCAGCGGCGTATTATCCAACGCCCAGGCTTCGATGCAAGGGCAAGGTCGATTGCGTCTTGGGGCTTGCTCGTCCGGTCCATCTGGGCATAATCGGGAAAGACATCGCCTTTTCGTGCCTTCAGAACAGGAGTCAGCCATGCCTGGTGTCACTATGAGACGTCGCGACTTCATTCATGCCGCCGCCGCTGCGGTCGGTTTGGCTGCGGCGGGAAAACTCGCCAGCGCCGTCGAAGATGCCTCGGTTCCACGCGCCGGCGCTGGACCCGCCAGGCCCAATATCGTGCTGTTCCTGGTTGATGACATGGGCTGGCAGGATACGTCCGTGCAGTTTCACACGAAGCGGACGGCCTTGAACGACCACTTCCACACGCCGAACATGCAGCGGCTTGCCGATAGCGGGGTCCGCTTCACCAACGCCTACGCTTACCCGCTGTGCTCGCCGACCCGGGTGAGCATAATGACCGGCCAGAACGCCGCGCGACATCACGTTACCCAGTGGACGCTGCGCAAGGGGCGCGACCCATCTAGCAATCACAAGACCCTCCGCTCGCCGGCATGGCGGATCGAGGGCATTCAGCCGCCGATTATGACCCTGCCTCGCATTCTGCATAAGCGAGGCTATCACACTATTCACTGCGGCAAGGCGCATTTCGGCGCGTATCGCACACCGGGTGAGGACCCCCGCAATCATGGCTTTGATGTGAACATCGCCGGGCACTGTGCCGGCGGGCCTGGCAGCTACTGGGGCGACAAGAACTTCTCCGCTGCCTGGCGATCCGGCGACCGCATCTGGGATGTGCCCGGGCTGGAAAAATATCACG
>CAZMBZ010000445.1:0-1785 GCA_964564285.1 uncultured Planctomycetaceae bacterium | reverse complement strand
CTCCAGAAGCTCTACGAGAGCGTGAAGACCATCGCCCCCAACGTCGTCGTGCAAGAATACCACCCCGGCGTCGAGGACCACGTCCAGGTGCTCATGCACGAGGGCGAGGCATTTATGGTGGGCGACTACATTGGGGAGCATCACATGCCCCTGGCCGGCGGGGTGACGGTCCAGCGGGTCTCCTGCCGTCACGAAGGGCTCATCCGCGACGCGGTCCGGCTGCTCAAGGCTATCGGCTGGCAGGGCATGGCCGGCGTGCAGTTCCATTACGATCCCGCAACCGACAAGTACATCTTCCTGGAGATCAACCCCCGCTTCATCGGCGGCCTGCCGACTGTTATTCTGGCGGGTTTCGACGCGCCATTTTTGCTCTGGCAGAGCCACTTCGAGCCCGAGAGAATGCGGGCGGGCACTTACCAGCTCGGCCTGCGCACGCGAATCCTCGGCGGCGATGCCAACTGGATGTTCGGCACGATGCGAGGCGACCAGTTGCCCCCAGGCCAGCGGCGGATCGGCAAGCTCAGCGCCATCGCTCGGTTTCTCTGGAACTGCGGGCCGTGGACGAAGGATGACACGTTCCTGCTAGGCGACCCCAAGCCGTTCTTCGTGGACCTCGGGCAGATGCTGAAACGCCTGGGTTCCGAAACGTTCGACATAATCGGCAACCCCGAATCGCAGGATACTCCGCACAAATGAACCCGGGCGTCTACATAACGTTCGACGTCGAATGCTCCATGGGCGGCGCATGGGGTGATGAGAAGCTCCGGCCCGTGCCGCCATCCCGCGCAATGATGGGCGAGTACGGTGACAAGAAACTCGGCCTGCCGCTGATCTGCCGGATCCTCAAGGACAACGGCCTGGCCGCCACGTTCTTCGTCGAGGCGTTCACCGATGAGCAAGGCCACCCCGGACAGACCGCCCCGGTTTGCCGCTTCCTGATGGACCAGGGCCAGGACGTCCAATTGCACGTGCATCCCAACCACAAGCACTACGGCCTGAAGCAACAGGGCAAACCCTTTCCGTTCACCGACCAGCTCGCCGATCTGGAGCCCGACGCGCAGCGGGAAATGCTGGAAGAGGGGTGCGAGAACATCCGCCAGTGGACGGGGCGCCGGCCAGTCGCGTTCCGGGCCGGCAACATGGGCGCCGACGAGCAGTCGCTGGCCCAGATGGCCCGCGTGGGCATCCGCATCGACAGCAGTTACACATTCCCATATCTCGGCGGGCAATGCCGCTTCGCAGACCGCGACAAATACAACGGCTCAAAATGGTACGGTCAGGTGCTGGAACTGGGCCTATCGGGTTTCGAGCATCCCCGGCTGCCCGGCCTGCACCCAGCCCAGCCGCTCGACCTTATGGGAACTTCCTTCGAGGAATGCCGCGACGCGATCCGCATGATCTGCCGCGCTGGAGCGGATGCAGTGGTCATTCTGCACAGCTTCAGTCTGATCAAGACCCGAAACCATCAGTACGACGGCGGACGGCTAAACTGGATCGTCGCCCGGCTGTTCCGCAAGCTGTGCCGGTGGCTGGCTGAGAATGCCTCGGAGTTCCCGAGCTATACGTTTGACCAGCTTTCAGCCGCCGTAGAGGCGGGCCGATATAAGCCAAAGGCCGTACCGCCCTGCCGCATGGGAAAGGTTTTCCGTTCATACCTTCGAAGGGGCGTCCAACTCTACAACAGGGCCTATTGGACATGACGATTCGATGAGACTCGAAAGGCACTTGCGATGATCCCCATCCTGGCCAGAACGATGTTCCGTATGCAGGAGAAGCTGCTCGGCA
>CAZMBZ010000444.1:0-1821 GCA_964564285.1 uncultured Planctomycetaceae bacterium | reverse complement strand
GGTGGAAACCGTAACAATCTCGGCATGAACCAGTTACATACGGCAGTGCCATTCGGGACTGGCTCCAATGGCACTGCCGTCCGTGGTGAGGGCTTCGTGGGGTGAAGACTCCCCGTGGGCAGGGCCGGTTTTTGACGAATATTGGCCTTGCTCTGACTTTTTTGCATTGTGATAATGTTTTCGGCCCTCTGTGGCCGAAGGTTTATATGGCCCTCCCCGGCTTGTGTCTCACACAAAAGCCAGGGAGGGCTTTTACTATGACTACATTAAACGCTTCGGCCGGCACCGGCAAGGCGGATTTCCACGAGGTCGCCGCGTCGTTCCTTGACCAGCCCGGACTGCCTTTCACCGACATCCTCAACGCCGTCGACATCGAGCAAATCTTCGCCGATCACAGCGCCCTGTTCGCCACCGATGCGATATACTCCACCCCGCTGGTCCTGTGGGCGTTCCTCGCACAGGTCCTGAGCGATGGCAAAGGAGCCGCCTGTGCCAAAGCCGTGGCTGACATCGCCACCTACACCCAGCAGGCCGCACGCCCCACGCCTTCGGGCAACACCGGAGACTACTGCCGCGCGCGAGCCAAGCTCGACCCCGCCGCCCTGAGCGATCTGGTCCGACAGTCCGCACGGCAGTTGGACGACCAGGCGCGACCCGAGTGGCTCTGGCAAGGTCGGCGTGCCAAGCTCGTCGACGGCTTCACCTTCACCATGCCCGACACGCCCGCCAATCAGGAGGTCTTCCCGCAGCAAAAGACGCAAGACCCCGGCATCGGCTTTCCAATAGCGCGGGCCTGCGCGGTGCTGTCGCTGGCCACCGCGGCCATTCACGACGTGGCCATCGGACCCTACGCGGGCAAGGAGACCGGCGAGACCGCGCTGCTGCGGACCATGCTCGACGGGTTCGATAGCGGCGACGTGGTCGTCTTCGATCGGTACTACTGCTCGTATATGATGCTGGCGTTGCTGGCCGCTCGCGGCGTGGATGTCTGCGCGCGACTGCACCAGTGCAGACCCGACGACTTTAGCCAAGGCAGGCCGCTGGGGACGTACGACCGCCTCGTGACCTGGTCCCGGCCGAAACGCCCGACGTGGATGTCGCCGCAACAGTACGAGGAAATCCCCGAGACACTGACGCTGCGAATGCTCCAGTTCGACGTGACCGTTCCAGGCCAGCGGACAGAGACGATCACGGTCGTCACGACGATGACAGACCCGGTCGCCTACCCGAAAGAGGCAATCGCCGAACTTTACGGTTACCGCTGGTACGCGGAACTGGACATACGGGACATCAAGCAGACGCTGGGGCTGGACCATGCGCGCTGCAAAAGCCCGGAGATGGTCGAGCGGGAATTATGGGTGACACTGCTGGCGTACAACCTGATTCGCAAGGTGATCGCCACCGCGGCGGCGGTGCATGACAAGCAGCCGCGTCAGATCGGCTTCACGTTGGCCTGCCAGACGGTCCTGTCATCGTGGATGATGATGGCGACCGGCGCCTGCCGCGACGCGCAGGGCCTGACCGATTCCGCCTTGTCGCGAATCGCCGCCAACGAGGTAGCCAACCGTCCCGGCCGGATCGAACCCCGCGTCCTGAAACGCCGCCGGCAGGGCTACCCCCTGATGACCCAGCCTCGCGCCCAACTACGAAAGGCCCTTGCATGACATAACCAACCAAACATAATGGGCCTACAGACGGCAGTGCCATTGGGGACAGGCACCTATTTCCAAGTCGAACAATAGGTGACTGTCCCCTATTGTTCGCTTCAAGATTCATTTTCGCATACAGCTGGGCACAATGCTCATACGCCATTCGCTCATG
>CAZMBZ010000443.1:0-1857 GCA_964564285.1 uncultured Planctomycetaceae bacterium | reverse complement strand
GATCCCCTGGGCATACGGGACCGGGCCATTCTGGAAGTGTTCTACTCGACCGGCATTCGCCGCGCGGAACTGGCCCGGCTCGACGTGGACGATCTCGACCGCGAGCGCGGCTTGATCACCGTCCGAAAGGGCAAAGGCGGCAAGGACGGCAAAGGCAAGGGCGGCGGCAAGAAATAGAGAATGAACCGACACGGCACGGAAAACCCGGCACGTTGCGGCATGACGCTGATCGAGGCCGTGATATCCATCGTCATCGTCACGACGATGCTTGTCGCGGCCTTGAGTGCGCTGGGGTCCTTCTCCCGCGCCCGCAGGAGCCAGTTCGACCGCTGCGCCGGCGCGGCCCTGGCGAGGGCTTTGATGAGCGAGATATTACAGACGCGTTATCTCGATCCGGGGGCGGAGGTATCATTCGGGCTTGAGGATGGCGAGGCCGACGATGTCCGCTCGGCCTGGGATGATGTAGATGACTATCATGGGTTGAGCGAATCCTGGCCAAAGACCAAGGCCGGCGTGCAGATCGCGGGCGCTGAGGGCTGGACGCGCAGCGTCGCGGTCGAGTTTGTCCATTTGACTAATCCCAACATGACGGTCTCGCAGGATTCCGGGCTGGTGCGCATAAGCGTTTCGGCGACGAGTCCGACGGGCGTGACGACAACGCTCCAGGCCCTTCGTGGCGACCAGAGCGTATACGACCAGCCGCCGGCGGCGGAGTCTACCTTCGTGACACTGGTGGGGGCCGAGATGCAGATCGGCCCGGACGAGATCCGGCGACTCACGACCGGCACGCACGTGCTTAACCGCACGCTCGTGCCCTGAGGAGGATCCGCCCCGGCGGAGATACCATGACAGTTGAAAAGCCAAAATCCGATCACCGGCGTGTCGGCAGCGCCTACGCGTTGATTCTCGGCGTAAGTTCCGTGCTGATGGTAATCGGCCTTGCCGCGGTCAGCGTGGCGCGGGTCGACACTCGCAGCGTTTCAGCCGATAACGACTGGTCCGAATCGCAGACGCTCGCGCTTTCTGCGGCAGAGCATGCGCTGGCCCGCATATCGAGCACCGAGAACTGGCGAAGCCAGCTTTCCAAGCGAGTCTCGGTGACGATGGGCAACGGCAAGATGCGGTGGCAGATCACCGACGACGCTGATGGCAGCCTTACAGACGACATAGAGGAACCCGTGCTGATCGTCGCCAGCGGCGAGGTCGGCCAGAGCAGCTATAAGCTGGGCCTGCGGTGTTTCATCGTGGGCGAGCCGCTCGAGGCGCTGTCCAAGTGCCTCTGCGCGGGCGACGACATTCTCCTGGCATCCGGCTCGCAGTTGACGGGCACGGACGGCGTCGTCAGCGCCAACGACACTTTGCTGACCGCGAAATGGTCGTCGCGGGTCATCGGCGACGTCGAGGCAAAGAAAGTCTACTGGAACTACAACGTCACCGGCTACGTGTACAAAAACGCCCCGGCCAAGGACATGCCCAACTCGCGAGTCGTGGAAATGTACCGCGAGTTGGCCACCGACATCTCCGGACAAACGTACATCCGTCGCCAGGTGATTGGCCCGGGCCAAAACCCCTGGGGCTCACCGAACGCCAGCGGCGTTTATTACCTCAACGCCCCCGGTGCAAACGTAACCATCCGCGAGTGCAGGCTGCTCGGCACGCTGATCGTGAAGTGCAATCGCCTGACGATATCCGAAAACGTTCTTATGGAAAACTTCCGCAAGGACATGCCCGTACTGATCGTCGACGGCGATCTGACGCTCAACTACCAATCCACCGGCGCACAGTTAAGCGAGAAGAACGAGGATACGAACTTCAACCCGGCCGGGGTTCCCTACGAAGGCCGCAGCGACTCGGACA
>CAZMBZ010000442.1:0-1863 GCA_964564285.1 uncultured Planctomycetaceae bacterium | reverse complement strand
GACGGAAAGGTCCAGCGGATCGAGGAAATGGATGCAGCCCTGCCGACACTGCTGGCGGCCAAGCCGGACGTGCTGATAATCACCGGCGACCACTCGACCCCGCCGAGCCTCAAGGCCCATAGCTGGCACCCGGTTCCGGTGCTGATGAGCGCCCCGCACCTTCGCGGTGGCGACGGCGACCACTTCGACGAGATCGCCTGCCGCTACGGTCAGATCGGCACGATCCCGTCCAAAGAGATCATCCCCCTGGCGATGGCTCACGCGGGCAAGCTGGAGAAGTTCGGCGCCTGAGACCACGCGACCTGGCCTGATATAACGCAACGCGGCGGACCGACAATGCTCGGTCCGCCGCGTTCCTGTCTATAGATACATCGTCCCGTTCGTTCGCGAGAAACCGCGCCGAACGGCAAATCAGTCTGCTGATCTCAGAAAAACTTGCCCACTATGGGCAGGCCACCTGTCAACGGCATGGCATATTTGACGAACGACTTGGTCACGTGGTTGCCGGCCTTGTTGAGGTAGCTGCGCGGCATGTCCTTGGTGAACCGGGCAACGTCCTTGAGCTCCGCATGAACGAACTCGACCTTGTACTTGTCGCCCTTGATCCGCTTGATGGCAACCGACCCATCGACGTTGCCGGACATCGCAAGCTCGACGGCCTTTCGTCCGCACTCGCGCGCCTCGGCCTGGTCGACAGGCGAGGCGAAGCCGGGAAAGCTCCGCTGAAGATAGCCGAACGTATCCGCCCGGACGCGAAGCGGCTTGCCCTTGCGCGACATCTTGCTCTTTAGGTAGTCAGCCAGGAAATCGCCCAGCGCGCCAGAACCTGAGAGCTGGATGTTGCCATGGTTGTCTCGCTCCACTTCCCTGCCAAGTTCCTTGGCGAGAGCGGCGATAATCGGGGTGTGATCCTTGTCGGCGACGCCTTCGCTAACGGCGATCTGGCACCGGCCCAGCTTGCCGTAAACCCGCTTGACGTCCGCCAAGAACGACTTCGTCGAAAACGGCACTTCAGGTACGTAAACCAAGTGCGGGCCGTCCTTGGCGTCCTGCCGCCCGAGAGCAGCCGCGGCCGTGAGCCAACCGGCGTTCCTGCCCATGACAATGTTGATCTTGATGCCCGGCAGCGCCGCCGAATCGCAGTTGTCGCCCATGAAGGCCGAGGCGACAAACTTCGCCGCCGACCCGTAGCCGGGGCAGTGGTCCGTCACGCGGAGGTCATTATCGATGGTCTTGGGAATGTGGAACACGTGCAGTTCGTAGCCGGCCTGGTTGGCCAACTCGTTGACGATCCTCGCCGTGTCGGCAGAATCGTTGCCGCCGATGTAAAAGAAGTATCGCACGTTGTTCTTGGCGAACACATCAACGATCTTGCGACAGTACTTCTCGTCGGGCTTGTCGCGGGTCGAGCCCAATGCCGCTGCCGGGGTTGCGGCAATTCGCTCGAGCAGGGCCTTGTCCATGCCATCGAGGTCGATGAAGTCCTGCTTGACGATACCGCTGACGCCGTGCCTGGCGCCCAGCAGCTTGCCGATGGACCTGCTCTTGCGAACGGACTCTATCACGCCCACGAGAGACTGGTTGATGACCGCGGTGGGTCCTCCCGACTGACCGATAACCGCGTTTACCTTTGCCGTCTTGCTCATACTTACCGATTCCTTTCAGACTTCATTGCGGCACCGACGGCCAGTGGCCACGTGCCGAGGTGGTCTTTTCCTGACGCGGTTGCGATCAGTTCTTAAGCATCTCGCGCTCGATGTATGTCGTATCCCATTGACCGGCCTGGAACTTCGGATGGGCGAGAATGTCCCGGCACAGAGGAATGGTGGTCCGCGTCGGGTAGATCACGAACTCGTCCAGCGC
>CAZMBZ010000441.1:0-1872 GCA_964564285.1 uncultured Planctomycetaceae bacterium | reverse complement strand
AGCGGGGCTCGGAAGTTCGTCGCCCCGTAGACCGGCGGGGTCGCGTAGAGCATTGTCGGGCGATTGGACCACAGGTAGACGAACGGTACGCCCGACAGAGCCCAGCGGCGGGCCTCGGAGAGATAGTCTTTGCGACCGGTCAGTTCGTATCCCAGCACATAGGCTTGCACGAGATACGCCGAGGCAAGCACATCCGGCGTGTGCAGCGACAACTCCCACGTCTGTGCCCCGCGCGGTGTGCGAAAGCGTTTCATGAACTCCAGGGCCTTCAGGCCCGCGCGCCGAGCCTCGGCATCGCCGGTGAAACGGGCCCACTGCAGCAGGGCCGCAGCCGGGCGGGCGCAGTGGCCGCTGGATGTATTTTCGAAGTGGCCCTTGCGATACTTGCCCGCGTATCGGAAAGATCCGTCCGCCTTCTGGCCGGCGATGATCCGCCGCACTTCGCCTCCGCGAATGGCAAGCCATCGCTCGGCCTGGCCCGTGACGAAAAAGATCGCGTCGTTGCGAACGTGCGCCCCGCCGGGCACGAGCGGGCCAGCCTTTGGCACGCGACCCGTCATACGCCATATCGTCGATGCGGTGTCGGCGAAATACTGACGCTTCCACTTGGCCTCGGCGCAATGGCCCCACCCGCCTTCGCCGCTGATGGGGCCGTTGATGCATCGCATCGCCAACTCAAGCTGCGACTTGGCGTCTCGCGGCGATTCGGGCAAGGCAGGCAGGCCGCCGCTACGTCTGACGGCCCAGGCGATAGTGTCTTCCAGTGTCACTTTTTTGACGAGAATGGTCGCGGTGATCTTTTTCCCACGCAGCGACATGCGGTGGTCGGCCGAGCCGTCCAGTACGTTCGGGCTGGCGTACACGGGGCGGAGCGTCATGTCCTTCCACGTCATCGCCACGGCCCCGCGATCCGTCACGCACGCCATCAGCGGCATGGTGACGAGCATCGGGTCCGGCGCGATGCGCATGTGATCGTCAGTCTCTATGTCGATCTTGGACGAAGACTTCTCACCCTTGCCCAAGTACTCCAGTCCAGCAAAGAGCCCCTGTTCCAGCGGGCCAATTGCCCGCACGGTTGGTCCCTCGGCCTGGGAATCGGATTCGATCTCAACCGTGATCTCGTCGCCTCTGACAGAGATTCGCGCGGTGTGCCCGGGGCCTGAGAATAGGGCTGAATTCACCGGCGTGTCGGGTGCATCTGGACAAACGAGTAAGCGGGGTTCGTCGTTGATGCGGATTATCGGCGTTATGACAGCCAGTAGTTTGCCGCCTCGCTCGATCCGTGCGCCGAGCCCCTTGGGTGCCGAGCGAGTAACGCGGACTTTCAAGTCGCCCTTACCGATCGTTACATACCTGCGCGTACGCCGGGGCAGTTCCGTCGCCTTGGTGCCAAAGGCCACCACGTCTCGCTTGATGGCTGGCAGGTGCTTGGGTGTCAGCCGCACGGTATGGCATACGAACTCGCCCTCGAACTTGACCTCCTGCGTCAGCGTCAGAGCCTTGCCCGCTCCCAGCGAGTATGACTTGCCTGAGTGCTCGAATGGAATCTCCTCGCCCGAGGCATTCTTCACGTGTACGGCGATTCGGTCGGCGTTGGCCTCGATGCCCTCGATTCTCAACGGGTGTGGCCCGCCACGATGGAGCAGTATCCAATCGAGTTCAACAGTCCCCGCCGTGCTGGCTGGATCGAAACGCAGCGACGTTATCGTCCCATCCACTTCCAGAGGCAAGGTGTACTCATGCCACTTGCCGTCATGGATCATCGCGAAGTGCTTTGACCTTGCCTCGGCGAACCCACCGGCACGGTCGGTCGCCCAGAAGAACTGGCTCTTGCCCGCCGCGGTGGATCGTGCCCGTAGCTTGATAACCACG
>CAZMBZ010000440.1:0-1879 GCA_964564285.1 uncultured Planctomycetaceae bacterium | reverse complement strand
GTTATTCTGGTAGTCTCTCGCCATTTGACCAGTCGTACTTGCTGGCGGCCAAAGCCTCGCCGACCTGCTTGAACTGCTCAGGGGCAAGCCCCGCCAACTCCGTCTGGTCCGGGCCAAACTCGGCTGCCAGGACGATGGCCACAAAGTCCGCGTCCGACAGGCTCGATGCACCGTCACGCTTCTTCGCAACGCGGGCCATGAACTTGGCGAATTGCTGCTCGGGGACGGGCTTGGGTTCGTCGATTATCTCGCCATCTACCGACTCGGCAGGGCCGTCACTCTCGGCGGGTTCCACTTCCAGCGAGTCCTTGCCGTGCCGTTTAATGTCCATCATTTCCTCGGCCTGGGCGATACCATGTAGAGCATCAGCAAAGTAGTCCCGCTCGCCGAACGCTCTCGACCGCATCCGCATCATGCGCCACGGGTACTGAGTCCATGGGCCTGACTTCCCCCATAGGTTCGCCAGCTTCGCATCACCCACAGCAAACCGCACAACTTCCGTCGGCTGGCTTTGATCGGTGCGCTTCGCTTGCCAGCACGCCATGAGCTTGCTCGGCGCCGTCTTTAGGTCGAAAGCACCTTGCGGCAGAACTTCCTTGCCGTCCAACTCGAACCACTCACGGACCCACTCGACTTGCCCGCCGGCCAGCACCACGGCGGCGCGGGCTTCGCCGAACATGGTAGCCCTGCCGTTTATCACCGCAATGCCCGTCAGTGATTGCAGCGGCGACAGGCCAACGGCCCGGCCCGCCACGATGGCAACAACGGCGTCAGCAGGCTTATTGCGATACTGACTGGGGCAAAGCGAGCTGTGTACGAGGTCGAGAGCGAACTGTTGTACGTCCTGCATCGACGAAAGCACGATACCGCGTTCGTCTACCTGTTGTATCTGGGACATAGTATCTCCTTTAGCACGCCCATGAAGGAACGTAAAAATCAAGAACCCGGCTCTCGTCGTTGCTCGGATCGTAGTAACCCCGCCAGTCACCATCCCGGCGGCATTCAGCAAGTCGCTCAAGCCATATTTGGTATGATGCCCGACCGATTTGCAGGAACATCCCCGCCGCTTCGGTCGTGTTGTGGCCGTCGTAGATGGTAACGACGTAAGGTTCGCACGTTCTGACTGCCACGAAGTAGAACCGATGGCCTTCGCCCGTTAAGGCAGTGATGGCGTCCGTGTACATCGCCGCCTGCACATCCCATGCGTGCGACCACGCCCAACTGCCGACGCGCCTCTGGCCCCCGAACGATGTCGTCTTGAGGTCGGATATTATGCCCGGCTTGAGATAGTCGAGCCTGCCCTTGACCCGATGCGTCACTTCTTCCGCCCCCACGCTCATAAACTTAGCATCCCACACGAAGGAAACTTGCTGCTTCGCCCCGTCGATGAGTTTCATGGCCAATGCGTTATCCCGCACGTTCTCAGCGATGGCGTTGACCTTGGTAATGTATTCCCCGTGCGTCTTGTACTCGCTCATGGGCACCCAGTCGATTCCAGGGTGTCCTTCCTTCCATGCGTCCCATGCCTTGCCCCGGCGAACCTTCATTTCAGGGGGCAAGCATTGCACCTTGCCGCCTACCACGTCGCCGTTCAGGCATGTTTCGACATCCGTTCCGAGTCGCATGGCGTCGTTGGACTCTGACGGGGTATTCAGTTTGTGCTGGATTTCAAGTTCGCAAAGGTCTGGGTCGCGGAATAGGGACAGGTCGGACTGGCTGGGATACGGCCACGCCCGGTATTCGGGGTCGGGGATATCATAGTAAATGCCCGGTTCCGGTGCTGGCGTTCGTTCTTCCGTCATCAGTCAGTTCTCCTCCACCGGGGCCGTCAGAGCCTCCAAAGCGGCCTTCTCAGCCGCTCGCTTGGTCTTGGTGACTA
>CAZMBZ010000439.1:0-1897 GCA_964564285.1 uncultured Planctomycetaceae bacterium | reverse complement strand
ACATCGACGCGGACGGTAACAGGGGCAGGAGCCGAAGCTGGTTCCGCCGCCGACTCGCGCGGTAGCAGCCTGGTCAGCATGCCGACGAAATCCTTGTCCGACAGTTTCTCAAGCCATTCCACCCCGCCGCGCTGCTCGTAGGCGGCCAAGATGTCGTCCCTGAGTACGGCGTTGACCTTGTTCGGGCTGCCCGCCGGTCTTCCCGGCCCGCCGGGGCTCCCAGGCGCGAACCGGCCCGAGTCGTCCCGGCCATCGCTACCATTATTTGCCGTTTGTTTATTGGTGTCATCGCTCATGGTCTTATCCTTCCAGCCCCGCCGCGACAAACCCCGCAGCAACCCGCACAGGACACCATGTTCCAGGCTCGCGCCGTGGGCAGTCATCGGCGGCGGAAAACGCCGATTTCATGGCCTCTATGGGGGAATAGCGGGGGAAACTCAAGATGCCCAAACCGTAAACTATTGCGTATAAGTATCTTCCATGCCCAAGCGCGATTGACTGGGGGTCAAGAGGTCGCAGGTTCAAATCCTGTCGCCCCGAGTGGAAATGAGTGGAAAAGGCCGGAAGAAGCAAGGACTTATGCTTCTGCCGGCTTTTTCTATTGTGGAAGGCAGTGGAAGCGGATGTAAGGGAAACCACCGTACAAATGGGGGAAATGTGGGGGAAGATCGTCATGCCGTCTTAGTCTCCGTCGCCGGGGTCGCTGAAACAGAACCCCCAAGCCCCTTCTCGACTGCCGCCCGCAGATCGGCTACACGCAGATCCGAGTAGACGTTGCTCGTCAACCTGGGGTCGCTGTGTCGCATGAGGCGCTGGGCATCACGGAGATCGACGCCGCCACGCTTGAGCCACGTACAGAAGGACATCCGAAGGCACTTGCGGTCCAGCCTCCGACCGCGAGCATCGACGTAACCGGCATCCTCCGAATCATCTGACCCGATCAGGCCCGCACGTCGGAGGTCTGCTTTCCATGTCTTCAACCTGGGCTCAGCCGAGAAAACCCTGTCAGTCGGTTGAGCGTCGTCCGGGCGAAGTTCCCGCAGGGCATCGACTACCGGGCCGAAAAGGGGAAGCTCGGCTCGCTGGCCGTTCTTGGTCTGGCCGGCTGGGACAACAACCACCCGTCCATCGAGGTCCAGGTCGCCCCATCGCAGCCGCGCCACCTCACGCCATCGCAGGCCCGTGGAAGCCGCGACGATGTAGAAGGCCCGACGCTCTCGCGCTCGACGCTGGTAACCGGCGCCGTTATGGCAATGGCCACCGATCTTCTCGGGGTCCAGCAAGGTCGCGAAGAGAGTCTCGCTTTCCTCACGGTCCATTGCCCGCGACAGCCGCCGGCGGTCAGCATTCTCGTCGAAGGCAGGGACAAGGCCGCTTGGTAACGGGTTTCGGGGTACACGCCCGAAGTTCGTAGCCCACCGGCAGAAGGCCAGCATCGCCATCCGTCGAGCGTTCTTGCTCCTGGCCGACAAGCCAAGGCCCCGCAGCCACTCGTTCACCTTATGCGCGTCGATTTCGAGGATTCGCTTTGCGCTGCAGGCCAGCAAGCCCTTCTTGATGAAGCCCTCTGTGTTCTTGATGTGCCCCTCATCGCGGTTCTTGCCGCGAAGATGCTTGACGTACTCTGCCAGAACATCCTTCGCCGTCCGGGCCGACTGCTGCTCGATGGATTCCTGCCGTGGGTCGATTCGATGACTGCGAATCTTGTTTTCAAGCTCCTGCCGTTCCTCTCGGGCAAGGAAAGCATCCTTCGGCGTGCCCTTGCCGAACTTGACTTCCGCCCGCTTGCCGCAAGCCAGCATAACGCGGTAGTAAAGCACTTCGTCATGCCACCGAACGCCGGGATACCGTGTCTGTCGCTTCTTCATTTTGTGCCCCTTTTGCGTTGTGCCTTTGG
>CAZMBZ010000438.1:0-1935 GCA_964564285.1 uncultured Planctomycetaceae bacterium | reverse complement strand
CGGAAGTTGGGGTGGTCCTTGTACCGGAGATTTCGCCTGCCCCAGTACGATCCGTAGTACTGGCCGTTGGTGTCCACCCAGTTGGTGATCTTGAGCAACTCCTCGGGTTTGAGGTTGATCGCCTTATGCTTCTCAGCCAGCTTTGCGGCCCGCTGGGCAGCCTTTGGGTCTGCGAGCTTGACCTTGCCCTTGGCGAGCATCGCCACCAGCACGCTGGCGTGCGAGCCGAGCGACCTGGCGGGCAGGTAATGCACGTTGCCGGTCTTTGGATGGTTCTCGCCGATGACCGGCCCAAGCAGGCCACGATCTCCGCGCGGGCGTCGCCGCCGCTCTGGAATCAGGCTGACGTACGATTTGCACCAGAGGTCCGTCAACTCGCCGCTGAGGTCGAGTTTGCCCTTGGGGGCCTCGCCGCTGTGGCACTTCACGCAGTGCTTGGTGAAAACCGGCTGAACGTCTGTGATGTAATGCAGCGGGCGCGATCCGCTCTTCTCGCCGGGCTGCGGGCCTGGCATCGACGGGGCCCGCTGAAGCGCCAGCAGCTTGCCTGCCGGCGCCACGGCGGACAGACTCGCCGGCGTCTCGTGACAGCCGACGCAGGAACGCGTCTCGCCGGGCATGTAGTTGACGTAAGTCCGCTCGGTCTGTACAGCCATGAAGTTCTTGTCGAGCACCTGGAATGCGATGTTGCCTCCGGCAGGGACTAGGAAGTGGGCCGAGCCGTCGGCCTCGACGGGGACGACGCCGTGCTGGACCTTCAATCCGAGGTGGGTGTCCTTGGTGATGCAGGTGTGCTGCTGGTCGTAGCCGTCGCCATTCCATCGTCGCCGCGACGCCCACGGGCGGGGGATCTGCTCGAATACGCGGATGTACTTGATGGAGCCTCGCGGCGCGGAGGCCAGGCCGTGATACACGTCGGCGACGACGCACCGAGCGAGGTTGCGGTCGGCAAGTTTCTTGTCGCGGGTGGCCTGCATTACCGGCGGCATGGGGCGGGGCTTCAGCGGGAACGGAACCCAGCAGGACATCTCGGGGTCGTTGTAGATCAGATCGACCTTGCCCGTCTCGTCGAGCATGTAAATACCGTAGGCGCTGGGGTCTGTCCAGACCGGCCCGGCCGGCTTGTGGGAGACCAGGAAATACTTGTCAGACAGCGGATACGGGTCGCGGAACAGCGGGCCTCGGCCCCGGCCATCCCCGCTCCACTTGCCTTCTTCATCGCGGAACGAGAATCCGCCCTCGGCCCGGATGTCCACGTAGGGCGTCATGTAGGTCATCGGATCGCGGGTGCGAATGTTCTTGTTCATGTCCAGGCGGATGACCGTGCCGACGCCGTTTTGCGGGCAGTGCGGCGTGCCCATCGTCACGAACTGGTTGACCTTATCGGGGATCGGCCTGGCGTAGATGAACGTCGGCGGCAGGGAGATATCGTTGGCATAAATCTCCGATGTGCAACTGCCATCGGGGTTCATTGCCCAGAGGCACTTGACGCTGACGGCCCCCTTGTCGAGGTACTCCCATCGCGTGTACATAATCCGCCCATCCGGCAGGACAACGGGGCTGGCCTCGCTGACCGAACTATTGGTCAGCTTTCGCATGTTCTTGCCGTCACCATCCATCCGGTAGATGACCGTCGTGGTGAAGTCGTCCGGCGAGTCGCACAGAATGCCATACTGGCAGCGCGTGGAGATGAACGCGATTCCGCCGTCGGGCAGGTAACACGGATGCATGTCGTCCGTTCCGTGGTGATAATGCGTGCGGGCGCGGTAGTTCTTCTGGATCTCCTTTTCGTCGGCGGGCGGGAAGGTCAGTTGGCGCAGGCCCGTGCCGTCGACGTTGACCTCGTAGATGCGATAGCCCTCCTGCGCATCGCACTTCCAGTCGAAGACCACCTTCTTGGCGTCGAACGACACGTCGAACCGCATGAACACGCCG
>CAZMBZ010000437.1:0-1967 GCA_964564285.1 uncultured Planctomycetaceae bacterium | reverse complement strand
AAGGTCTGCGACACGCTCGCAGCAATCTCCCGCAAGCAGATCGCAGACCAGGCTCTTGCCAACGCCGACAAGGAGTTCATGAAGGACTACGCCGCCTGCCTGGGCAACCACCAGTTCTATGATGGCGATACCTACCTCGACCCCCGCGACGACCTTCCCATGGTCACGCCAGTGTTCGTCAACCCATTCGTCGAGCAAACTTTCTATGTCGGCCTGGCCAGGCCGGTGGCGATATACGTGGTTGCCGACGTGAACGGCAAACCGGTCCTGCACCTCGGCGCGGTGCTGAGCTATCGCGAGTTTCACCTGCCAAGCAGCGAGGCCCTCAACGACCCGGCCTGGATCCAGCGCATCGAAAAAGGCCAGGCCCCGCCCGCTCCGGCGCTGACGGCAAGCTTCCTGCGAGCCATCACCGCCGACGCGATCATCGCCAAATTGCGAGCCGGCGACATGTACGAGGACATCGACAGTCACGACGACAGGGAGATCACTCTGACCCTGCTGGGCATACTGGAAAAGGGAGGCTTTGCCCGTCCATGGCAGAACCACTGGCTTGTCGAGCACTTGGCCCCGCGGTGCACGGATGCTGACGTGCCCAGGCTCATCCGGCTGGCGAGCGAACAGCCCCTGAATAAGATCCGGCCCTTGGCCTATCAGATTGAGAGACTGAACTGGCGGGGCCATCGCGACGAGATGATGAAGCTGTTTGAATCTAACGTTATTGCCCGCAGTGACTTGGCGGCACGCAGCTTCGCGGCGCGGCCGCAGGACGTGGATTTCACCCGCTTGGCGGCGATTTTCGACAAGGCCGACGCCCGTCACCGCCGACTTATCTGCCACGTAATTGGCCACCAGAAGAAGCCCGACCGGACCGTCAAGCGAATACTGCTGCTGGCCCTGGGCGACAAGGGATGCGGTGTGCGATGGCAGGCGGCCAAGACCTTCGTCGACACCGGCTGGGGCGATGCGAACATCTTCAAGGCCCTGACTGCAGTCTTGGGCGATAAGAACGAGTACGTCGCCGCGATGGCGGCCAAGGCCCTGGTGGCCGTCAAGGCCCCTGACTCGGGACGGACCTTGCTGTCGCGACTGGGCCGACTGGAAAGCTCAAAGGACGATGAGGACCGAACCGCCCTGAACGCAATGGCCGACAGCATTTCCGATCCTCACGGATACAGCAGTGTCCTTGAGGATCCTGCCATTCCCGACAGGCTGGCCTCGGCCCTGATCGAGGCTCTGGGCGCGTTGCGGTACAACCCCGCAGCGGGCGAGTTGACCAAGCGGATGAAAGGGCCTCTCTGCGCCGAGGCGATCAAGGCGCTGGGGCAAATCGATCCAGCCGGTCAGATGGATCGGCTGATGGGACTGATGTCGTCGCCGAAGGGCTCAAAAGCGGTTTATGCGCTACGTTTCATGCGGTTGAAGGATCCGGACGGCACCATGTTGGGGATCGCCAAGGACGCCAGGGCTCACCCCGAGGCTCGGTGGGCGGCGCTGACGGTGCTGCGCGACTGGGGCAACCCAGCCATCGCGCCGCGCCTGGCCGACCTCCTTAAAGACGAGACGGTCTTGGCCACAGAAGACTTCGGGCAATGCGTGCGGGTGTGCGACGTGACGGCGGCCGCCATTGCCGATCTTCTGGATTGGGAAAACGTCGGCCACAACGGCGAGTTTGTTTCGCCCGGCAAGTGGTCGAGCATGCTGGCGCGGGCCAAGAAATGGGCCGCGACCCTCCCAACCACCGCGCCGGCGACCAGGCCAACCTGAGCCTCGCTAAGGGAACAGAGAAACCGGAAACAGTCCCGAGAGCCAAAAAAGATTTTGCGGGGATGAACGCTGACAAAGCCAGTCTATCCTTCTTCTTCACCTGAGTTAATCTGAGTTCATCTTTGCCCATTCTTGTTTCTTTTTTTCCCCTGAATCCCATGCACCTGCCTGCCGATAGTGCAGGTCCCTGCTGTCTGTGC
>CAZMBZ010000436.1:0-2095 GCA_964564285.1 uncultured Planctomycetaceae bacterium | reverse complement strand
CCTCCGCGCCGACAGCGACAAGTGCGTCTTCCTGCCCAAGGGCGAAGTCGTCGCCCTGCCGATAGCACACGGCGAGGGCAAGTTCGTCCCCGCCAATGACGAAATCCTCGCCAAACTCCGCGACGGCGACCAACTCGCCCTGCGATACTGCGATGCCGCCGGCCAGCCCGGTGCCATCACGAGCTCACTGCCGAGCGGCGAGTACCCCGTCAACCCCAACGGCAGCATCGACGACGTCGCGGGCCTCTGCGATCCCACGGGAAGAGTCCTCGGCCTGATGCCCCACCCCGAACGCTTCGTAGACATAACCCACCACCCCCAATGGACCCGAGGCAACGTTCAAAGAGCCGACGGGCAACTGTTCTTCCAGCGGGCGTACGACTACCTCGCCAAGGCGTGACAAGGCCGGCTGAAAAGCAAACCCCCACGCCGCGAGTTTGACTTTTCGGGCTCTTTTCGATATCGTGAATGTCTGGCTTGGCGATAGCAGACGGTTCAATGGTAGTGCAATGGCGACTTTCACCCTCACAAAATATGGCCGGCGGGAGTGGATTGCCTGTTTGGTAATCGCTGTGATTTTGCTCGATATAATCGGCGTGCTTGCGTGGGTGTACACGCCCTGGCTGGCGGCGGCCGCCGGGCCGGTGCTGGTGGTTTTGGGCTGGGCTATCTGGTTCTTCCGCGACCCCCAGCGCGACGCGCCCGACGAGCCGGGCGTCTTCGTCAGCAGCGCCGACGGCGTCGTGGCCGACATAACCCCCGTCGGACCCGACGAGGCACTTGGCGCATCCGGCACACGAATCGGCGTGTTCATGAGCATTTTCAACGTCCACGTCAACCGGGCACCCTGCGACGGACAGGTGGTTTCCATCGAACACCATCCGGGCGTCTTCCTCGATGTCCGCAAGCCCGAGGCAGCGTTCAGAAACGAATCCACAAATATTCGCTTCGCCGTCACTCAAGGCGGCAAGCAGCACACCGTTCTTGTCCGGCAGATCGCCGGGCTGGTCGCGCGGCGGATAGTAACCGACCTTTCGCCGGACCAAAAGGTGCGTTGCGGACAGAGATTGGGTATGATTAAATTCGGCTCGCGGCTGGAACTTTGGCTGCCGCGCGAACTGGTTGGCGATGTCCGCGTATCCGTCGGTGACCCGGCAGTTGCGGGCGTTACCGTTCTGGCAGCGGCCCCCGAGGAGTAGGCAAATGCCTGGCGATCGGCAAACGCAGATGTCCCCAAAACCCGATCGGCACGCCCGGCTGACGGACGAGGAGCGTCGCGCGCTGCGACACGCCCGGCGAATCCGACGACGAGTCGCCCGACGAGAGCGAAACAAACGCCGCTTGCTCGTCACCATCTCCATCCTTCCGAGCATGTTCACCCTCGCCAACGGCCTGCTGGGGTTCATGGCTATCTACCTGGCAACGCGAACCGCCATCGACGGCGAGCCCGCACTGCTGGGCGTTTCGGCCTGGCTGCTGTTCGCGGCAATGATCTGCGACATGCTCGATGGCCGGGTCGCACGGTTCACCCGCAAGACAAGCGACTTCGGAGCGCAACTCGACAGCATGTGCGATGTGATCAGCTTCGGCGTGGCCCCGCCGATCCTGATGATCCGCACCGTCATGGGCGCCGTCAACGGACAGATCACCAAGGTCCCACTGCTGTGGCGACTCAGCGATGTCGGAGTCGAGCGGGTGCTCTGGCTGATCGGCGGAATTTACGTCGCCGGGGCCGTGCTCAGACTCGCGAGATTCAACGTCGAAAACGAGCCCGACGAGTCCGCCCATATGAGTTTCCGAGGCCTGCCATCTCCAGGTGCCGCCGCGGCCGTGGTGACACTTGTCCTGCTGTTCGACCACCTGATGCACCTAAACGAAGGCGGATGGGGCAAAGCCTGGCCTGCAATGCTCGGGCCGGAAACCGCACTGTGGGTCGCCGCCATCATCAGCCTCGCCCTACCGCTGGTGACCCTCGCCGTCGGGCTGCTGATGGTATCCGGCTTCAGGTATCCCCACTTGGTCAACCAGTACATCCGTGGCAGAAAACCGTTCGGCTACCTCGTCAAGCTCCTGCTGCTGATAGCCGCCGCCATGC
>CAZMBZ010000435.1:0-2100 GCA_964564285.1 uncultured Planctomycetaceae bacterium | reverse complement strand
TGAAACACAACTTCCACCCGCAAGTGAAGCGGAAGAGGCCATGGAAGGCCAGCCGGGGCAGGATGCCGAAACGCAGCAGGAAGAACCCCTTGTCGAGAACGGTGGCAGCGAGTTTGCCGCGCTTATCGCCAAGGCCCGCAGCGACAAGCCGCAGCGAATGACTCATGCCGACCTGGACCTCGCCAAACGGATGACGCTGATGTATGGGCGTGGCCCGAAGGATCGCGACCCCTATCCCGAAGAGGCTGAATACTACCTTCACTGTATTCGCAAGTACAACCTTGACCCGATGCAGCGGCAGATATGCGCTGTATGGCGATATGACAGTGCCTCAAAAGACGAAGTTATGACGGCACAAACGCAGATCGACGGCTACCGCGTGCTCGCAGCCAGGACCAACCAGTACGCGGGCAGCGATGACCCTGTGTTCAACACTGCTGACAACGGCACGATCATTAGTTGCATGCAGACCGTCTGGCGGATCGTCAAGAACGTGCGTTGCCCCTTCACGGCTACCGCGTATTGGGCAGAGTACAAGCCGGGCGGTGGCGGCGGGTTCATGTGGGATAAGATGCCGCACACGATGATTGCCAAGTGTGCCGAAGCTCTGGCACTCCGCAAGGCGTTCCCGGCTGATTTGGGCGGGTTGTACATCGACGCGGAAATGGACCAGAGCAACGTAGCCCCACCAGCCGATGCCCCGTTGCGTTCGGCAGACGCCCCCTCGGCGCCGACTCGCCGCGAGCGGCAAAACCCCACAATCACCGTTGAGCATCTTTGGGGGCGCTGGTTCGCCCTGGCGAAAACGCTCGCGGAGACGAATGCCGACTGGGCAGAGATCGACGCCAACAAGGCCAAGTGGTTCAGGGCTTACATCGCTTCCGTACTGGGGCATGACGTACCGGACCCCCGACAACTTCCGCAAGCGGATATGGACGCGATCATGGCCGACCTGACCACCAACAACGACGCCCGACCCTTGGATGAGAGGACTGAGTAATGGAAGTCTTGCCCGACATCTACGACGAATTAGCCGCGCAGAAGCCCGAACCGCCGGCCGAACTCCTGGACCGTAGTTTGTTGCAGAACTACATTGAATGCCCCTGCATGGGCGTGGCCATTGAAACCGGCATAGTGCAAAATGGTGGGCTTCCAGCCGACTCCGGCAACGAGGTACACGACTGTTTCGCCGCCGTGGTGTCCGAGTACATCATATCCGATGGCCAGGCGACCGCTGCCGACTTGGTTAAGGTTGCCGTGAGTCAGGCGCAGGTATCCCGAACTGATGTACAGCCGGACGTTCTCGACGCCGTGAGGATCGGTGTGTGGCCGATCGCCAAGGCCATCATCTACCGGGCGGATGGCCAGCACCGCAACCCCGCCGACATACTACGCCACCAGGACGGCCAGGGCGAGCGTACAGGGCAGATTGCCTACGACATCGTAGCCGGTGGACCGGGCAAGCCCGCGCAACGCCTGACAACCGAACTCGACTTGCTGATGGCCGGGGACGCCAAGGATGAATTGCAAATCACCGACTGGAAGACCGGGCGAAGCGATTGGACCGCCGCCAAGGTCCGGGCCGCGTTCCAATTCCATTTTCACGCACTGCTTGTGTTCAAAACGTACCCCGACTGTACCCGTGTATGGGTTCGAGTGTGGTCCCCGCGAACGGGCGGTGCTACGGGCTGGGTTGGATTCACTCGTAGGGACACCGAGGACGTCGAGGCCCGGTGCGAAATGGGCGTACTGGCCCGCAAGGTGGCACTGGAAGACCCGGTGAACGCGGCATGTTATCCCGACGCCGAGCGGTGTTGCTGGTGCCCAGCCGCGGGGATCTGCCCGAAGGCCGCTGACCCTGCCCCTAAACTCGCCACAGACCCCGACGGGTTCCTCACGTCTTACGCGATCCGGCAGATACAGTTGGCCAAGGACGAGAAGGCCATGAAGGCATACGTCAAAGCCATCGGGCCGATCAGTGGTAGCGGTTGGAAGTATGGCCCCAAGAAGGCCAGCAACAGAGCGCCGTCGTTCGCACTAACCGAAGAATAACGCTGCCCACGGGCCTGGGGCCGGCGGTCAATCGCCGACTCCAGGCAG
>CAZMBZ010000434.1:0-2103 GCA_964564285.1 uncultured Planctomycetaceae bacterium | reverse complement strand
GGCGCCGGAATCGTTCCGGCAGGCCTTGGCGGGCTGATCGCACGGATGTGACAAGGGTCCGCGTCGAGCGATTGACGCCGGCCGGACTGTACCAGGAGAACCGATGTCAGATACGCCCAACCAGCAGGATTCCGAGCCCCAGCCCCCCGAGGGCGCTCCCGATGACGTGGAACGTCGCGCCGCCGACCGGCGAAACGTCGTGGACCGGCGAGCTGGTCTGGATCGCCGTCGCGGCCCGGGCAGGCGCCGCAGCGAAGACCGTCGCAGCGCCGAAGAAGGCGAGATGACCGAGGAACAGTTCGAGTTCCTCATGGCCATCAACGAGTACAAACGAGTCAACCGCAGGCCGTTCCCGAGCTGGTCCGAAGTGCTGGATGTGATGACGGCCCTGGGATATCGCAAGGTCGCCGATCCGCAGGATATAAAATAGACTCCCGGCTTTCCGTTATGAATCGAAAGCGGATACAATGTAGCAAGTAGAAGAGTTCCCAATGTCGGGCACGGTTTTGTCCTGTCCTTGGGCGGGCCAAAGGCTTTTTGCCTGATCGTGACGAGCGGACGATGGACATGTTGTTGAGCACTTTACAACTTGGCATGACTTTGCAGATCGCCGCGGTCGTGGTGCCGGTGTCGTTGTACTTCCTGGTGCTGGGACTGCTCAATACCCGCAACCGACCGCAACTGCTTCGGGCCCGGCGAGACTTCGCCATGCTCGTCGTCGCGCTGAGCCCGCTGCTTGTCTGCCCGCTGATCTCGTGGATGGGCTACTCCTGGGCAGCAATGCTGGCCGGGGCTGGGGCGGCGGTCGTGGCGATGTTCCTGCTGCGCCCATCCCGGGCCAGTTGGGTGGTCTACAATATCGCTCCCGCCGAGGCCGTCGATGCCGTCGAGCGCTCTCTCCAGCGCAGCGGCCTGTCATTCAGACGCGACCAGGGCGACCAGACATTCCACCTGCCGGACGGCTCGATCGAACTGAGCAGCTTTCCATTGCTGCGAAATGTCTCCATCCGAATGACCGGCTGCGACGGCCAAACTATCGAGACCTTCGAGCAGGCCCTCGCCGGGCGGATCGGGCTGCTCAGCGCCCAGACCACGCCCATGGCCATGGCGATGCTGCTGGTCGCCACCGCCATGCTTGTCGCGCCGCTGGTGATGGTAACCCCCAAGGCCGTCGAGATCGTCCGCATCCTCACGGGCATGCTCTACTGAGAAACATGTAGCAGGCATCGCTTATTGTCGCCGACGCCCGTAAGCCAATGCTATGCAACCGTGTACGCGGATGGTTGCGTTTCCCTCAAGCACTCCACACAGCACAGCTTTGGCGAGATGTCCCGGCCAGGAACGCCTTTGTCGGCTTCGATTTGGGCGACAACGTGGCTCGGCAAAGGCCAGAGCATCCTGTCATCCACAGGAATGGCGGAACCAGATGCCGCAATCGCTGTTGAAACCTTCGGAAAGGCCAACGGCGGTCGTTGGCGAGAGATTAGCGGTTATCATCGGTTATCCGGAAATCCCGGATAGGCGATTCCTGCCAATAAAGTGGCAAAAGGAAAGGATACGAAGCTATGCGAGCGAAGACGATGACAGGTATCTGTGTGGCTCTGATCGCTATGGCGATCGGGACATCGAGCGTAATGGCGGCCAGGCGACCGGTGGTGCAGGAAGTGAAATTGAGCGCTGCCGGGCAGAAGCTGCTCGCGCGATACTCGGGCCAACTCAAGGCCTTGCAGACCGAGATTGAGAAGTCCTTGCCGAAGGTTGGTGAGCAGCAGCAGGCCGCCTTCCTGAAAGCCTATCAGGCCGAGGCGGCGGCGATGTCAGCCGATCTGAGAACGATGCACTCCCAGCGAAGGGCCAGGGACAAGGCGGCTGCGGCCAAGATTGGCGCTGCCGCCAAGGAGGCTCTCGATCTTGCGGCTGCCAAGGCAAAGGCCCCATCCCAGGCCATGCTGAAGAACTTGGCGAAGTTCCTGGCGAGCGGCAAGCTGGATGCGAAGTTGGTGAAGTACGTCGTCCTGGCCGAGGCCACGCCTCGCGGCCTGGCGGAGTTCGCCCAGCAGGGCAAAGCCCAGGAAGCGCTGGTCGAGAAGGTGCTGGCCGATA
>CAZMBZ010000433.1:0-2120 GCA_964564285.1 uncultured Planctomycetaceae bacterium | reverse complement strand
CGCGCAGGAATCCAGGCCGCTCGCAGCAGAGATAGCTTTCTAAACGGGCTGCTAGGTCAGCCGCCGCCGAGGAAGTCCCTGGCCTCGCCGCCGGAAGTCTCGGCCAGCCTTTTCATGGAGTCGATGACCTCGGAGTCGCTCTCGATTGTGATCGTGTGAATGACCGTGCCCTGGGCCTTCGCCGTCTCGGCCAGGCTCATCGCGTTGTCCACCGGCTTTCGCGTAAACAGGACGATGCTCTTTGGTTTCTTATCGATCGCCGCCTTGAGCGACCGCGGGATATTGCTGGCACCCATCGGCAAGACTGACTGAAGGAAGGTCTTGAGAGTATTCATGCCCTCCCTGTCACCCGGGACATAGTCCGGCGAGAGCAGTTTGTCCTCGCCCTCGGTGGAGACCAAGATGTTGTACTTCTCGCCGCCCAGTGTCTCGACGGAACGCATCGTCACCATCCGGGCGCTGTCGAACGCCGACCGCATGCCCGATCCGCCATCCAGCAAGTAAATGACCGGCGTGGCGATCGTGATATCCACGATGCCCGGGCCGGACTTGGTTATCTGGTTAATGGTCGGCTTCTGGCCCGGCGGGGGCGGAACATCGCCGTTTCCGGGGCCGTCGCCGGGAATGAAAAACATGGCCGTCGTGATGCCTCCGCCAACCATGAGCACCAACAGCACCAGCAGTATGATCGTGATGATCCCCTGGATCTTCACAGGCCGGGCCATCGGAACATGCTCGGCGTCTGGCGGTAGATTTGCCGAAGGCCCCGCCGAGTGAACCACGGGCTCGCCGGCCTGGCCCGGTGCGGCCGGACGAGTCGCCGGTGCGTCAGGCCGCGCGGCGGCCTTGGCGACGACGCCTGACGCCTCATCGACGTAGACCAGTGCCTTGCAGTACGGACAGCGGCACATCCCGCCGGCAAACGCCTCGTCGATCGAGATCTTTTTCCCGCAATCCTTGCATCGAATCCTGATCGCCATCACAAACCCTTCCGCCGACCGCCCAGCCGGTCCGGCAATAACCGCCAACTGTCAATGCCCCGCCCCGTCGCCGCGCAATACCGCGCAGGGCCAACAATCGCATTGTAAGACACTGACCAACGAGTGGCAATGCCTGGTAGCGCGCATGAAGGAAGGAAAAGCAGGCTCCGGAGTTCGGGCGAGGTGTTTTTCGGCCTGGTCACCTGGCCGGCGGGAGCATGCACGCCTCGCGGAGCACACCGATGAACTCTGACCGCCAACCAGCAGAGTCATCACCCAGCGAAGCCTCGGCCATATCGAGAATCCACGCTGTCCTGCACGTGCCCTTGTATGGCGAGTTCCGCAGGATCATCCCGAAGCCCGCGACCGAGGCCGCGAAGCGGAAGTCCGCCGAGGCGTCCTCGAAACGCCCCACCGCGACGCCTTGGCGGCGCGAGGTCAACTTTCGAAGCCGATCCTCGCCCGGCAGCCTGTACTCGGCGCGAACCGTGCATACCGAAGACTCTTTCGCAGTGCCTGTGGGGGCAAGTTCGTACAGGACAGTCAGCGACCGCCCTGCCGCGATGAGGCCACCCGACCCGGCATCTGGCTCCGAAAGCGGGCCGTCAAAACCGATCAAGCGCCAGCTCGCCACCGCGGCTGGGTTGAAAGCCACGCGAACCCGCGCATTTCGCGCGATGATTTCCGGCGGGTCCGCCCAGTCGCGGCCCGGGACCGGCCTGCCCTGGACAACCACGCGAAGCAGCACGTGCCCTCTGGCCCACGGACACCGGGCCAGATCCACGCGCACCGCCAATGGCTTGGCCTGACCGCCGACGGGCGGAGCGTAATCGTACGGGAAGTGGTTGATCATCTCCTCGATCCGCACGGATGAAGGCTCGGGCAGACGACTTTCCTCGAAGATCAAATGGTGAATGTGGCGGTACGAAGCATCATCGACATTGAGCCCGAACGTCGAACCCGGCAGTTTGGCGGCGGCTTGGAATGGGCTGTCCTCGGATGGGCCTGTCTGGCCCAACCGGTCCGGCGTCCCGTCAGGCCGCAACGCGACACTGCCGACCGACGCATGCCATGGATCGAAGAAGCCGCGATCATCAATTTGAGTCGGCGTGCTCATGGGGGTCGGGCCAAGCGGATTCG
>CAZMBZ010000432.1:0-2155 GCA_964564285.1 uncultured Planctomycetaceae bacterium | reverse complement strand
CGTTTGTTGAAGAAAGGTCCGACCAGGAATGGGCGATTTACGAGGGCATCCTCAAACGCGACCCGGGCTTTGCACAGGTGCGATACTGGCGGGCTAATCAGAGCTGGTGGCAGAACCGCGATCACCAGGCAAAAGCGCTGGATATTGCCAAGTCGCTCAATAGCTATATCACCCTTCGAGCGCTGCAAGACTTCAGTGCCGTCCACTGTCCCAATAAGGCCTTGGCAGCCAAGTATCCCCAGTGGTGCAAGCGGGCCGAGGAACTCGCCGGACCGGACTCTATCTTCGTTGTAGGCCGACGACTACGGGAAGCGTTCCGCGCTCGAAAGATATCGCCCGAGCTGCTCAAGAAGGCCATGTCCGTAGGGGCAAGATACCCCAACGATTTCTACTATCTGGGAGCCCTGGCCGAGGTCTATACCAGGGGTGGCGACTTACCGATGGACTTCGATATGGCGATCAGCATTCTCGTAGCCGCCATACGCAACGATTACCTCGCGGGGATAGGCAACAAGGACTCTAAAATCAGGTATCTGGCTGAACTTGCCCAGATTATCGGTCACTACGACCTGTGCGTCGACCTGGCGACACCGGTGGTTCTTCGCAGGCTCAAGAAAAACGAGCTGAGATATGTCGACCAGAATGCGCGAATGCTGGGCGACGCGCTGTTTCAGATGGGCAGATTCGACGAATCCTGGCAATGGTATCGGCGGTCGTTCAAAGTCCGCCCCAAACGAACGCCAGACGCCGCCCGGTCTCTCATCGGCGGTGCCGCAGCCGCCGCCTACGCGGGCCGTAAGGACATTGTCCAACAAATCCTCCGCGACCGGCGGGACGTGCTGGAGACCATCCATGCCGTCGGCCTGGTCGAGGGCTACCTGGACGTTCTGGAAGGCAGGCCCGTCAACGCCAAGGCAATCTGGTCCATCAGTAAAAACATGCCCCAACGGCCCGAGCAGCAAATCCTGATGCTCGAGGTGCAATCGGATCTCCTGCAACATCGCAAGGGCAAGACGTTGGCAGTGGAGCCGAACTGGCACAGATACGATCCGCGCTGCCGCTCGCTGCTGGTCCTCTGCCACGAGGTCTTCCGCCAAGATCCCAACAATGCGCCGGGGAGCTTTTACGAAATGCTCCAACTGCTTCGCCCGAACGATCCGTGGGCGCAGAAAGCGGTTGCTCAATGGCGCGGTTGCGCCAATAAATCACCACTGCCCGACCCCGATCAACTTATCAAAGACCTGGCGGACTACGCGCCGGCGCTTTGGCCCAAAGCCGACCCGGCCCGCAGATCCGAGGCCGGCAAAATGATCCGCAAGTACCGATCGGGTACATTCCCCTGCGCAATTCGTCGGCTCATCGCTGCCAAGCGGTTCGATAAGGCAATGGAACTCGCCCTCAGGTACCGCAATCTGATAACCCAGGTGAAGAAGTTCTACCTGCTGACCGACGCCGTCAGCCTGGTCCGACTAGTCGAACGAGCTCGCGACAAGGCCAGGCGCGGGGGATTATCTCCCGACGACCTGTAATACGCATCTCAGATAATTCGCGGGCAACCCGACTCGCGGGAGCGGATGAGAAGAAGTGGGAACTCACAAAAACAGACATGAAGGGGTATGACATTTCGTTCAGAAATGGATCTCGTCGCGAGAGCGAACTGGGATTTCGAGCATCAAGGAAGAAACCGTAGGTCCCGAAAAACTTCGGGGTCGAGATCGAGGACTTTTAACACGGACGCAAACGCGCAAGAATCCAGGCCGCTCGTAGCAAAAATAGCTCTCTAAACGAACTGATAAGGCCCACGCAATAATTGCGTGGGTTGTGGGCTGTCCTCGCGAGCACGATATCCAACTGGGAGCGCTATGAGTATGGCGCGCAAGAAGACGCCGGCCGGGAGTACGTGGGGCGCTCTCCCGGCCGGCGTTGGGTCTTCTTACCGACCTGCTTTTCTTCAGTCCGGTGGTTTAGATCAGCTTGGTCTGGCCTGGTACGGCCACCTCGTGGAAGATGCCCGGGCCGGGCTTCAGTTGCTTTTCGAGTTCCGGGGGGAGGTACTCGAGTTTGGATGAGTTCAGCAGCCAGTCCCAGGATATTTCCCGACCGGTGTATGCACTCATGCGGCAGCCGATGGCTGTCAGGGTGCTTTCGGCGATTC
>CAZMBZ010000431.1:0-2240 GCA_964564285.1 uncultured Planctomycetaceae bacterium | reverse complement strand
CACTGAAAGTTGAACTCGGCGTTCCTGGCGCACCGTCGGGACCCATCCGCATTCGATCAGGTCAAATGATCGCGGTTGCGACTGGGTGTCCGCCGCTTGAGCTTTGCGATGCAAACGGCAGAATGGTGCGCAAACTGGAATACACTCAGGAACCGCAGCCACTCGTTGCCCCCTCGGGAGACTACTCGATCGTTGGCTACGATCCTGGTGGCGAGAAGTGCGTTGCCAGAATTCGGATCACGAGTGACTGATCATCGCAGCAGCAGGTGGACAGTACGCGCGCATAGACGCCATTCTGCCGTCCCACCTGGCTTGGGGGCAGGCCGAATTGGATCTCTCATGGCTTCGGTAAACTGCTTGCTGCCGCAAGACTTGGGCTGCGGCTGAATATTGAGACCATACGGGATCTTCTACGAGCCGCCACTGCCTTGCCGGCCCTGAAAGCGGCTCTGCGAATCTGTCGGCCCCCGAAAAACGGCGCAACCCCTTCCGCGGACACGTCAAACGCTTTGGCTTGCGGAATGGCTGGCCCTTTGGGAGCTGACTTGAGATGGACAGCGTGATCGGCTACACTCGCCGGACCCACAAGCAGGAGTGCCCCTTATGTTGTACCGACGATACGGTCGAACGGAGCTGCCCATACCCGTCATCACGTGCGGCGGGATGCGTTACCAGGCCTCGTGGAAATCCGACGAGGTCGATGAGATCACCGACGAGAACCAGGCCAACCTCGCCGCGACGATCCAACGGGCGGTGGACCTGGGCATCACCCACATCGAAACGGCTCGCGGATACGGCACGAGCGAGATACAGATCGGCCGGGTGCTCGGATCGGGCCAGGTTGACCGCGACAAGATCATCCTCCAGACGAAGCTCCCCCCGACCGACACGGGCGAGGAGTGGCTCAAGTGCTTCGAGGAGTCGATCGAGCGACTTCAGACCGACCGCATCGACCTGCTGGCCGTGCACGGCATCAACAACAGCGAGACGTTCCAGAAGACGATCGCGCCGGGTGGCCCGCTGGACGTGGCCGAGCAGCTCAAGCGGCAGGGGCGAGCCAAGCACATCGGTTTCAGCACGCACGGGCCGACCGACATCCTGCTCGATGCGGTCAAGACCGGTCGCTTTGACTACATGAACCTGCACTGGTACTGGATCTTCCAGGACAATTGGCCGGCGATCATCGAGGCTCGCCGCCGCGACATGGGCGTGTTCATCATCAGTCCGTGCGACAAGGGCGGCAAGCTCTACGAGCCGCCGGCCAAGCTCCTCGAGCTTTGTCAGCCGCTGCACCCGATGGTCTTCAACGACTGCTGGTGCCTGCTGCGCGGTGAGGTGCAGACGCTGAGTATCGGCGCCAGCCGGCCGACGGACTTCGACGAACATATGGAGGCGGTCGAGCGGCTCGGCCGCGCGGAGACGATCGGCCTGGTGCACCAGATCGAGCAGCGCCTCAACGCTTCGGCCGCCGAGACGCTCGGGGCCGACTGGTGGGCCAACTGGCAGACAGGGCTCCCCCCGTGGCAGGCCACGCCCGGACAGGTCAACCTCCGCGTCATCCTCATGCTGTGGAACCTGGCCAAGGTCTTCGGCATGATCGACTACGCCAAGATGCGCTACAACCTGCTCGGCAACGGCGGCCACTGGTTCCCTGGCGCCCGGCTGGGGGAAACCAATCCGGCGGACCTGGCCAACGCTCTCGGGCGCAGCCCCTACCGGGATCGCATCCTCGACATCGTCGCTGAGGCCCACGAGATGCTCAAAGCCGAAGAGACGAAGCGACTGCAGGAGGACGGATAGCCAGACCCTGTAGCGGACCACCGAGTTTGATGCCCGCACAACGCCCAAACACACTTGAGTTCTTGACCGCATAATGACATCCGCTGGATTGTTAAGTCACCCGGCCAACGCCGCCACAAGAATCTGCCACGCATGTGCTATCATGCTGGTGATTCTACCGTCTCAGAATGCCGCTGGACAGGTCCAATCCGCCGCACTGACCTGTCTGGCAAGTCCTTTCCAAGCCAAGACCTCCCGGTCGGCTGAGTTTTGGGACCATACGGGGGCATTCCACCATACCCCAATTGGCCTGACTCAATAATATAATAACATTGGCTGGATAAGATAGGAACTAAGTTGAGGAAGGCGGCTTATATTCATTAGGATTTTGAACTGGCAGGATGAAAAGCACGCACGAAAGGAAAGAAGTAATGAGTGACACCAAGGACGACGTACAGGCC
>CAZMBZ010000430.1:0-2246 GCA_964564285.1 uncultured Planctomycetaceae bacterium | reverse complement strand
GGACTTGAACCTACGACCCGCTGATTAAGAGTCAGCTGCTCTACCAACTGAGCTAACGGCGCATCTATTCATCCTTTCCCCAGCGGGGAATGGGAATGAGAGATTGTAGCGTTCTCCTCGGCCGCGCCAAGGTTAATTCCTGCGATTGCCAGGACAATCTTGGCAAAAGTCTTATCTTACCAGCCCGTTTAGAAGGCTGCCCTTGCTGCGAGCGGCCCGAATGTCTGCTCGTCTGCGTCAGAAATACTCGGTCCCGACCCCGAAGTGCTTCGGTACCTTCGGTGTTCTTCGGGACCTGCGTTTTCTTTCTTGATGCTCGACATTCTTGCTCGCTCTCGCTGGCGGGTCCATTTCCAAACGGACTGCTACCCGTCGGCACTGCCGGGGGTTTCGGGCGATTTGCAGCCGTTGCCCGCTTCGGCAGGGACGTGACGCTCGATGAAGGCGACCAGCGTCTTGAATTTCTGCAGCTTCCACGAATCCAGCACCAGCGGCTTGGCTGCGCCGTATTCGAGTCTCAGGACGCCCTTGCCTGGCAGGTCGGTGGCGTCGAGGCGTTTGACGTCCTTCCACGCGATGGCTGGGCTGCCTGGCATGCGGATGCCCTCGGCGTCGGCGACGACGATTCGCTTGAGGAATCGCAGGCCCATCACCAGTGGCACGAGTCCGGCCAGGGGCAGGGCGATTCCGCCGACGTGGTTGAAATAATACTTAGCCAGTTTGTTGATGTTGCCATCGGCGGGATAGGGATAGGCGCCATTGACGAAGGCGTCATAGAAGCACCACAGGCCGAAGACCAGTAGCATTCCGGCCATGATAAAGAGCCTCACGGCTGGGTCTCGGGCGGGGGGGCATTCTATTCGCTCTGGGTGGGGCGTGTCGGTTGTTTCGTTCATTTGCGTATGGGCTCCCATATCTAGAAGGGCGATGGCACTCTACCTATAAGGATAAGTCACCCGGCCTGGATTGCCAAGCGGCTTTTTGCCCATTGGGCCAGGACGTAAATTCGAGTTGACAGGAGGCCCCGCTGAACCTAGTGTATTGAACTCGGTTTGACCCGGGCAGCGGAGGGTTCTGAAGGATATCAGAGCCGCCGCCCTGGAAACGAAGTATTACCAAGACAGGAAAGGAGCCTATTTATGGCAGCCAAGGTAGCGATTAACGGTTTCGGTCGGATTGGCAGGTTGGTTTTCCGCGTGATGGCGGAGAAGCCCGAGCAGTTCGACGTGGTGGCGATCAACGACATGTTCGACGCGGACACGCTGTCCTACGTGCTCAAGTACGACTCGACCCAGGGGCGTTTCCCGGGCAAGGTCGTGGCCAAGCAGGGCGCGATCGTCGTAAACGGCAAGGAAATCCCGATTCTTTGCGAGAAGGATCCAGCCAATCTGCCGTGGGGCGACATGGGCGTTGACGTTGCGGTCGAGGCGACTGGCAGGTTCACCAGTCGCGCTTCCGACGGCAAGCCCGGCTACGACAGCCACCTCCAAGCCGGCGCGAAGAAGGTTCTGCTCTCGGCCCCGGCCAAGGACACCCCGGACGCCACGATCGTTCTGGGCGTCAACGATAATCTGCTGACCAGCGAGATCAAGTGCGTTTCGAACGCGTCCTGCACGACCAACAGCCTCGCCCCGGCCTGCAAGGTTCTCCACGAGGGCATTGGCATCGTCAAGGGTCTGATGACGACGGTTCACGCCTACACGAATGACCAGTGCATTCTGGACGTGCCTTACAAGAACAAGATTCGTGGCCGGGCTGCGGCCACCAGCATCATCCCCACGACCACCGGTGCCGCCAAGGCCTTGGGTTTGGTGTACCCGGCGCTTAAGGGCAAGCTGCATGGCTACGCCCTCCGCGTTCCGATTCCCGTGGGTTCCATTACGGACCTGACCTTCAACGCCGCCCGCAAGACGAGCGTCGAAGAGATCAACGAGTTGGTCCGCACCGCCGCTGAAGGCCCGATGAAGAACATCATCGAGTACGTTACGGACCCAATCGTCTCAGCCGACATCGTCCACAATCCGCATAGCTCGCTGTTCGATTCGAATAACACGATCGTGCTGGATGGCGACATGGTCAAGGTCACCATGTGGTACGATAACGAGTGGGGCTACTCCAACCGTAGCGCCGACCTCGTCCAGAGGATGGCGGCCCTGTAAGCCAAACCACTCAGAGACGCATAGCTTTACCGATTGAAAAGCGGACCTGCCTTTACAGGCGGGTCCGCTTTTCTTATCCCAGCCGAC
>CAZMBZ010000429.1:0-2430 GCA_964564285.1 uncultured Planctomycetaceae bacterium | reverse complement strand
CTTGTTTGAACCCCACTCGTGTGCGATTCTTATTGCACGTCAGTGAAGTGTTACAAGCAATCCAGTTTCCCAATCCGCCACAATGATACTCCTAATCCGGCGACTTCTCAAAAGGCGTTCGTGTCAGCCGTGAGCCTGATCGGGTCTCGCACACTGTCCAAGAATAATTCCAACTATATCCTTGTAGATTCGGGGGTGGCTGTCGCTCGTTGTGTGTGAGCTTGGCGATGGTCGCATGGTGAGTTGTACAACATTTCTTTTTGGGGAGGTAGAGGGTTATGTTCAGAAAAACGACTGCATTGTGTGTGGCGGTGATCGCCGTCTTGGCTATGGTCGGATCGGCCAATGCCGATGTGGTAATCTACGAACCGTTTGATTACGAGGTCGCCCCAGACCCAGCTGTAACAGGCCTTGTCAACCAGAACGGCGGGACGGGCTGGGCCGATGGGTGGAAGGCAAACTGGAGCAATGCCTCCGTGAAGGACGACGGAGTGGATTGGGGCGTGTTGCCCACGACGGGCGGTCGCTGCCCCGCCACGGGGCACGCCGCCATCTATCGCTCGATCGATTCGTCAGTCGCCAGCGCAGGACTGCTCAACGACGGCGTAACGGTCTGGTTCAGTGTGCTGGCCGATATACGGGGGCAGGGCAATATAACCAACCTCGAATTCAACTTCTCCCTCGGCACCGATAGCTTTCTCGGCGGATGGGGCACCGACAGCAACGGCAACAGCAGGTACGCCCGCATGAACCACCTGCTCAACGATGGCGAGGGGATCGGCGTGGGACAGGCCAGCGTGAACCGTAATATTGAAGGGACCTGGACTCGGCACGCCCAGTTCCGGACCGCTTACTGGCAGGACAATGGCGAAGACGACAACGACGCCGGCGACGCACCCGATAGCTACGGCAATCTCCACCTTTCGGAGCAGAACGAGTGGTTCGGCATTACCCAGGAAGTTGCCATGCTGGTGGGCAAGATCGAATGGGGCGTCGGCGACGCCGGTGAGACGGTCACGCTCTACATCCCCGGTATGGATTACGATACCGAGGGCCTCGGCGAGGCGATCCAGACGGTCACCGCGCCGGACCTCAACCAGGCGGCCTTCGACACGGTCGCGATGATGTGGAAAGACACGCCGGGCATGGACGAGATCCGCTTCGGCGCGACGATGGAGGATGTGCTGGGCATGGCCGGCGACCCGATCGGCGATGCCGACGGCGACGGCGATGTGGATGCGGCTGACTACATCATGATCAAGACCCACTTCGGCAGTACGCCCGGCGCCGAGGGACCCGGTGGCGATATCGCCGATGGATCGGGCAATCCCGGCAGTAACGGCGTGGTGGACTGGTACGACCTGCAACTGTTTCAGGACAACTACACAACGCGGATGAAGAGGCCAACACGATCCCCGAACCCGCGACCCTCTTTATCATGCTGGCCGCAGGCCTTCCTGCTTTGTTGAAGCGCCGCCGAAGGTCCTGAGCCCAGTCGAAGGGGCGACCCGTCAGGTCGTAGCTTAAGCGAAGACCGACGCAGGGCCTGAGCCAGTTCGAAAAAACTTTGCTCCTCATCAAGAACCGGGCAGGCACAGGAATGTCGGCCAGCCCGGTTGGGAACGTTGAACAAGGGTGAGATGCCGCCACGGTGCGTGCGTGTTTAGAGTCAGCCTGCTCCGAGAGATGCCTCCTCTCGAAATGACCAGACGCGACAAACGTTCTGTGCGGCTCTCGCCCCTCTTTTTGCGCTGCCCCGGGGCCTGCCTGCCTACTGTCGACGCTCCCGTCGATCCTCGGTCTTGGAATTCCCTGACTGGCGGGGTTTCCCTAAACGGCCGGCAGCATGCCACTGGCCACATTCTTCAAGAACCTGAAGATATTCAAAGTAGCAACGAATACCAAGGGCACGAGCCCGTCCATTCGCTATAATCTGAAAATCGAGAACTAAGGTTTATGGTCAGAGTCGTGAAACGGTTTGGGGATCTTGCTAAGGTGCAAATAATGGCTGAAAGGATTCCCGCTAAGAGGATGATTATGAAGTACCTCGTCATATCATTCGCAATATCGACAATCTTCGTATCGAGTTGCGTCGCGGCGGCCAAACTCAGCGTCCCGAAAACCAGGCAGGTCAAGACGTTGTTCGGCGAGTTCGAGGCCGCCACCGACGAGGGCGGTCGCAAAGCCGCTTTCGACAAGATGCTTGCCTTGGGGGAGCCGGTCTTCGAGTTGGTCCGCCCCATGATCGACGACGCCTTGGGCGCCGAAGGACGCAAGTACGTCAAGATTATCGAATCGAAGATTCGTATCGCGTACATCAAGAAGTTGGAATCTCTATCCGATGAGCAGATATCCCATATTCTTCGGACCCGCCATCTTTGGGAGCCCTACATCATCAATGGCGGCAGCGATCCGAAGTTCCGGCAGGTA
>CAZMBZ010000428.1:0-2433 GCA_964564285.1 uncultured Planctomycetaceae bacterium | reverse complement strand
GTGGACACCAAGTCCGCGGCCATGCTGGCCTGCCAGCGAGCCGTCTATCGCGCCGCGATCTGGCCGCGAACCACTGCTATTGCGACAAGCATGTTCCGCTGGATGACGCGAAAGGGACTGGTCATCGGTTCGTCCTCGACCAGCGAGTTTGAGCCGATAATGCCGGACGGTTTCTTTCTCGCCATGAGTTCCGGCCAGGCCCGCGCCGGGCTGGCACAAATGCGGAAGATCGACCGCAACATCGCCCACCGCCGCGAAATGCGGGGTGTCTACGATGAATTGCTGACCACCGCCGGCTGGTCGCTACCCGCTCTGCCGGACTACATGGATCCCGTGCTAGTCCGCTACCCCGTTCGCGTGGCCGACAAGCAGCGAGCCATCGCCGAGGCCCCCGGCCGGGGCATCGAACTCGGCACCTGGTTCGAGTGCCCCCTGCATCCCATCGAAACGCCGCTGGAACTTTACGACTATCACACTGGCATGTGCCCCGTCGCCGAACGCGCCTGCCATGAAGTGGTCAACCTGCCGACCCACATCCGCGCCGGACGCCGCACAGCCGAGCGAGGCGTGCGCTTCGTCGCCGACATCGGGTCGATCTGAGAGGGCGTGCAATCTTGACGCGTCGCTGCCGCGAGCAAGATTTGCTGTCCTAGACTTCTCCGGCCTGCCGCCACCACTTGATCGTCCGCTGAAGCCCTTCGTCAAAGGGCATTCCTGCCTGGAAACCGAAAGACTCCTTCGCTCGGGTGACGTCCAGGCACCGACGGGGCTGGCCATCCGGCTTGGAGTTGTCCCAGGCAAGCTTGCCTTCGTAGCCTACGAGTCGGCGGATTTTCTCGGCCAAGTCCTTGATGGTTATCTCAAAGCCCGCGCCGAGATTCACCGGCTCGGGCCTGTCGTAATCCCGGGTCGCCAGCATGATGCCGGATGCGCAGTCTGCGACATAAAGAAACTCGCGGCTTGGTTTACCGGTGCCCCATACGACAACCTCGGCGTCGCCTTGCTTCTTGGCCTGACAGAATTTGCGGATCAACGCGGGAATGACGTGGCTGCTTGCCGGATTAAAATTATCGCCCGGCCCGTAAAGATTCACCGGCAGCAGGTAAACACCGTTTAGCCCGTACTGCTGTCGATAAGCCTGAAGCATCACAAGCAGGGCCTTCTTCGCTATGCCGTACGGAGCGTTGGTCTCTTCCGGATAACCGTTCCAGAGGTCCTCTTCCTTGAACGGCACGGGAGTGAACTTCGGGTACGCGCAGATCGTGCCGACCTGGACGAACTTTTTGAGTCCAACCCGACGGGCATGTTCGATAAGGTGCAGGCCCATGGCTATGTTCGAGTAGAAGAATCTGCCTGGGTTTTCCCGGTTAGCGCCGATCCCGCCGACCTCGGCCGCTAGATGAACGACGATCGTCGGGGCCATGTCGGCGTACATCCGTTCCACATCCGGCTTTTGGGTGAGGTCGTATTGCTCGATGGTCGGCACGAGCAGATTCTCGGGCCTGACTCCCGCCTCGCGTAACTTGGCCTGGAGGTTCTTGCCGAGAAACCCCGCCCCGCCTGTAACCACAACTCGCTCTGCCGAGAAATCCATGCGTTTTCCATCCATACCTGGGTTGCTTACGTTCGTCTTCTTATTTGTTCCGAAAGATATTGATCCAGCAAAGGGTGTAAACTCGCGTAATCGAATACTTGATTTTCCTCAGAGCCTCTGTGTCCTGCCTGCCGGTAGGCAGGCTCTGTGGTAATTCGCTTTGGGCGCGGGTTGCTATTTCTCGCCGTTGCGGGCGCGATGGTCAGCCAGGATGCGTTCTTCGCGAGCGCGGGTCCAATCGTGCTGGACCATCATTTCGACCAGTTCCTGGAAGGTAACCCTGGGTTTCCATCCAAGTGTTTTGCGGGCCTTGGTGGCGTCGCCGAGCAGCAGGTCCACCTCGGCTGGGCGGAAGTATCTAGGGTCGATTTTGACGTATTCTTCCCAGTCGAGGTCGAGCTTTTCAAAGACGGCCTGGACGAACTCGCGGACGGAGTGTGTTTCGCCCGTGGCCACGAGATAGTCATCCGCCTGGTCCTGCTGGAGCATCATCCACATTGCCTCGACGTAGTCGCCCGCGAACCCCCAGTCCCTCTTTGCGTCGAGGTTGCCCAGGAACAGGTCTTTCTGGAGGCCTTCCTTGATTCTCGTCGCTGCCCGGGTGATTTTTCGGGTGACGAACGTCTCGCCTCGCCGCGGGCTCTCATGGTTGAACAGGATCCCGCTGCAGGCGAACATGTCGTATGCCTCGCGATAGTTGATGGTCTGGTAGTGGCTGAAGACCTTCGCGCATGCGTAAGGGCTTCTCGGATGCAGGGGGGTGGTTTCGGTTTGTGGCGTCTCAGCCACCTTGCCGAACATCTCGCTGCTGGAGGCCTGGTAGAACCGCGTCTGGAGGC
>CAZMBZ010000427.1:0-2477 GCA_964564285.1 uncultured Planctomycetaceae bacterium | reverse complement strand
ATAGCGCTGTTTGGTCCGGCCATTTTGCGGATCGTTGAGAGAGGGCTGTTTTAATGGCTGCGATGCCGGAACTTATTTTTGTCGCAGGTCCGCAGCAGGGCGAGCGAGCGGTAATCATGACGAGTACCGCGATTCTGGGTCGAAGTCCCACGGCCGACGTTCGGCTGGTCGAGGAAGCGGCATCCAGGGAGCACGTGCGATTCCAGTTCACCCGGGATGGCTGGGTGATGGAGAATATCTCGGCCAATGGTACGTTGATCAACGGCAAGCGGTACAAGAAGAACAAGAAGATCGTTCTGGATACCGGTGACGTTATGGGTGTGGGCCTGGAGACGAAGATGCTTTACGTCTCGCCTGGCGACGATCCCGAGGAGGCTCTTCAGGGATGGCGAGAGGCGAACCCGACCAGTCAGCCCCAATCCGCCCAATCCGCCACGCCTTCCGAACCTGCCAAGGCTGCCAAGGCTGCCAAGGCGCCAGGCAACCCACCCCCGTTGCCCGGCAGGGAAAAGCCTGCCCTTAAGGCGGATGAGCAAGCAGTCGAGGAATCCGAGGAAGATGGGCTGGGCGGCCCACCCGCCAAGGGAAGCAAGGCCCTCAAGATCGTTCTGCTTTCGGTTGTGCTGCTGGGCATGGTGGGCTTTGGTCTTGCCTTGATGCTGAGAAGCGACCCAGCGGATGTTCCAGGTTCTTCACGTGGCGAGCTTCCTTACTTGACGCCCGAGGAGATAACCGAGGCCCTGGGGGCGCCGCTCAGTCGGCCTCTCAGCCCCACGCAGGCTTCCGCGGCGCTGAAAACCGCCGTCAGCAGCTACACCAACAAGGCCCTGTGGGAAAAGGGCGACCACTATCGTTGCGTCAAGCAGTTCAAGCTTTACCGTGCCTTCAGCCAGAGTTCGAGTTTTCCTCGAATCCAGTATGAGCGCATGGCGGACGCTGCCGCCAGGGACTTCGACCTGCTCATACGCCGCAAGTACAGGGCGGCCTGGAAGTTCGAGAAGGCCAAGAACTTCCGCAATGCCAAGCGGGTGTTCGAGGAATTGGAGGAGTTTCTTCCGGTCAGGGATGTAGAACGCGAAAGCCAAGTCTACAAGGTAATCGTCACCAACATTCGCAAGCACCGAACTTACGTCAAGAGCCAGATGGGCAAAAAGCCCTGACTCATCCCCCAGCAGCCCGTTTAGAAAGCTATCTCTGCTGCGAGCGGCCTGGATTCCTGCGCGTCTGCGTCAGAAAGCCTCGGCAATACTAAGGCATTGCCTGCGTTTTCTTCCTTGATGCTCGAAATCCCGACTCGCTCTCGCGACGAGATCCATTTCTAAACGGACTGCCAAGCCCTCATGTCCCTGGTCCGGTTACTGTCCGCGCAGGAATCGATCGTCGGCATCGGTGAAGACCGTTGGCGTCGTCGGCATTCGGGCGAGGTCGAAGCGTTCGAGCACTTCTTCCATCGAGATATCCCGCGGGCGGTCTATTGCCCCGCTCCACGCGGCCAGCAGGCCCAGAACCCGCTGAGGGGTCGCCCCGGCTTTGCGGTAGTGGGCCAGGCGCGTGTCGCCGTGGCGCTTGGCCAGACGTCGCCCGTCAGGCCCGATCACCAGTGGCAGGTGCCAATAGGTCGGCTCGGGGCCGATCTCCAGTAGCCGGCGGAGATGAATCTGCCGGGCCGCGGATTCCAGCAGGTCGTCGCCGCGAACGATGGCGTCCACGCCCGCCTCGGCGTCGTCGACGACCACCGCCAACTGGTACGCGGGTAGGCCCCGGCCTCGATAGATCACGAAGTCGCCGCACGTGCGGGCGAGGTCGAACTCCCGGGGTCCCGCGAAACGGTCAGCCACCTCGATCTTCTCGGCCTGGACCTTCACACGCCATGCTGCGGGCCTGCCTGTTCGGGCGGTGGCTTCCTCGGTGGAGGCGTACAGGCCCCGGCATGTGCCCGGATAGATCATCGCCCCGTCGTCGGCGTGTGGTGCCCCGGCCGCAGTCTGAATATCTTTGCGGCTGCATACGCACGGATAGGCCTCGCCAAGCTCCGCCAGGTGCCCCAGGGCCGATTCATAGGCCGACATGTCCCGCAGTTGCCACTTGATCGGCTCGGACCAGTCCAGTCCCAGCCACTTCAGGTCCGCCAGCATCGTCTTGGCTGCTTCGGGTTTGACGCGTGGCCCGTCGATGTCCTCGACGCGCATGAGCACCTTCCAGCCGCGTTGGTGGGCCAGCAGGTAGTTAACCAGGAACGTTCGCAGATTGCCCAGATGCATCGCGCCCGTGGGTGACGGAGCCAGTCTGGTGGTTGTTTCGCTCATGCGTGTCTCGGTTTGGCTTCTAGCAGCCCGTTTAGAAAGCTGTCCTTGCTGCGAGCGGCCCGAATGTCTACGCGTTTGCGTCAAAAAGCCTCGACAATGCTAAGGCATTGCCTGCGTTTTCTTCCTTGATGCTCGACATTCTTGCTTGCTCTCGCTGGCGGACCCATTTCT
>CAZMBZ010000426.1:1191-2487 GCA_964564285.1 uncultured Planctomycetaceae bacterium | reverse complement strand
AAAGATACCCATGCAGGCGGGCCTTGACGTACTCGCTGTCGGTCTTTTTCCATCGCCGCTCGAGGTTGGGGATCACGCCCTCCCAGCTATGGCTTGGGTCGCCGTGGAGCAGGGCCTGGCGAACAGTCTTGGGCATTTCCCGAACGGGCAACGATGGCGACACGCCATACTCGCGGCAGAACTGACGCAGGAGCCGGTTATAGAAAATGTTCATCCGCTTGCCGCCGTGCCGCCATGCGTCGATGGCACCCTGGGTGAGCGAGAGGGTCTCATCCGGCAGGATCAGCTCCGGGTCGAACTCCAGAATCGTGCCAAGCCCGTCGCAGGCCTCGCACGCCCCGTAAGGCGAGTTGAAACTGAACATTCGAGGGCTCAGTTCCGGCAGGTTCGCCTCCGGGTGCTCCGGGCAGGCATACGTGGCGGAGAAAATGAGGTCCCGCCAGTGTCCGTTGGCAGTCCCGGCTGGGTCTGTCGAATCGTCCGGCGTGGCGGGGTCTTCGTGCGTTATGGTCACCAGCCCCCCGGCCAGGGCCAGGGCGGTCTCGATACTGTCGGACAGGCGGATGCGGACGGATTCCTTGAGGATCAGCCGGTCCACTACCACTTCGATGTTGTGAATCTTGTACTTGCTGAGTTCGGGGAGACTCTTGAGGTCGTGAATTTTCCCATCAATCCGCACGCGAACGTAACCCTCGCGACGAATGTGCCGCAACATCTCCTGGTGCTGGCCCTTCTGGCCTCGAACGATAGGGGCCAGGACCATGAACCGTGTGCCCTCGGGCAGTTGGAACAGGGCATCGACCATCTGGCTGACGGTCTGGCTGGTGATAGGCCGACCGCAAATCCAACAATGCGGCTCGCCGACTCGGGCGAAGAGCAAGCGGAGATAATCGTATATTTCCGTGGTGGTCGCCACGGTGGATCGGGGGTTGCTGGTTCCGCCGCCGCGCTGTTCGATGGCCACCGTCGGCGGCAGGCCCTCGATGTGCTCGACGTCCGGCTTGGACAGTTGTTCGAGAAACTGCCTGGCGTATGCGGACAGGCTCTCGACGTACTTGCGCTGGCCCTCGGCGTAGATCGTGTCGAACGCCAGCGAACTCTTGCCCGACCCGCTCAGGCCGGTGATGACCACCAGCTTGTCGCGCGGAATGCGGACGTCGATGTTGCGGAGATTGTGCTCTTTGGCGCCAAGGATTACGATTTCCCGGGCCTCGGCCGAGCCTGCCGCCCGCGATGCGCGCACGGCTTTACTGGTGTCACCAACCGCAACAGAAGCGACTTTCCCATCCGAGGATG
>CAZMBZ010000426.1:0-1091 GCA_964564285.1 uncultured Planctomycetaceae bacterium | reverse complement strand
GGCCTGGGGCTCTGTTCAACCAATCTGCAGCGAGGCCAGGGACGTGGCGATATCGCTTGTGAAGACGAATATCTTGTCCAAGCCAGTGACCAGGAAGACTCCCCAGACCTGCGCGTTGACCTCGCAGAGCACGAGCTTGCGCTGCTGGGTGCTGACGGCCTTGCGAATACGCAGCAACTTGGCGACGTTGGAGCTGTTGATGAACCCGACGGCACCAAAGTTCAGCACGACGTGGGAGGGCTTGCTTTCCACCATCTCGGTCACACTGGTCAGCTCATCGCTGAACTGGGGGTCGTCAGCCAATTCCACAACAACAATATCATCAGACCATTCTTGAATAGCCATAAACGTTTCCTTTTGGATACCTACCGGGCCTAGAGACATTATCGTCACGAAGCGGCCGGGGTCAAATATTTCGGCGGATTTGTCAGACTGCCCGCCACTCACCTGCTGCGCTGGATCAAGGAAATGTCCACCCCCACCGACTCGATCGCGGGGGATATCTGCTCCAGGAATCGCTTGCCGTCCGTGTAATAGCCGGCCGTGGGAGCCAAGCCCGGCACGTGCCCGGCCCACCAGGCGTTGATGAGTTCCATGAACAACTCGCGGAGATACTTGCTGACCATCGACGCGAAAGCCACCGTCAGGTGATGCCTGTCGAATCCCACGCCGTAGAAGAGTTCAACCACGCGAGACCCGTCAGTAATCCTGTATCCGCTCAAGGTATCGGTTTCATCGAGCACCTTAAACGAGCAATCAGGCAGGACTCGTTGGAGCGGGCCGAGATATCGCTTCCGCCCGCCGAGCCGGTCGGCGTAAATCCGCGCCAAGTCGTCGCCTTCTTTCCACAGCCTGCCCCAGAGGTAGTAAAGCAACCGACTGTTGACGTCGAAAAGCGTCACCGACTTGTTCTGCGTGGCGGCCACGGTGCGGTTGTACTCGCCAACGAAGATCACCTCGCTCCTCATGGCAGTCAGGGTGAGCGAAGCGTCCTTCAGGGCCACCGCCAGCGCGTTGGCGGTAAGGGCGACGTCGGTTTCGTCGGCGCATCGAGGCAGGGGCAGGTCTGCCCCGTCGTACCAGGGATACTC
>CAZMBZ010000425.1:0-2501 GCA_964564285.1 uncultured Planctomycetaceae bacterium | reverse complement strand
GACGAAGCCAAAGGCGAAGACGCTTTGCTCTTATTTGGAGCCTGCCTGCCGGTAGGCAGGTCGCCGTGAGGCGATATCTCTGGGCTCACGTCTGACGACGCGAGCACAAACCAAGATAGGCCCTTACGGGCCCACTACGAACCGGCCGCTTCGACATTTTCCCCCTTTACGCTCATAGCAACAACCAGTTACAATACCCGCCACCATCGGGACAAGCGGGACCACCCAGCCAAAACCAGCGGCGCCTGCCTGCCGACAAGCAGAACGCAAAACCACGGGCAGAGACAATGCACACAGGAGTAAATGGTTAACGTCCCTATTTTCTTTCTACATAAGCGATTGACAGAGAAAAGAGATGCGGCTTAAGTTGATGGCATTCGGTCCTGAACAGGCTACTCCTTCGGCTCATCAACACATGAAGAAACAAATTCCCGACGCGGAAGATGAGCCAGTGCCGACGGCTTTCATGCTTCCAGCGGTGGGTATGCCCAGGGGTGTTCCGGGGCCGGCATGAGATAAACTCTCGGCGGAAGGGCGAGATCTTTTTGCGCAAAGGCCGGTGTTGCTGGATATAGAGGGGAGGATGGCGTGCTTTCAGACAAGGAGACGACCATGCGATTGGGACGATTATGCCGGGCCTTCTGGGGCGGAGCGGCGCTGGCGGCGGCGCTGGGGTGTTTGTCGTGCAGCGGGCCGAGCGATAAGTATGAAATCGTCATGGAGCCCGAGGATAACTCGCTGGACCGGCAATTGACGGCCTGGATGGAAGGCGGATCGCACAAGGCCGGCGAGCCCAGCGAGCGCCGGGTTTCGGCGGAGATTCTGAAGGGCTTTGCGGCAAAGTATCCTCATCACATCACGACCGATCCCAACGCCGCCAGGCAGACATTCGCGGGCAAGTTTGCCGGCAAGCTGCCGGGCGAGTTCGGCGGCGCGGGGGAGTATCGCATCATCCATACGCTCATGGGCTCCGCCGCCGTGTATGTGGAACGCTTCGCCGGCACCGACGACCTGACGTGGCAGTTGGAGCAGATCAACCTGGCCGCGGACATCGTGGCAGACACGCTGGGCGGCTACTTCACCTCGCAGCTACAAGATCGGCCGGGCATAGACAAGCTCCGCAAGTTCATGGATACCGACTTCCGCAAGGACATCAAGAACCTGTCGATCTACCTTTGGTCGGTTAAGAGCGGGCTGGTCACCAGCGAAGATAACAAGATGGAGATCCGCGCCCGCGTGGTGCTCTACCTGGTCGAGCATGATTACATCCACTACGACCGGGTCATCGAGTTTGCCAGGCAGATGATGGACTCGGCCATTAGCGCGGATGACAAGGTCAAGGCGGGGCAACTCGTCTTGCGGCGTTTCCTGGCCCGGAAAATGGAGATCGACGAGGCGAGCGATTCATTCGCCTTCCTGAACGATCCGAACGAGGTCGCCAAGTCGTTCGAGCAATTCGTCAGCACAAGCGATGTCTGCCGTCGCAACGTGGAACTGTGGAACAGGCGGTCGGCCTCCTGGCCCGTCGGCCTGGAAGGGTCGCGTGCGGCAGAATCTCAACCGGTTTCCGCCACATCTCAGTTGGCTTCGGCACCGGCCAAGCCGGACCCGGGCGAGGTATTCTCAAAGGTCTTCTCACATGCCACCGGCGCGCTGGTCAACAACCTGGTGGACATTGAGACCCTCAAGGCTTTCTATCCGCTCCTCACTTTATTCTCACGGCATCACCGCCCCGTGAGCGTTACGCTCAAGCTGCCCGCCAAGCCGCTGATGTCCAACGGCAATTGGAACGAGAGGCCGCGCGGGCTTACATGGTCGTTCGATCATGATGGAAAGCCGCTGTCGCACATATGCTACGCGGTGTGGGCCTCGCCGGATAAGGGCTTCCAAAGCAAGCGCTTCGGCCGGTCAGTTCTGGACGGCCAGGAACTTGCCCTCTACTGCCTCTGGCAGAAAGGCCTGACTGCCGACGAGTCGCGGCAATGGGATGAGTTTCTCAGGAAAGTCAGTTTCTGGTCGGCCGAGAAGCAGCTTTCCAAGTATTGCGATGAGCACCCCAAGCCAGAGACCGCCGAGCCGTCGATGTTCTTCACGGGCTCATACATCACCCTCGGCGCGCAAATCATCATCGGATCAATGCATCCTCATGCCTCGACCAAAGGGTCAATAGGGGTTAATGCGGACAGGGCGTGTTTCGGCCCATCACCACCCGAATAGACACGTCCTCGGGTCGGCGGCGCGCATTCACGATATCTGGGGACACCAATCCAATATCTGGGGACACCATACAGATTAAAGCTGCGGCGAATATCTGGGGACACCATACAGATTAAAGCTGCGGCGTGGTCGCCAAGAGCATGCAGGACCATACCAGCACGGCCACCACCGACCCGAACGTTCAGTACGCCTACGAGGATGGCGCTTCCGGGGCGGACCTGGACGCCAACTACGTCCGGCCGACCTCGGTAACTTATCCTGGGCCTTCCACTCGGCGGGTGGTA
>CAZMBZ010000424.1:0-2524 GCA_964564285.1 uncultured Planctomycetaceae bacterium | reverse complement strand
GGGTATGGTACTTACAAGACGACGGAAAGCATTGGCAGTGGTTCTGGGCCTCGCTTCGGCTGTGTTTCTTGCCGATCGCGTTATGGGTCTGATTCCACTGGGGCCCCAGCCGGCGCAGGCATCAGTCCTGCTGGATGTTTCTCTGGACGCCGAATATGGGGATCAGATGCGTGAGGTGGCCACGATGGCAAATCTCCCACCTGCCCCGCGCACGTTGGCGGATCGCCTGAACGACCTGGCCGGCAGTGAAGGCTTGGATGGCACGTCCGTGGCGGATGCCTTTTGCCCGGCGCCTTCCTGGGTAGGCCAGCCGGTAGCGCCCTCCCCGACGCCTCGCGCAACCCAAATTCGCGTGCGGCGATTCCGAGAGCACAAGCTCACCGCCACCGCGGTCGGATCTGACGGCGGTATGGCGATCATAGATGGTAAGTGTATCACCGTAGGTCGGCAGATGGATGGAATGCGGCTGATCGCGGTGGATCGCGGCTCGGCCACTTTCGCCAGCGAGGGCATCGAGGTGACGTTACGGTTGCCGACAAACTGATCTATTGTGTTTCGCTGGCGACACATATGTCCACATTTCAAAACAGTACGTTATGCGAATCCAAAAAATCGTCGCACAACTTAAGTCGAGTTCCGGTAGGGCCGAAACAGGAACAGACGCGAGTACGGGCTTCACACTAGATTCGTAAACCTACTTAGGAGGCTGGACGACGATGGCAAGCAACAAAACACATGGGAATAAGGGCTTTAGCCTGTTGGAACTGGTTGTTGTGGTGGTGATCATCGGGATCATCGCAGCCGTGGCGATTCCGCGGATGAGCCGGGGTTCGGCAGGCGCTGCCGATGCGGCATTGTCTGGCAACCTGGCCGTGCTTCGCAACGCGATTGACATGTACGCCGCCGAGCACACCGGCACGTTCCCGACGGTTGCCGATGCGGCTGACCAGTTGACCAAGTACACCGACAGCGCCGGCGACACGGCCGACAAACGAGACTCGACACACCTGTACGGCCCGTACGTCCGCAAGGTTCCGCCGCTTCCGGTCGGGGCCGCCAAGGGCAGCACGGACATAGCCGCCGAGACTGCCGACGGCGTTGGCTGGATCTATGACGCGACCAACGGCGACATCGAAGCCAACACCACAAGCACGGAAAAGGACGCCGCCGACAAGCTTTACACGGATTATTGATCCGCAATACCACAGGCCTGACCGGGCTTCCGGTCGCCTGAGAAACGCGGGGCCGAGAGAGCAATCCGCTCGCCGGCCCGACCGACAGCCGCTCGGCGCGACGCGAAACCGCGTGGCGCCGAGCGGTTGGACTGTTACCAAAGAGAGGTTCGGAGCGTCCTGATGAACGAGGGAAATCCCAGGACGAGCAATCACACCGACCGACAGGGATTCAACCTGTTCGAGTTGGTGATGGTGATTGCGATCATGGGTATCGTGGCTGCGGTCGCGGCACCCCGTTTCGGCCGGGCCTCGGCGAGATACCGCGCCGACGTCGCTGCGAGACGTGTCTGCAAAGACCTCGCCCTTGCCTCACGAGCCGCCCGCAACGCGGGGGCCTCCCGCACTCTCAAATTCGAAAGATCCGGCGGGGCGTACACTGGGGCTTACACCATTTCCGCTCTTGCGGGCCTCGAAAAGAGATCCGACACGTATCGCGTTGACCTCTCGGCAGAGCCTTACCGCAGCCAGGCCGACTCCGTCAACTTCGGCGGCGCCAGAAAGGTCATATTCAACGGATACGGCCTGGCGGGCAGCAGCGGGATGATCGTTTTGAAGTCCGGCGACATCACTCGAACCATCACCTTCGACGCAACCAGCGGAAGGGCCAGTAGCCAATGAATAGATCGCGACGACACTCGGGCTACACGCTGATCGAGATGGTTCTTGCCCTGGCGATCATGAGCACGTTGCTGCTGGGCATGAGCGCATCCATCGTCATTGCCAGCAGAACCGTCAGCGACGGACTCGACGTAGTCGGGCTCGCGCTGCAGACATCCGACGTGCTGGGCGAGGTCAACAGCGACCTGTCCATGGCCGAGGCGTTCGTGGACCGCTCGGACTCTTCGGTGACGTTTTGCGTGCCGGATCGCGACGGCGACGGCCAGAGCGACGTGGTGCGGTACTGGTGGACCGGCGCTGATGACAAGAGGTTGATGAAACAAATCAACGACGGACCCGAGATCGCACTGGCTGAGGACGTCCGCCAATTCGGGCTGACCTACGGCCTGTCGACGATGGCGGCGGAGTCGCCCGGCGACTATGACGACGACGATGCCGATGGCGGCAGGAGCTGGCATGGCCGAAGGCGCCGCACTGGCTGGGGCAAGTTCTGGGATCATCGCGGTCATGGGTGGGGCCATTACGACTTCATGCCAGGCAACGGCCACGGCAACGGCCACAACAGCGGCCAGGGTCATTGGGAGTGTGGCGGCGGAAACTCAGACGACGACCTGCCCCCGCAAGGCTCGGCATGGCGTAACGGCTGGAGCGGCCCGGGCAACGGTGGCGGT
>CAZMBZ010000423.1:0-2573 GCA_964564285.1 uncultured Planctomycetaceae bacterium | reverse complement strand
CTACTACGTTCGCAAGGGCTCGTGGCAGGAAACGATGCAGACATCCCGCGAGGCGTTGGTGACCCACGAGCGTGAATTGGCGAAGAAGACCAAGCCGACTGATCCCGCTCAGGAAAAGCCGGCCAGCCTTCGCGAACTGAATTCCGGGCAGTTCTACACGATCGGCCCATTCGCCCAGGCCGGCAAGGATGCCTTCGCTAACGCCTTCGCGCCCGAGGCCGAGGTCGCGCTGAAGAAATCCTACGGCAAGCTCCGCTGGCGGCAGGTTCGCCAGGCGGACAGCCAGGTCCACCGCCTGAACTGTCCGTCCAACGCCGCGATCTATTTCTATCGCACGATTGTCGCCCCACGCGCTATGAAGCTGCCGACCTTCTACGGCAGCGACGACGGTCTGGTTGTCTGGTGCAACGGCAAGAAGGTCATCAGCAACAATGTCGCCCGCAGCGCCGGTGCCAACCAGGACCACGTCGTTTTGCAGCTCACCAAAGGCGAGAACCGCCTGCTGATCAAGATATGCAACCGATCCGGCGGCTGCGCGTGGTACTTCTCCACCACAGGCAAGGTGAAGGCGGCAGCGAAGAAGCTCGACCTGGCCGCGATGCGGCGACAGCAGTTATGGGACCTGACTCGGCGCGACTTCACCACCGCCGAGGCTCGGCAGCAGATGGGCTGGGAACTCACCGACGGCATCTGGTCTGGTGACTGGAAACCCGGGGACTTCGCTTCGCTGGCAAGGCGATACGTCGGACCGGCCGCGGGCACACAGGTGGGGGCAGATGTCAAAAAGTTCGCCAATACCGCAGCAAACGCCAAGGACCTGGCCAAGGTTCGCAGCCTGTACTACAGCACTAAACTGACCCAGCAGATGCTGGCCAAGCTCAAGGACCTGAACTTCCGGGCCGTGCGATTGGCCATCGAGGACATGACCAAGAGCTTCGGCAAGGACTACCCCAGGGGGCCGGAGTATCTCCGCCGACTGGACGCGATGGAGAAGGCGCTCGTCGCGGCCGTCGGGGCAAAGCAAGAGGACAAGCGAATCGACGCGGCCCGGAGGTTCTTCGCGCTGCGGCGGGAGGCTTTGCTGGCGAATCCGCTGTTGAACTTCGACAAGCTTCTCCTAGTTAAGCGCAGCAACAGTGTGAGGCGACTCGGACTGCCCCAGAACTGGCAGGGCAACTGTGCCTTGCGTCGCAGCGGCTACGACGACGCGATCGTCACGCTGAAGATGTCTGACCTCAGCGGCAGGCTCGATACGGTGTACAAGCCGGAGGGAGACGCTTTCGTCGGCGACGTGGACTTGCACTACGACGGCGACAGAATGCTGTTCAGTTCGCTCGACACCAATAAGCGATGGCAGATCTACGAAATCGGCGCCGATGGCAAGGGCCTGAAGCAGGTCACCGACGGGTCCGCCACGGACGTGGACAATTACGACGCGGTTTACCTGCCTGATGGGCGCATTATTTTCGGTTCGACGCGGTGTTTCCAGGGCGTGCCATGTGTCGGCGGGGGCAACTCAGTGGCGAACCTGTACCTGATGAAAGCCGACCGCGATCCCAACACCGTTCGTCAGATAACCTTCGAGCAGGATCACGACTGGTGCCCGACCGTCATGCATGATGGACGCGTGATGTACACCCGATGGGAGTACAGTGACACGCCGCATTACTTCAGCCGGCTGCTGTTCAGCATGAACCCCGATGGCACGGATCAGATGGAGCTGTACGGGAGTAACTCTTACTGGCCTAACTCACTGTTTTACGCCCGCCCCTGCCCGGCCCACCCCACGCGGTTCGCCGGCATCATCAGTGGTCATCACGGCGTGCCGCGGATGGGCGAGTTGATCCTTTTTGACCCAGCCAAGGGCCATCACGAGGTCAGCGGTGTCGTCCAACGAATCCCGGGTCACGGCAAACCGGTCGAGCCGAAAATCGCCGACCAGTTGGTCAACGGCAGTTGGCCCCGCTTCCTGCACCCCTGGCCCTTGAGCGACAAGTACTTCCTCGTCTCCTGCCAGAAGAGCCGAAGCGACACATGGAATCTCTACCTCGTTGACGTCTTCGACAACATGCTTTTGCTGCACAAAGAGCCGGGCTACGCGATGTTCGAACCCATCCCGCTACGTTCGAGGGTGAAGCCCCCCACCATCCCCGACCGGGTGGACCTCACGCGCAAAGACGCCGTGGTGTACATGGCGGATGTCTATGTCGGCAACGGGCTCAAGGGCGTTCCTCGCGGCACGGTCAAGAAGCTCCGCATCTACTCCTTCCACTATGCCTACTTCCGCATGGGCGGGCACATCAACATCGGCATCGATGGGCCATGGGATGTCCACCGCATTCTGGGCACCGTGCCGGTCCAGCCGGACGGATCGGCCATGTTCCGCGTGCCCGCCAACACACCGCTTGCGGTCCAGCCGCTCGATAAGGACGACAAGGCCCTCCAGGTCATGCGAAGTTGGATGACCGCCATGCCGGGTGAGTTCCTCTCATGCGTGGGCTGTCACGAAAAGCAGTCCGATTCCGCGCCGCTTCGCTACAACGCCGCCGCCGCCCGCCCAGTGGCCGAAATCA
>CAZMBZ010000422.1:0-2577 GCA_964564285.1 uncultured Planctomycetaceae bacterium | reverse complement strand
TCCATGCGGCGGGTCAGCTCTTCTCCGCCGACGATTTCGAAACCGGCCTTGCCGAGCACCTGGACGGCTTGGTCGGGATCTTCGAATCGGAAGACCATCAGGCCCTTCTCTTGCCTGCGATAGGTGAAGGCGTACATGTATTCCAGATTGATTTCCGCGGTTTCAATGGCCTCGAGCACATCGGCCAGGCCACCTGGGCGATCGGGTACGGCTATGGCGACGACATCGGTGAGCTTGACGACGCAGCCGGCTTCCTGGAGGACCTTCATGGCTGTCTCGTGATCCTGGATCAGCAATCGCAGAATCCCGAACTGCTGGGTGTCGGCGAGGCTCAGCGTGGTTATGTTGATTCCTGCCTTGGCCATTGCGCGACAGGTGTGAGAGAGTTGGCCGGGCTTGTTCTCTACAAAGACGGAAATCTGTTTTAGTTTCATAGCGGAACTCCACTGGCGGCGCCTTTTCGGCGGCCTTTCAAATCACTTCTTCTCGATTGTCAATCAGTCGCCTGGCCTTGCCCGTGCTGCGCTGGACTGTATGGGGCTCGACGAGTTTCACTGTCACTCGCAGGCCAATGGTGTGTTCGATGGCGTTGGTGAGTGTTTTTTGCAGGGCTTCGAGCTTGCGGATTTCGTCGCTGAAAAACTCCGGCGTTACCTCGACTAGCACTTCCATCTGGTCGAGCCCCTTTTCGCGGGTCAGCACGATCTGGTAGTGCGGCAGTGTGCCCTCGATTTCCATCAGGGCGGTTTCGACCTGGCTGGGGAAGACATTCACGCCGCGGATGATGAACATATCGTCGCTGCGCCTGCGGATGCGTTGGATGCGGCGAACGCTGCGACCGCAGGGGCATCGCTCGGTGATGAAGCTGGTGATATCGCGGGTGCGGTAGCGGATCATCGGCATGGCCTGCTTGGTGAGGGTGGTGAGCACCAACTCGCCTTCCTCGCCGTCGGGCACGGCCTGGCCGGTGAGGGGATCTATTATCTCGGGATAGAAGTGATCCTCGAAAATGTGCAGCCCGTGCTGGGCATGGCATTGGCCTGCGACGCCAGGGCCGATGATCTCGCTCAGGCCGTAAATGTCGAAAACCTTCAGCCCGCCCTGGTCCTGGAGTTTTCGGCCCATCGCGTCGGACCATGGTTCGGCCCCGAGTATGGCTGCGCGAATCGGCAGGGCTCGCACGTCCACACCCATTTCCTCAGCCCGTTCCAGCAAGTGGGCGAGGTAGCTCGGCGTGCAGCAGATGGCCGTCACTCCGAAATCCTTCATGACCATGATCTGCCGCTCGGTTTGCCCGCCGGAGGTGGGGATCACCGTCGCGCCGAGGGCCTCGGCGCCGTAGTGCGCTCCAAGCCCGCCGGTGAACAGTCCGTAGCCGTAACTGTTCTGAATGATGTCGCCGGCGTGCAGCCCGCACGCAGCGAGCGTGCGCATCATGACTTCCTTCCATATCTCGATGTCGCCCCGGGTATAGCTGACGACGATCGGTTTGCCGGTAGTGCCGGACGATGCGTGCAGGCGGACAATGTCGCCCATGTCGCTGGCGAACAGGCCGAAGGGGTAGGTCTCTCGCAGGTCGTTCTTGACGGTAAACGGCAGTTTGGTGATGTCGGCCAGGGAGGTGATATCCGATGGTGCCAGGCCCCGCTCGTCCATCCGTTGGCGAAACAGTTCGACCCGCTCGTACGCACGCGCCACAATCCGACCCAGGCGATGCAACTGCAATTGGCGAAGCTTGTCCGCGGGCAGGTAGTCCGTGGCGCTTATCGGAAGGAATGGCGCAATGTTGCCCGTGTCACTCATCGGTGCTCTCCTGGCCGGCGGTTTTGTTTTCCTCGCCGCGACCAATCTGGAACGCTCGCAGGTTGGCATCGTGGAGCTTCTCGGGCAGGACGGCGCTGATGGCGCCCAGCCAGTGTCGCTCGGCGATGTCAAGGTGTCGGCTGAGCAGGCCTAGCATAGCCACGCTCAGGCTTCGCTTATTTGCGAGAGCTTCGATGTTGACGTCGTCGGCAGTCAGCAGGACACCATCTTCGGCAAGGACAGGCTTGGCGACTTGCACCTGGTCTGCCTTGAGCACCAGTAGGAAATGCGCCTGACCCGGGGGAACCATCGGGCTGCGAACGTTCTGGCCGAAACGCACGTCGCAGGCGACGCTCCCGCCTCGCTGACTCATGCCGTGGATCTCAGCCTTCTTGACATCCGCGCCGCTGCGGAAGACGGCTTCGGCGAGTATGTCGCCACAGGTCAGCACGCCCTGGCCGCCCAGTCCGGCGATGACCACGTTGGTGACGCTGCCGGTGCTCATTGTTTGGCTCCTTCTTTGCGGGTGCCGGCGGCAGCGGCGAGTTTGGCCTGCCTTGCCGCGGCCAGGATGCACTGGCGCCGGACTACGATGAGGCTTAGCTCGCCACCGGCAAGGGCGTCGTCCAGTGCCGCGTGCCAGCCGGCGTTGTCGGCCACGGGATCGACGACAACCACGCGGGTAAAACCGATTGCCCTGGCGACGTCTTCGATAACCATTCGATGGGTCTGGCTGTGGTCCAGGCGGCGACCCGTGCCGGGGTGTTCCTGCAA
>CAZMBZ010000421.1:0-2588 GCA_964564285.1 uncultured Planctomycetaceae bacterium | reverse complement strand
GTCGAAGACCACCTTCTTGGCGTCGAACGACACGTCGAACCGCATGAACACGCCGTCTTTGAGTTGCGGGGCCAAGTTGCGTACTTCGCCGGTCTTGAGGTCCAGCACGCAAAGCCCACCGCCGGGCGTCCACCGGGCGTTGATGTACTCGGTGTAGTAGTGGTTGGAATTGTAAGTGTGACGACGGATGAAGACCAGCTCGTCGAAGTCGATAAGCGGATTCTTCAGCGCCGGCGAGTCCTTAACAAGTCCCTCGGCACCACTCGGGACAAGCCCCTCAGCCGCCCCGACATGGCTGCACAACAATGCCGCCAACATCAGCGTCAGCCAACACGCCTTTTCGCGATAAACCATACGTTCTTCTCCTGAATGTCCCTTCGAGGGCGGCATCGATTCTTGACGATAATACCATTTTATGAACACCCCCAAGATGCGAAAAGACTGGGTTCTTTTGCCGGACCAATGTGCAACCAGGCGTTTTCGCTATTTAACTCCCGTATCGCAAAGTTATTATAAATGCGGCGAGCTTGGAACACCTGCCGACTCCGGATATCTGCTGTTGCCTTTCTCGGCCAAAGCTATTGGTTGTATTTAGGGTACTCGGTGAAATCCGCCAGAACAGTTGCCTGAAGACTTTCCAGTAAAACAGGATAGCAGGATCTACGGGAGAAATAATTTCTTTCAAAAACAGATATTTGGGGTAGGATTTATTCGTGGGTGTTGTTTTACGCGTCTTGCGGTCAGGGGAATTGGGTTTTGGCTTGAGAGGTGGCGACATGAACATGAGCAGGTCGAGAGGTTTTACTCTTGCGGAGATGATGGTTGTCGTGGGCATCATCGCGCTGGTCGCGGCGATTATCATGCCTTATATGGGCGGGGTGAGGTCACAAGCCAGAACCCTGCTGTGCAAGAACAACCTCAACAAGATCAACCAGGCCACGCAGACCTGGGCTGCAAGGGGCAGGTCGTGGGATCAGCACGCCTAGGCTGAATTGGGCTGGACCGCGGTGGTTCAGACCGAGACCGATGGCACGGAAGTGCTGCGGTGCCCCGAGGGTGGGCCGATGGCCGCGGGCCAGCCCATCGAGAGCCTGTTTGTGATTCGCACCAGTCCGACCAGCAGCACGGTCGTTCCGCTTGTGGAGGTATACGAGGATGGCGGATTCGCCGCCGGGCACAAACTCCTCAAGTTCTCGGGCACCCAGTTCTCCAGGCTCCGGGAGTGTGGCAGGATCTCGCCTGAACCCTACGAGCCCGATAGCAATCCAAACGTTTACGATTGGTGCTACGACGACGGCGCGGTCGGCAGCGGGGACTATGACTTCCAGGACCTGACGATAAAAGTAACGAACGAGGGCGGAACGGCGTCGATGTTCGCAATCTCCGATACCGGCGGCAATCCCGAGGTCTGGTCGCCGGATTTCGCGGAGTGCTATGCCCGTACCCAGGACATCAACAAGCACCATCATTCGGGAAATGGCGTCGAGTGGGAACTCTCGACCGGCGGGACCACGCATTACGGTATGAACGTCGCCACCATCGACATGCGGATGGGCGATAAAATCCAGGCGATGGATTACCTCAACGCCAAGGCTTGCAGCACCGACGACTGGGACGGCAAAGGGTGGGATGAGGATGAAGACGGCAAGCTGAACGTGTCGATGGTTGACGGGTCTGTCCGGACGCGCAACCGCTGGGAGGTGGACCCGGTGGATGTCGACGTCGAGCGGGAATTGTGGCAGAAGTGAGGACCTGGGACATTCCCAGGGCAGTCGAGGGAGACCAATAGCAGTGCGAATCAAGATTCTTATAGGCATCGCGGCTCTTCTGGCTCTGGTGGCGGGAGCCGGGCTCCTCTTCCCCGGCTCTGATCCGGATGATAACCAAGACGAGGTCGTCAAGAAAGTACACAAGCTTGCCGCCGCCAAGGACGTGGATGGGCTTGCCAAGCAGGCTCGCAGCCAAAACCAGCGGGCCGCCGAGATGGCCGTCCTGGCCATGGGCAAGGTGGGCAAGGCGGCCCGGGCTCACATCGAACGCGCTATGACCGACACCCGCCCGGGCGTCCGCGAAAAGGCCGCGACCGCGTTCTCCCAGGTCGCCGTTAGGCATGAGGCTGGCAAGCTGGCCGAGATTGTCAAGACCGACAAATCCGCCAACGTTCGTGCAGCCGCGGTTTCCGGCCTGAGGAAAATGCAGGCTTTCTAGGAGATGGAAGCGGTCTTGCGGGCCATGGAAGACCCGGACCCGATCATCAGGCGGAGGGCTTCTATGGCGGCTACGAAGTTCGCCGGCGTCACGGTCCAGTACGACCCGGAAGGCAAGCCCGAGCAGATACGCCAGGGCGCACTTCGGATGCGAAAGTACTGGGAAAGAGAGAAAGTCGGCCTGACGAAGTACTGGAACGAGTTGCTTGTCGGCAGCGCTGCGGATGGAGGGTAAGGCCAGCGGTAGCGTCCCGGCCGCCCTGGCTGGCGATGGAAGCACGCATGCTCCTTCACTTGGCGTCGTCTGCGCTCTCGGCGGCGGGGGCGCAGGAAACTCTTGGCCGATTTTTCCCGATGTGGTAACATGCCCCGCCCCCCCAG
>CAZMBZ010000420.1:0-2589 GCA_964564285.1 uncultured Planctomycetaceae bacterium | reverse complement strand
GACATTCCGCCGAACATGACCGCCTTGCCCTTGTCGAACCCGCGCACAAACGACTCCTCCCCATTGTGCCACTTGCCTGTGCCGAACGTGATGTATCCGTTCTCGCGGAGCAATTCCGGCAGGATCTTCACGCCCCTGAGGCGCAGGTCCACGTGGAAGAACGTCTTGCCGCTGTTGATCATCGCCCGCGACGGCAGGCACACCGCCCCACTATTGCCCCCGAAGCAGTAATTCCCCCGAAAGCTGTACCCGCCGGCGACCAGCTTGTCGAGGTTCGGGGTCTTGATGTACTCGTTGCCCCACGCCCCTATCGTGTCGGCGCGCTGGTCGTCGCTGAGCAGAAACAGAATGTTCGGCCTGGTCCGTTTGCCCGCCGCCCGGGCGAGCGCCCCGGCCCCGAACGCCGCAGCCATGCCAAAACCCACCGTCCTGAGAAATCCTCGCCGCGTCGTCTGCTTCTGATCAGCTCGCATTGGCCCGCCTTTCGCATGTGTCTGAACCGTCACTGCCTGGATGCCCATGGCCCGCGGCAATCGCAAACCTACAGCAAATCATTCTTTCAGACTTGAGTCATCGTGCAAACTCTTTCCCTGGCACAAACCCGCAATGACCCAAGGGTCCACTTTATCGCCGTCGTCGTCGCCGCTTGCCTCCGCCGCGTGCCAGGTAGCGGCGTCGGATGATGTCGAGCGTGGGCATGTGCGGCGTGAATGGCACAGCAGGCGGGGTTGGCACATCCAGGGCGTGGGTTTCGGCAAAGGGGGTCTGCTGGAGCTTGAGGTTGTAGGCCATCGGCATGAGCGTGGCGAGATTCACCACGTCCAATGCGTTGTAGGCCAGCAGCGTGTCCAAAGCCCGCTTGTTGCCCTTTAGATACTCCTGCCAGAGCAGCACCGCAAAATAGCCGTCCATGTCGGCCAGGCCCTCGCGGTCCAAGCCCAGTGCCCGCTCGCAGCCCTTGAGCCCGCCTCGAAAGCCCAGCCCGGCAAGCACGAAGCGAAGGTCGATGTGCATCTGGCCCAGCGGGCAGCCAAGCTCAGCCCGCGTGTACGGGACATCGAAACTCTTGCCGTTGTACGTCACCAACAGGCGATAGTCCGCCACGTCGCTAACGAAGTCCTCAAGGTTTCGCCCGTAAACGTAATGACGCAAGGTTTGGCCGTCATAAAGGACGATTGTCGTGATGTGGTCGGCACCATTGCCCAGACCGGTCGTTTCGATGTCGAAGTACGCCACCGACCCGTCGAAGTGAGGGAACATCCGCCAATGATGACGAGAGGCAAGGCGATGCTGGAAGTATTCCATTCGCCCGGCAGAGAGATTCTCGACCGAGTCGGCCAGGTCCGCCAGCAGCAATTCGCACTTGGGCTCAGAAAGCGGCAGGTGATCGGCCGCCAGGGCATCGCGCCAGGTCCTAATCCCACAAGCCCACAATTCGCGCTCGGCCTGGAGACCAATGGTTGGTATGTGACAAAAAGTATGCTCCAACATTCCCCGATTCTAACAGACTCCGACAGATTCGCGGCGCGTTTTCGTGGACCTGTTACCAGCGAGGGGGGCGAAAACAAGAAAAATCGGGCATTACCGCGACCTCGCGGCCCGTGGGGGAATGCTTTCCTATGTCATTTCAGGGCCTTGGCGAACAGGCTGGCGTCTATCATCTCCGCGTAGACCTCCTGGGATTGTTCGCCGACACTTCGTCTAAACGCTTTGCCATTATTGAACACAATGACGGTCGGGTAGAAGGCCACCTCGTATTGCTGCCGAACCTCGGTTACCCTACGCGAGACCTTTATGAACCCCATCTTGTCGGCGTAAACCTCCGAGATACGGCTCAGCTTCGGCTTCTCAATAAGGCAAACCGGGCAGATGTCGCGGTAGAACTCCACCATTACAGGCCGTTGGGACTCCAAGACCATCGCCTGAAACTGGGCCTTGGATTCCACCGAGACGAAGTTGCCCGCCGCCCCGCTGCAACCAAAGCACGCCACCGATAATGCCAACGCGCACGCGGCCGACATTCTCGCCGCCAAAAGTGTTGTCGCTCGTTTTATCATCGTCACCTCGACATACGCCATCCGAACCGTTCCTACCATAGTAGGCTCACAAGCACTAAGAAACTGATATCAGTCGGCAGCGGGGCAGATTTTCCCTGCGGGTCCAGTGGTCTTCCAGCTATCGTTCTTGAGGGCATCCAGTGCATCGGTCAGCTTGGCAAGTTCTCGCTCAAGTTCATCGAGAGCTTCCGAGGCTTGGGGCCAGTATGGCCGCGTCCGAAAGCCGCGCGGCCAAAACGCAGGTAGGATCGGTGCCAAACAGTGCTGCCGAACCTCGAAGGCGGTGAGTGGTCTTTCGCAACGAATCGGCCTCATGAGCACGAACACTCCCACTCGGCACCTACTGCCCTTGCTGGTATCGGCACTAGCCGGAGGAGGCCTTGTCTGCAATTCGTAAAAACAGGGCGGGAACAAATGGCCCTTTGATCAGGTTTCCACGGTTCGTCAGCCTCAGTACATCATCTCGGGTGACGCGAGAGCGTTGGCGTCTTCGCGTGAAACTTCCACGCGATTTCTGCCACCGTTCTTGGCT
>CAZMBZ010000419.1:0-2693 GCA_964564285.1 uncultured Planctomycetaceae bacterium | reverse complement strand
ACATCCCCGGCGCAAGCCAACTCACAGTCGACTGGCGAAGTTTCCTGGCTACAGAGGATGATCGAGGCAAGGGCCCTTCGCGAGATGCCCAGCAGAAGTTCCTGTCCGACCGCGGCGCCTTCAGGGCCGAACTGGTCAAATGGAAGGGCAAGCGATTCACCTGCGAGTCCTCCGAGGCCGCCATCGCAATAGCCAAGGCCGTCGGCCTGGCCGTCGAACGCGTGGATGAGACCGAGGACCCCGAAGCCAAAGGCCCCGCCCAACGGAAGGTCACCGTGCATGGCCTGCCCGCGCCCGAGGCCAGCCCGCTGACCGTCAGCGACCTGAACGTCCGCCAAAGCCGCTCAAGACCGCCGGCCCCGTTTATCACCTCGTCGCTCCAGCAGGCCGCATCCACGAAACTCCGATTCGGCGCCCAAAGGACAATGCGGGTCGCACAGCAGCTCTACGAAGGCATCGACATCCCAAGCCGCGGGCAAGTCGGCCTGATTACCTACATGCGTACCGACAGCAGGCACCTGTCCGCCGATGCGGTCGCCCAGGCGCGAAAGTTCATCGGCGAGCAGTTCGGCCCGAACTATCTGCCTGACAAGCCCAACGTCTACAGCTCCGGCAAGCGAGCCCAGGAAGCCCACGAAGCCATCCGCCCCAGTGACGTCAGCCTGGCGCCCAAAGATATTCGAAGCGCACTGAGTGATGAGCAGTTCCGACTCTACGAAATTATCTGGCGACAGTTTGTGTCCTGCCAGATGCCGCCGGCCGTGTGGGATGTCACCGAGGCGACCATCACCGCCGCCACGCCAGAAGGCGATGCGCAGTTCAAGGCCATCGGGCGCACGCTGGCGTTCGACGGATTCCTCCGAGTTATGGGCATGCCCTCCAGCGGCGAGCAACTCCTGCCGGACCTGAAGGTGAGCCAGCCTGTCGCCCCGGCCGAGATCGACCCGAGCCAGCACTTCACCCAGCCCCCGCCACGATACACCGAGGCCGCGCTTGTAAAGGCGCTCGAGGCAGACGGCATTGGCAGGCCCAGCACCTACGCCGCCATCATCCAGACAATCCAGAACCGCAAGTACGTGCTGCTGAGCGAGCGCACGTTCAGGCCAACGGATATCGGCAAGGTCGTCACGGACAAATTGGTCAAGCATTTCCCGAAGGTCTTCGACATCCGCTTCACCGCCGACCTGGAAGACCAGCTCGACCAAGTCGAGGAAAACCACGAGGACTGGGTGAAGGTGCTCGAAGGGTTCTATGGGCCTTTCCACAGCAACCTCGAACGGGCCTCCGAGGAAATGGTCCACGCCAAGGCCGAGAGCCAGCCGAGCGACTACACGTGCCCGGATTGCGGCAAACCGATGGTCTACCGGCTCAGCAAGACAGGCCGATACCTCGCATGCACCGGCTACCCGGAATGCAAGACCACTCACCCGGTTGACGAAAACGGCAAGAAGGTCACCGTAAGCCTCACCGACGTCGCCTGCCCGAACTGCGGCAAACCGATGGTGCTCCGCAAGGGCCGGTTCGGACCGTTCCTTAGCTGCTCGACTTACCCCGACTGCAAGGGAATCGTAAAGGTGGACAAGAAAGGCGGCATAAAGCTGCCGAGCCCCCCGCCGCTGCTGATCGACCTGCCGTGCACCAAGTGCGGCGCGCAATTAAACCTGCGGCGATCGGCCCGGGGACCATGGCTTAGCTGCTCGAAGTACCCAAAATGCCGAGGCAGGCAGGGATGGAAAGCCCTCACCGAAGAACAACAAAAAGACCTCGAGACGCAACTGCTCAACCACGAAAAAGCCAACCCCATCGACCCGCTGCGCAAAATGGACGGCACGATCATCGCCGCCGGCGAACTCCCAGCCGATCTGCCCGCCGAGTACCAGAAGGCAGCCGACGACGACAACGGCAAGGACTGAGGCAGCCCACCTGCCGCAGAATTGCACGCCTTGCGAAACCCGCTGTCTATGTGTCTGCCAATGCGGGTTCCATGACGGGAAACGGCAAAATCAAAACAAGGGCGTCCACTCGTGATAGAGCAGACGCCCTTGTCTCGTTACTGCCCCCCCCACCACACACCCCACACCCACACCCACACACAGCTTTCGTCAGGCGCTTACTGATTCGCTCTTTGCGGTCTCTTTGGCGGTGCTTCGCATCTTCCCGGGGGTCGAAGCGGCGGCGGTGCGTTTGCGTTTGCGGCGCCGGCCTGGCTCGGGAAGGTCGGGCTTGGGCACGCGAACGGGGTGATCGGCGACCACCTGGATAGCCTCGCTGACGGTAATGGCGGACAGGTCGGCCTTCACTTCGTCGGCCAGGCCCTCGGCCCGGTTGAACACGCCGCCCATAACCAGCACCTGCATCTCCGAACAAACGCCAACATCGCGAATAAGCCCGATAAGCTTGCGGGAGTTGGGTACACCGGCCGGCTTCGTGCCGTACAGACACAAGAGGTCAGGCGTAATCTTGCCGACGAACTGGAGAATCTCGTCATTCGGCACGCCGCTGCCCAGGAACCACACGCTCCAACCCATCGCCTCAAAAAGGTCGGCCGTGATCTGAGCGCCAAGCTCCTCGCCCTCACCGTCGCCGCAGACCAAGACCATACGCTGGCCATTCTTGGGCGAACGGGCGAGCATCCCCTGAAGCTGGTCTGCCACCATGCGGTTAATCCGCGTGGCCATGTGCTCCATGATGAT
>CAZMBZ010000418.1:1227-2747 GCA_964564285.1 uncultured Planctomycetaceae bacterium | reverse complement strand
TTGTTGCCAAAGTGGCGTAGGTTTTGGATACTGCAAGAGCCATGACGACCCATGACCCATCGGCCAGGCAGCACACTTGGCCAGTGGCGTTGTACGAACTGGCCAAACGGGCCTTCGATGTGTGCGCCAGTCTGCTGGCGCTGTCGGTATTGGGTCCGGTGATGCTCGTGATAGCCTTGGTCGTGCGGTTGAAGTCGCCCGGGCCGGCGATATTTCGCCAGCGACGCGCGGGTTGGCGAGGCAGTCCTTTCGAGATTTGGAAGTTTCGGACCATGCGGGCCGATGCGGATGCCTACGGTGGTTCTCCTCGCGGGGCCGAGGACCCTCGTCTGACCGCCATTGGTCGCAGGCTTCGCGAGACAAGCCTCGACGAACTGCCGCAACTGCTGAATGTGCTCGCCGGCAGGATGAGCCTGGTCGGCCCCAGGCCGCTCTATGAGCGACAGGCCGAGCTTTGGGACGACCGCCAGCGACGTCGGCTGGATGTCAGACCGGGCATAACAGGCTACGCCCAGGCTTACGGCCGGGCTGCGATGATGATAGAGGACAAGATCGAGTTCGATCTTTACTACGTTCGTAACAGAAGCTTCATGTTGGATTTGGCAATTCTCTGCCGAACGGTCGCTAACGTCTGGATGCGCCGTGGCGGGGATGTCTACGAGAAACGCTACAGCCGCACCAGTGAGAGAGAAAGCGATTAGCCAGCAAGAGTTGAACATCCTGTTCACCTGTGCCGGACGCCGCGTCGCGCTGCTCCATGCCTTCCGCCGCGCGATGGACAAGCTGGGCGTTGTCGGCAAGATTGTCGCCTCCGACAAGACCTACACCAGTTCGGCCTTCCAGACTGCCGATGTCGGCGAACTCTTGCCGCCAGTGGGGCGCATCGAGTACGTCCCCGCCGTGCTGGACCTGGTGGCCAAACACCGCATCGGTCTCGTCGTGCCGCTTACGGACCTGGACCTTCGCTGCCTCGGACGGCAGAAGCAGCGGTTCACCGAGGCGGGCGCCGCCGTGATGATCGGCGACGAGCCGGACATTCGCCTGTGTCGGGACAAGGCGGCGACCAACGAGCTTTTTGGCCGGGCTGGGCTGGGAACCATCAAGACCCTGTCGCTACAGGATTTCTACCTCGATCCGTTCTACCCGTGTTTCGTCAAGCCGGTCCGCGGTTCAGCCGGGATCGCCACGGGCGTAATCACCAACGCCAAGGAGCTTCGCGCCCACGTGGCGACATACGGCGACCTGCTTCTGGTTCAGGAGTACGTGCCTGGCCAGGAGTACACCATCGACATCTACCGGGACCGCGAAGGCGTCGTCCGCTGCGCCGTGCCGCGACAGCGTCTGGCCGTGCGGGCGGGGGAAGTCTCCAAGGGGATTACCGTCAAGGACGACCAAATCATTGAAGCATCCGTGAAGCTGGCTGGGCTGCTGGGCAGCGTATGGGGCGTCTTCTGTGCCCAGTGTCGCCGGCAGGAAGGCGGCAAGCCGAGATTCTTCGAGGTCAACCCGAGGTTCGGCGG
>CAZMBZ010000418.1:0-1127 GCA_964564285.1 uncultured Planctomycetaceae bacterium | reverse complement strand
CTCGACGATACGCTCTATGCCGAGCGGGACTACGTTCGCAGCGGATACCGGGCGGTGGCCCGGCACCTTCACGAAACGCTGGGACGCGATGAGGCGATGGATGACTGGCTCTGGGGGCGATTCCAGGCCGGTCGCGCCGGCGGGGCGTTTGACGCACTCAACGAACACTTCCAACTTGGCCTGGATGATCGCGCGATCACCGAACTGGTCGGCGTGTATCGCGATCACAAACCCGACATCCACCCCAGGCCAGGCGCGGCTGAACTGCTCGCCCGGCTCGGCTCGCGGTGCCGGCTGGGCGTGCTGAGCGACGGCTTCCTGCCGGCCCAACGCCTGAAGCTGAACGCGCTGCACCTGGCGCCGATGCTTGATGTGGTGGTTTTTACCGAGGAAATGGGCCGGCAGTGCTGGAAGCCCGCCCCCGACGGCTTTGAGGCCATTCGAGCCACACTCGACGTGCCGCACGAAGCTTGCGCCTACGTGGGCGACAATCCCGCGAAAGACTTCGTCGCCCCGAACAGCCTTGGCTGGCGCAGCGTTCAATTGCTCTGCGCCGGTCAAATCCACTCCGCCAACACCGCCTCCGAAGGCGGCACGCCGCAGACCATCATCACAAGCCTCGACGAACTGGAAGCTGTCCTGTTCTGACCGTGATCACGCCAACTGCCCGGTCGTCAAGAATTCGTGCCTGACGGCGGCCGTTACCTTCTTGCCGGTTATCGAGGTGAATGTCACCGCGTTCGGCGCGAACTTGGCCGATTTTACGCACTCGAAGCCCTTGGGCACCTTCACTACGCCTTGGATGTGATTGACGACCGTAGGCCGGGCCTTGGACAGTTTCACGGCCGTTGGAATGCCCATGGCGTTTAGCTGATTCCGTCGGACCGACTCAGCCGCGGTATTGGCGAAGTATGCACACACATCCTCCAGCCCCAAACAGCGGTTTCGCCCGTTCCACGGCGAACTGTGCCGCCCGCGATTGGAGATCCACATAACCGTTGCCGGCAGCATGGCTGGGTCTTTCAGTGAGAACCACAAGAAGCCCTCATTCTGGATCGTCGCCGTCGTCCATGCCGGGGTCTTGGCTGCTCGCGCCCAGACGCCGAGCAGGTCGGTAAAGCCCTTTC
>CAZMBZ010000417.1:0-2757 GCA_964564285.1 uncultured Planctomycetaceae bacterium | reverse complement strand
CTGGCGGCCGCATGACACGGTGCCGGGAAAGTGGTATTCCTAAACGGGCTGTTAGGCTCGGAAGCGGGCACTGTTTTCTCCATGTCGAATACGGCTTCTTTTTCCCACTCGAGGTCAAGAGCCGGCTTCCCGCCTTTTGGGGACATCTTCCCGGCGTCGTATGGCATATACCGCTCAGGGGTCCTTCGCTGGTCGTGAACATCGGTATGGATCAGGTACGGGGGCTGCATTGTGGCCTTCGCGCGTTTGAGGAACTCGACGTCGCCCTTAAACGAAGCGGACTGAAACTCGAAGGATGTACTGATGAAGGCGCCTTTGCACTCTCCCTTTTCCGGCACGCAATGCGAGCCATGCCGTTTCAGGCCGGAATTCATATAGGATGAGCGGCGATTTCTGTTGTCCACCAATGTGGCTGAACGAACCATATACTCCGCTTTCGGGTCAATGACCAACTCCCACTTGGCGCCCGGACGAAGGGCCATGTCCAGGCCGTCGGCTGCAACGGTCAACCGGCCGTCTTCCCGCCTGCCTACGTCTCGAATCCTGGTGATCTGCTTGGAGTATCCCCGGCCCAGACACCATAACGTCCGCCTGATCTGCAGCATGTAGGTGGGGGCATCCGGGTCCACGACATCCAGAGAACCCGCCGTGGCCGGTCCGGGGTCGTTTGCCGGCCAGGGGTCCTGCTGGCCGTAGCGCGGAATTCTTCCCACCCAGTCGTACTTGGCTTGGGCGGTAGGTCCGACAAAGAACGTGCTGCGCAGCGCAAGCATCGGATTTCCGTCTCTGACTCCCGGACGACCAAGCTGTCTTCGTTTGGCAAGGTCCGCCTTGGCGATCTCGACCACTTCTTCTTCAAGGGCGATTCTTCCGCGGAGCATGGCGAACTTCCATTTTCTGATCGGCCCGCCAGGACGCATGCCGGATGCGGTGAAGGAGGCTGCATAGACGGCATCGATGGACTTCAACTTCTTTAGTACTTCCTTGCCATCCAATGTCGGGTCGCTCGCCGGACGCACGGGCGTCGTCGGATCATCCGGCTTGACGCCCGCAACCGCGCCCGCGGCTTCGACGGTCAGTTCGGCGCCCGTCGCGCTTGCATTGCCTTGCTGTTTCGCGCCGGCCTTTTCATCGCTCTTGGCGACAATCTCGATCTCGACCGGGTTGCTGACGGCCTTGACAGGCTTGCCCGGGGCGTTCTTGGCATTCGTCACCGCGAAAGCCACGCGGATGGTGTATTTGCCGGGCGTAAGCTTCCCGAGTTGCTCCGGCTCGGCCTTCCAAGGCGCACGCACATTCCGGGGAGCGGCGAACAGCCACGACCCGTGCAGATCGATGGCAATGTCGTCGTACTGACGACCGGGAGGAAGAGTTCTTGGCGGGCCTATGGTCCCAGCGTGTTCCGGCTGGCAATACCACCGCCCGTCCACTTCCAGTTGGCGACCGTAGTCCCGTGTGCGGACGAGCAGATTCCGCTTGCCTTGATTGCGGACATCAGCCCAGAGGCGCGGAACGGTGCCCTGCTTCCACTTCGATTGCTTTGCCCGCAGCCGAACCTGCACGCCCTCGACGGCCTTGCCCCAGGCCGCCTCTCCGGCCGGCGCCTTGCCGTCCGGCTTGGCGGGCGCGGCTTTGACGGTCGGCTTGTCAGCCGTTGTGCTTGCATCATCTCGTTGTGTCGCGTCGATCTTTTCATCGCTCTTGGCGACAGTATCGATCTCGACGGGGTTGCCCCCCCTGGCCGGTTGAGCAATGGTGGTGCGGACCGGCGGCGGATCAACCAGTGGCTCGTCCAACCGCTTGCTGCCCAGCCTGTCCAGTGCCTTGACGGTATGTTCGCGAACGTCTTTGTCCGGATGACTCCGGGCAATCAACATCGCCTCTTCCAGCTCTTTAAGATGTGGCGACTTCTTGCGGTACGCCTCACTCCACAGCAACTGAGCGGCGTTATGTCGGATGGATTCCTGAGGATCATACAGGGCTTTGATCAGGGCAGGGACCACGCCCGGCCGATCCGCCACAGTGTAAAACTGGTTTACCGCCACCAGCCTGACCATGTACGTGCTGTTGTTGGTCAAGTGCCAACATATCAGTTCCAGCGCCTTGGGGCTGCGTTGCTTGTGATAGCCCAACACGGTAATTGCCTGACTGTGCCCCTGGCGGGCCAGTTTGTCCAAGTCGCCAAAGGCATCGCTGCCGAAGGTGCCGAGAACCTGAATCGCGCCGTATCGCCCGGCGCCGTCCTCATTGCGGGCAATCTGCAGGCATCGGGCCATCGCGGCGGGCTTGTCCATTGGGCGGACTTCCATCTTCACCGCCGAAATCGCCGCCCCCTTGTTCTTCGTCCGCCGCAGCCGTGCCACAACGGCGGGACCGTCATACTTTTCGAGCTGCCGACCCACGCGCCTTCCCACGTCAAAGTTGAAGTGTGCCATCCTCGCCGGGACACCTTCGGGCACCGCCCGTCCCTTTCCTTCGAGAAGATCGAACAGCCCGCTAATCTGCTGCTTCTCCGGCAGGTCGCGGTGAAGGATACTCCAGATAGCCCAGGCAAACGCACCGCTTGATCCGCGATCCTCGACGATATTTGCAGGTTCGCCACCGATCCACCAGTTGCCGCAGCTTCTGTTTAGCTTCTCCAGGTCCGCCAGCGCACGTTGATCCCCAATTACTGCCAGATGGTCGGCTGCCGCTACCTTGTTGTCGAACTCTGCGACCGAGAGCATCTTCACCAGCCCATCGATATCACGCCCCGCC
>CAZMBZ010000416.1:1551-2774 GCA_964564285.1 uncultured Planctomycetaceae bacterium | reverse complement strand
GAGGAGGTCAAGTCTGGCCTTTGTCGGTATTTCGCGTAAGCTAAAGGATAGCACAGGCCGATCCAAAGGGAAAGGTGTGCCGGTATTGGCAAAGGACTGGAGCATCGTGGCAGAGAGGTCTTCATCTGACGAGGCTAGGCCGTTGCGATTGGTGGCAGTGGGGGACCTGCTGCTGACGGCCGGGCCGCGCGGCGACGTGTGCGATCGCGATCCGGAGGTGATCTTCGCCGGTGTCGCCGATGTGCTCGGTGCCGGAGATGTCGTTCTGGGCAATCTCGAATGCACGCTGCCCGGCAGTGGGGCGACTGTCGAGACCGAGCCCCGGTCCATCTCGACGCCTCAACTCGTGCGTCAGGTCGCGGACGCGGGGTTCAACGTTGTCTCCCTGGCCAACAACCACATGTTCGACTGCCTTGCCGACGGTTTTGGCAGGCTTCGCGATCTTCTGGACGAGATGGGCGTGGCGTACTTCGGCGCCGGCGACGACCTGGATCAGGCGGCCGGGCCGGCAATCATGGAGTCATGCGGGCTTCGGCTGGCTTTCCTGGGCGCTGCCGACCATCGCAGCGGTACGCGACCATTCGCCGCGCCGGGCAGGCCGGGCGTTGCTCCGCTGGATATCGACCGCCTCGTTGGGCAGGTGCGAGAGCTCATCGGGCAGGTTGATCACGTTATCGTCTCGCCTCACTGGGGCGAGGAGCGGTTCAGGATTCCATCGCCGGAGCAGATCGACCAGGCTCGCGAGCTTATCGACGCCGGCGCGTCGATGGTCATAGGTCATCACCCGCACGTTATCCAGGGCATGGAGCTTTGTCAGGGCAGGCCGATTGCGTATTCGCTGGGCAACTTCGTCGCGACTGATGTGCCTTACGAAGACGGCGACATGATCCGCTGGAACCGAACCGAGCGCACCGGCTGCGTTTTGACCGCGTCGCTTACCGGCGAGGCGGTAACCGATGTCCGCCAGTTGCCCACCTACGATGACGGCGTGACTGTCCGCCTCGATGAAAGCGGCCTCGGTCTGCGGCTAATCACCAAGGTCAACCGGGCAATGGCCGGTGGCGTAACTCACGCACGCTACCGTCGCGAGCACCGCTGGGTAAAGACAATCAAGCCGATCCTGGCGCATCTGCGCTGGTCGCAACTGAAGCAAATACATCCGAGCCAGGTGAAGAAGGCTTTCTCGCTTTTTCGAAGTGCGAGAGGCGCAAAATAACGCCGCT
>CAZMBZ010000416.1:0-1451 GCA_964564285.1 uncultured Planctomycetaceae bacterium | reverse complement strand
GGCACGGAGAACTTCATCCAGTGCCGGGCCAACTCGTCCATGCCCGTCTACTGCCTGTACAACCTGGACGGTGTGAATGCCTGCACCTGGGCCCTTTCCGATGCCGTCCATGACACCGAACTTGGCGGATCGTACAGGAATGGTAAGGCCTACAAGTCCCGGGCGGTGATCGTTGGCGCGTCGGTCGGCGAGGTCGCCGAGTACGCCGTTACGTTGCGTTTTGACTTCCGGCGAATCCCGTATTACACCGCGCTCAAGGATGTGTCATCGTGGTGGGCATCCATGGCGGAGTACGCGCCCTGCACGATCCCGGACGCGGCCCGCATGCCGCTGCTGTCCTCTTGGTACAGTTACAATCTCAATATCGATCCCGACGATCTCGAAACCCAGTGTGCCCTCGCCAAGGAACTGGGCATGGACACGGTGATTCTGGACGATGGCTGGCAGACCGATCAGAAGGACTTCGGCTATCAGAACAATGGCGACTGGGAGGTCAGCACAAACAAACTCCCCGACTTCGCAGGCCACGTCAAACGCGTCCAGGCCATGGGGATGAAGTACATGGTCTGGTTCTCCGTGCCGTTTGTTGGTGTGGAGTCCAAGGCGTATCAGCGATTCAAGGACATGCTCCTGCCTGGGCGCGAAGGAGCCCGCTGGTTCAGCCTGGACCCGCGTTTCGCCGAGACCCGCGAGTACCTGGCGGATACCTATGAGAAGTTCATCCGACGATACGGGATCGACGGTTTTAAGATGGACTTTATCGGCAGCATCGGCTTCGGCAGGGGCATTGAGGACACCGAAGACGACCGCCGCGACTGCCCCTCAATCGGCGAAGGAGTCTGCAAGCTTCTCGACGACGTGATGGCCCGGCTCAGGGCGATCAATCCGGATGTCCTGATCGAGTTCCGCCAGGCCTACAACGGCCCAGCCATGCGAAAGTACGGCAACATGTTCCGGGCTGTGGACTGCCCCAACAGCATCGGCGACAACCGCGTCCGCACGCTGGATGTTCGCCTGCTCTGCGGCGAGACGGTCGTCCATGCGGACCCGATCACGTGGCATGATGATGAGCCTGACCACAGCGCAGCCATGCAGATCATCCACGCGCTCTTCTCGGTCCCGCAGATTTCGCGCAAGATGACGGAGTTGACCGAGTCGCACCGGCGCATGCTCAAGCAGCAACTGGCGTTCGTCCGCCAGCACGCGGATGTTCTGCTGGACGGCGAGCTCAGGCCGTTGTATCCGCACATGCTATATCCACTGGTGGTGGCCAAGAACGATGCCAAGCTGCTGGCCGCGTTCTATGCCCCTATGCCGCTCAAGCTGGATGAGGAAATCCCCGAGCAGTTGATCCTGGTCAACGGCGCGTACGACTCCGAACTGCTGCTAGACCTGGCCAGGCCCCTGGGGCCGATGCAAATAAAGGTGACCAGTTGCACCGGCGAGGTGCT
>CAZMBZ010000415.1:0-2804 GCA_964564285.1 uncultured Planctomycetaceae bacterium | reverse complement strand
ACCCGCGGCGCCCTGCTGCGAGCGTGCGCAAAGATGCAGAGGTGAGAACAGGATTTCGGGAAGAGTTCTTGCGACATTGATCGCGACCGGCGGCGATGACGCGGGCCTGCCCAACCGGCGGCCCGGAATCGACGGCAACAACTACAATACAACGGAAGCAGAAACAGCGTCGCTACGCGACATGTCAAAGCGGCGAGAGCTCGCCGCACTCCAAAGTTGCCCCGCACGTTATGGCAGGACGTCCGTGGTCGGCTCGGCACGCTGGATTCGCCAGCCTTCGGGGCGCTTGATCCACTTGACGTGCCAGGCCATGGGGTGCCTGGTTGACTCGCCCTTTAGCTTGTAGGTGATCATGGCGGAGACCTTGCACTTGGCGAGCTTGCCATCCACCTCGATCGTGGGATCGCCGAACAGGCTGACCTTCTGGATGTCGTACCTCGCGATGGCGGCCTTGACGGCCAGGGCCACGGCAGGCTTGAACTTGCCCCACCCAAAATACTTCTCGTCCAGGTACGTCATCGCGTGGTCGATCCGCCCGGCCGGCACGCTTTCGGCAATGTCCTTGAGGATAAGCCCCATCTGCTCGCGGTCGGTGACGACCAGTTTTTCCATCGCGAAAATCCCGCCGGCGAGAATCGCCAGGATGAGCAGGCCCGTCGCCAGCCATCGGCCTGAGCGGCCGGCGGTTCGCCACATGACGATCAACCCCACAGCCACGGCGACCAGGATGAGATAGACGGTAAACGGATTCTCGAAGAAAGTGGCCTTAAGCGTTTCCATGTCGAGCATTATACGCCTTGCGGTTGAAGTGTGCGCTAAAGTTCTCAGCCCCGGCGGGCGATAAAGGTTGCTGAACATGAAAGATGACCGCCAGGACATTGCAGGCAAAGAGCTGATGCGGATTTCCAAGGTCGCCGCGGCCTCGGGCGTCAGTTCGCAAACCGTCGAGTACTACATAATGCTCGGCCTCATAGATCCCATCCGCAGGCCGCACACGCGCGGGCGGTTCTTCGACGATTCCCACGTCAAGCGAATCCGCCTGATCCGCCAGCTCAACGAGAGCGGCTACACGTTGCGGTCAATTCGTGAAACATACCTGCGCGACCGATAGCTTTGCTACCGCGGCCCCGGTGGCGTAGAATGTCACCGACATGGCTAGGCGCATCGTTAAAATCTCGCTGGCGACTAAACTCCGCCTTCTCTTTGGCCTGGCGGTCCTGGGAGTGATCGCGGCAGCGCTCGGCGTGCCGTGGTACTTCATGGAGTTGCTGGCCGAACAAGGCGTTCAGCGGCCCGGGTCGGAATTGACCCGACTTCGCCTTAACGAGTGGCTTCGCGAACACCCGAAAAACCCCGACGCCGACGACGACAAGAACAGCCACGTCGTCACGTTCTACACCGCCGGCGAGGATGCCGCCACCCGCACCGGACCGTCCGTCATCGTTCTCGTCGAGGGCCGCAAGTCCCCACGCCCGCTGGGCTCTTCCCCCCGCAAGGCCATCAAGGCATTCGCGCGGAACCCCGCGCAACAACTGGCCGTCATCGAGGGCGATGACGACCGCGACGAGACGGTCTTCCGGGTCTTCAGGGCGGTTCGGGCCGAGCAATCGTGCATGACCTGCCACGGCGCGGCCGCCAAGGCGGAACTGCGATACCAACCCGGCCAGCTTGTCGGAATGGTGCGGGTGACGCTGCCCGGGGAGATGGCCTCGACCCCGCTGGTATGGTGGACTCGCGGCGCTTTTGTAGTCGGCGCACTGCTGGCAGGAACGCTGGCGCTGGTGCTGTTCGCCCTTATCAGCCATCGACTTATTCTCCGGCCGATCCGCTCGCTGCAAAACCTCACCGACAAGGTGGCAGAGGGCAACCTCACCGCCCGCAGCAAAATCGGAACCGCCGATGAGTTCCAGCGACTCGGCGAGGGCTTCAACGAAATGCTCGAAGCCATCAACTCCCAGCACGACAGGCTTCGCGCCGCCAACCGCGCGCTGGACCTAAAGCTCTCCGAACTCGCCGAAGCCAACGTGACACTCTACAAGGCCGACCAGGTCAAGAGCGAATTCCTGGCCAACATATCCCACGAACTCCGCACCCCGCTGAACAGCATTATCGGATTTGCCGACCTCCTGTCCGAAAAGGACGACGAACGCGTCCACCGATACGGGCAGAATATTTCCTCCGCCGCAAACAACCTGCTCAGCATGATCAACGACCTTCTGGACATGGCCAAGATCGAGGCCGGCAAGGTGGACATAAGACGCGACAAGGTTTCTGTGACCGACACCTGCCAAACGCTTCTGCAACTCATGGCACCCCTGGCCGACAAGAACCGACTCGATCTGCGGGAAGAATTGGATGAGAAACTGCCCATCGTCCTCACCGACGCCGGCAAACTTCAGCAGATACTCTACAACCTGCTCTCAAACGCCATCAAGTTCACCCCGGCCGGGGGAACCGTCACCGTATCCACCGCCATCCTGGCCGACGACGACGACGCCGCGAAAAATGTCGCCATAAGCGTGGCCGACAGCGGCCCAGGCATAGCCGAGGCCGACCAGACACGCATCTTCGACAAGTTCTACCAGGTGGACCCCACGCTGACCAAGCAGGCCCACGGCACCGGCCTGGGCCTCGCCATCGCCAAAGACCTAAGCACACTCCTCGGCGGCCGACTTACTATCAATAGCGCCCCAGGCCACGGCGCAACATTCACCCTGACCCTGCCAATCAAACCCGTCCAGCCAGAACAAACCACACCAGACAACCAAGCCAAACCAGCCCCAAACAATTAACAACACCCCAAA
>CAZMBZ010000414.1:0-2856 GCA_964564285.1 uncultured Planctomycetaceae bacterium | reverse complement strand
ACGTCGCCCGAGAGATCAACATGCTTGAGCTTCGCAGCCTCATGGGCAAGAAGCAACAGCCGGTCAACTTCACCCGCCGCGTTTGCCCAGAGCTCGTGGCGATCCCGGAGCACGGCCGAGTATGCGAGGGCATACGCCTTCTGCCCGAGCCAGCCCGCGTAGAACGCGAGGAGCTTGGGTTGTTGTGCGATGATGTTGTAGTTGTATGGTTCCTGGCTCACTTATCTCTCCGCTTCCCAGGCACGCGGACGTGTTGGAGGCCATGAAACTCTTTAACGAAGCCAAGGTCTATGATAGGCAGTTCCGGACGGCAATCGAGAAGCTTCGAGCCGCCGCCAGGAAGAGGTCAAGGCGGATCTACGTGCAAGTCCAGAGGGAAACCTCGTTCCGGGTTTCAGCTGATATATCGTTGGGGGCTGCGTCGTTCCAGGCCGAAGAACCGGCCGATGCTCCACCCTTGTCTTTCTCGACAGCCTATGTCGACCATGCGATGAACTTGCTGGATCCCGAGAATACCGACCTGGGCGAAGATGGGCGAAGGCGAGTGGTCGACGAGCTTCTCAGGCGGATGGTCCAGGACGATTCGTTGTCCGAGGACAAGTTTGTGCAGGTAATTCCCGAGGTGCAATCCCGAGCCCCGGAGGCGTTCGGGGCGCTTGCCGCCCGCATGCTTCGCGAGGGGCACCTTTCGACCGGAGCGGAACAACGGCGGGGATACTTCATGCTCCGCCGCCTGGGCGCCACGTACCCGAACCGCAGCCTGGTCAGGCGGTCGCGGGCTGGAGTTTCACCTCGGCCGTCAGGGGCGAGTCCTGCTTGACGTAGAGTGTCTGGGTCGGGAAGGCAAACTCGATGCCCTCATCGTTGTAGCGGGTCAGCAGCTCGAAGTTGAACGCATCGCTGAACTCCATGTAGTTCCACCACTCGGCCGGGGCGTACCAGTAGTAGACGACGATGTTCAGGCTGTCGGCGTTGAAGTCCGAGAAATACACCCGGGGCGGGTTGCCCGGGGGGAAGTGTTCCATGCGTGTGGCGAGCATCTCGCGGAGGATATCCACGGCGCGTTGCACTTTCTGGGGTGAGGTATCGTAGGTGACGGTGACGTTCAACACGCGTTTGATCGATGGCCGCCTGGAAACGTTCTCGATGGCTTCGTTGGTGATGACGGCATTGGGCAGCGTGACGAGGTGCCCCACGAGTGTGCGGATGCGCGTCGAGCGGAAGCCGACCTCCTCGACAGTGCCATCGTGGCCTTTGATCTTGATCCGGTCGCCAAGCTGGAAGGGCCTGTCGGTGAAGATCGTCACCGACCCGAACAGGTTGGCGATGGTGTCCTTGGCCGCCAGGGCGAAGGCCAGGCCGCCGATGCCCAAGCCGGTGAGCAACGGGCCGATTTCCAACTCGTAGATGCCCTGGGCGATCAGCAGGACCGTGACAATGACGACGAAGACCCGCAGCGTCTTGCGGATCATGGGTACTAGCTGGTCGTCAAGTTGAGTTTCGGTCTTGCTGGTCAGTCGCTGGAGCACATCCTCGACGATGTCGACCATGCGGAAGACGACCCACGCGGCGGTGATGACCGCCAGGGTGGCACAGGCCTTGCCCCAGAGCAATTCGAGATCGGGATCCAGCGTCAGCACGAGCCCGGCCACGTAGAGCCCTATGGCTAGGCAGAACATCTTGGTCGGCCCGGCGACGAACCCGATAATTCGCCCGACCACGCGCAGCCGTTTGCTTTCGCGGAGCTTTGCGCCGTGGCGTTCCAGGAAGAATGCCACCGCCTTGCCGACGACGAAACTGGCCAGAAGGATCCCCAGCAGCGCCAGCCACTGCCAGAGGCTATTGCCCAGGAACGTGCTCTCCGGGATGTTCAGCAGGGGTTCGGCGTTCTGGGCGGCGATGTCGGGCACCCCGGCCAAGGCCTGGCTGGTGCTGAGGCGGGGATGGACGATCTGGTTGGCATCGGGGGTTGCCTGGAGCGTCCAGGCCTTCATGAGTGCTATGGCGCGAATCATCGTGATCTACTCCGGGGCACGGCCGCAAGAGTTCTGAGCCGGGATTTCCCGGATAGTCCTTGGCCGACGACTGTCGTGGGCCTTTCTGGCGATTCTATTGCCGGTCGCACGATCAGCAAGCATTCTTTTTGCTCGGTTGCGGCGTGTTGGAATTAACTTTGCTGCCCCGGGCCCCGTTCTACTGCGACTGGCCCGTCGAGGTCTCTCTGCTCCATCGCAAAACACACGCCGTGGTCTGGCGTTCGACCTTCCAGGACGCCGACTTGCGCGAGTGGTTGCCCGGCGACGGCTGGGCCGAGCCGACCTGGAAGCCTTACGGCAAATGGTCGGGCAAGGCCGCCGAATGGGATCGAGGCAAGGGCGCCTGGAAGACGCCGCCCAAGGCGCACACGGTCCGAGGTGACTTCAAGGTCGATGCGCCCGCAGGGACGTACATCCTGGCGCTGGCCGTGCTCGATCCGGCGGGCAACCTGCCCAGCCTCCGCTTCGCCACCGCCAACTACCTCAAGGGCGGTCGCCACTCGTATTCCGACTCGTCAAGGATTCCACGGCCGCAGACCGCATACTGGGACGGGCATCCGAACTATGACCTCTGTTATTAGAAGCGCGTGAACGGCGTCTGGCAGCAGGAGCGGCCGTATGCCAGCGGACACGTAAGTGACGGATGCGCACTGGCGATGACCCCGGCAGCCCGTTTAGAAAGCGGTCCTTGCTGCGAGCGGCCCGAATGTATGCGCGTCTGCGTCAGTATTAAAAGGCCTCGGTAATGCTGAGGTATTGCCTGCATTTTCTTCCTTGATGCTCGACATTCTTGCTTGCTCTCGCTGGCGGACCCATTTCT
>CAZMBZ010000413.1:0-2911 GCA_964564285.1 uncultured Planctomycetaceae bacterium | reverse complement strand
GTCCGAATGAACAAGACGCGCCGGGAATCCGTGGAGGCGGCCATCCGCCAGCTCCACAGCGCCAAGGTCGAGGTGTCCGGGCTGGTCTTGACGCACAGGACATTCGCGATCCCGCAGTTGCTATATGGCGGTAGCGGAAAGAAGTACAACTATTATTACAAGTAGCCCAAAAGACCGGCGATGATCATTGCTACCGCACACTCTCGCCTGAGGACTCAATGCCCCAGAGATACAGTATATGAGAAGGCTTCTCTACGTAGCTCATCGCGTGCCTTACCCTCCAGACAAGGGGGAGAGGGTGCGCGCGTTCCATGAGATAAAAGCCCTCTCGAAGGACTTTCACATCACCCTCGCCGCTCTCACCCACCGCCCCGCCGATGCCCAAGCCGCCGCACCGCTGCGACAGTGGTGCCGGGAAATAATCCTCGCCCCTGCCGGAGGCACGCGCGGCCGGGCAAGAGCGGGACTCAGCCTCCTGCGAGGCCGCTCCGCCACGGAAGGTTACTTCCACAATCCCACGCTGGGCCGAAAAATAGCCGACAGCGCCAAGCGCCAGCCGTTCGACCTGGCCTTCGCGTACTGCACATCCGTCCTTCCGGTGTGCCTTGACGTACCGGCAAGAGCGCACGTGATCGACTTCGTCGATGCCGACAGCTCAAAGTGGCAAGCCTACGCCCAAGACTCGCCCTGGCCCAAGAGCTGGCTCTACCGCGCCGAGGCCCGGGCTGTGAGAAAACTGGAACAACTCGCCATCCAACGCTGCCAGGCCGTGTTCATCACCAGCCAGACCGAAATCGAAATGCTGGGCGCCCAAAACCCACACATCCATGCCGTAGGCCACGGGGTAGACACCGACTACTTCGCACCCGATGCCAACCTGCCCCAGCCAAAGGCCGACGATCCGTCACTGGTCTTCACCGGACAAATGGACTACCGACCAAACGTGGACGCCGTCTGCTGGTTCGTCCGCGAGGTCTGGCCACGACTCAGGCGACAGGCAACCAACCTGACATTCCAGATCGTCGGTCGAAACCCCGCCAAACAGGTCCAGCGACTGGAAGAGACGCCCGGAGTCGTCGTCACCGGCTCCGTGCCGGACGTCAGGCCGTACCTGTCCGCCGCATCCGCCGCCGTCGTGCCGCTGCGCATCGCCCGCGGCGTGCAGAACAAGGTCCTCGAAGCCATGGCCATGGCCAAGCCCGTGGTCGCCTCGCCCGGCGCGCTCAGCGGACTAGACGTCCAGCCAGGCCGGGATGCGCTGCGGGCCGATTCGCCGGATGAGTGGATCGAACATATACTTTCCCTGACAGGCCCCGACGGCCCGTCGCCAGAACTTTCTCAGTTGGCCCAGCGAGCGAGAAAGTGCGTGCTCGAAAACTACAACCGAGAGACCTGCCTCCAGCCTATGGTGGACATCTGCAAAAAACTTGCCGACGACTCGGCCGGGGCCACCGACAAAACCGCCGCGAGCCCAACGGCCAGCCGCAACGCGACGCGCCCACAGCACGCGCCAGGCGAGAGGGAGGCTTTGCTCTGATGGCGACGCTGGGACGGAAATCATACTGGACTCTGACCTGCCTATACGTGGGCCTGCTGACGGCCGGCTCGCTCCTGCCGTCCGGCCCGGACGCCCCCGGCGGCTGGGATAAGTCGATCACCCCCAGCCTGCAAAACGCCATGCACGCCCCCGCGTACTCCGTGCTCATTATCCTGCTGGTGATGGCAATGAAACCGCCAGGCCAACCCGCAGGACCAGGCCTGGCGATGCTGGCCGGGACGGGTTGCTGCGCATACGGCGTCCTCCTGGAATACCTCCAAACCATCGTGCCAGGCCGCACCGGCTCGGCCTCCGACGCCCTCCTCAACCTCGCCGGCGTTGCGGCAGGCCTGGGCCTGATTATCGCCGTGCGCCTGATGCGCCGGCAGGGGCGAGCACCTGACGCATCACAATCCGCCCCCCTGCCCGACGAGCCCGCCGAAGGAGGCAAGCTGAGCGTATGATCGAAGGCAAGACAATCTTATGCTTCGCCAGCGGTTACGATGCCCCGCCGACCAGCAAGCATCACGTGATGCACATCCTGGCCGAGCGGAATACCGTGCTCTGGGTGAACTACCACGCCTCGCGGGCCCCCTCTGCCAGCGCATCAGACGTCGCCCATATCGCCCGCAAGCTCAAGCAGGTCTTCGCCGGGCTGAAAACCCCACGGCCGAACCTCCACGTCCTTACGCCGATAGTGATCCCCCTGCCAAGTTCGGCCTGGGCCAGAAAGCTCAACCGCGCGATGCTCGTCCGCCAGATCCGCCGCGCACTCAGAAAGGTCCGCACCGGACCCGTGCAACTCTGGTCGTTCACACCAGATATCTCCTACCTGCTAGGCCGGTTCGGCGAGGAGAAGGTGCTGTACTATTGCGTGGATGACCACGCTTCATTCACCGGCTACGACCGCAAGCAGGTCCTCCGCGACGAGGAGGACCTCTGCCGCCGCGCCGATATGGTCGTCACGACCTCCAACGCCCTCCAGAAAGCCAAGGCCCCCTGGAACCCAAACACCCTCCTCGTACCGCACGGCGTCGACTACGAGCATTTCGCCCGGGCCATCACCGAAGACCTGCCCGAGCCTGCCGATATCGCAGCGATTCCCCACCCGCGGCTGGGCTTTTTCGGCCTGATACGAGACTGGGTGGACCTCGATCTGCTTGCAGAAGTCGCCAAAAAGCGCCCAAAATGGCACTTCGTACTCATTGGCGACGCCGATTCCAACGTTAACCTCGCCAAATACTCGTCAATATCCAACCTCCACTGCCTCGGCCGGCGCCCCTACGCCGAACTGCCCGCCTACTGCCAGGCATTCGACGTCGGCCTGATCCCCTTCAAGATCAACGACCTCACCCTGGCCGTCAACCCCATCAA
>CAZMBZ010000412.1:0-2935 GCA_964564285.1 uncultured Planctomycetaceae bacterium | reverse complement strand
TCCCTGGCCCCCCGATCGCCACCGCTGGCGATCGCCGAGATACCACGGGCAGGCCATGGCCTACATCGGCCTGAAGGACTGGAATGCCGCGCTCGAGTCGATCGAGATATCGATCGACGCCCAGAAATTGCGATACTACCGAAAGCTGAGATACGACAGGAGCGCCGCCAATTGGCGAAAGGAAGCCGCCAAGGTTACGATCGATACCCCGGATGACACCCTGGTGGAACTATGGACTGTCAAGGCCGAGATCCTCGACAAGCTTGGCCGGGGCGACGAGGCGGCCCAAATGCGCAAGCGCGCCGCAGAGCCAGCCAAACCTGATGCTCCGAGCCCATACAAGGCGACCCACGAGAGATTAAAAGACTGGCTGAAACAGCACAGAATGAAGACACAAAAACCATGAACACACGAACAACGATCGGCGGTTTTTTTAGCGATGGCGGTTTTGCTGGGAACGCTCCGCATCCCGTATGGTCCCAAAACTCAGCCGCGTAACAGGTCTTGGAATGAAAAGGAGTTACAGGACAGCTTGATGCGGTGGATTGGGCCTGCCCCACGGCATTTTGAGACGGTAGAATTGCCGTCATGATAGCACCTGTGTGGCAGATTCTCGTGGTGGCGCTGGCCGGATGGTTGAATCGACAGCAACAGGACGTCGTCGAGTACCTTCAGGAAGAGAATCGGGTGCTCCGTGAGCATCTCAAGGGCAAGGCACTGGGCGGAGAGTGTTGATGGGGATCGAGGCGCTTGTCACGCCAGAGACGATCCGGGAACTGGTAGTCCGAATGGCCCGCGATAATGCCTCGTGGAGCTATGGTTGAACCGAAGGTGCGTTGCAGAACCTGGGACACCCGGTCAGTCGATCGACGATTGCTCGTGTCTTGAAAGGGAACGGAATCACTCCCGTGCCCAAGAGCCGAAAAGGCATGTCCTGGTCGATAGCTATGAAGGTTCACTGGGAGGCCCTTGCCGCGACTGACTGGGTGGTTTGTTGCGTTACTACCATCGAGCGGCATGAGTGACGGGGGGCAGAGACGCTGCAATCGACGCTTTTGTGCGCACAAGGCGCTTTTGCTGCTCCTTTTTCCGAGGCCCGAACGGCTTATGTGTCGAATTGTCCGGAAACTTGGGTCGGAATGTGCCCCATAAGGGGTGGCCGGATGGTTGGATCGACAGCAACAGGACGTTGTCAAGTACCTTCAAACGCCTCGACGAAGGATAAAGATGAACGTTTCGTGCCGATTCATCCGAAGGTGGTCGAACTGCTGAATCGGCTCAACATCCAGGAGGCCGTCGAGGTCTGCCTGGACTCGTTCCCGACCGCTACCCGCGGCAAGGAAAGAGCGCGACGGATTGCCCTGACGCCAGCGCTCAAGTTGATTCGCTCCATGACGGCCTGGCCGCTGATTTAAACGCCGCATTTGATGCGGCACTTCTTGAGTTGGAGGAGCTTGGGAACAGCATATTGGGTCAGGCGGTCTTCATGGTTGAGAAGAACCGTGATGGGCGCCATATCGACATCGATACGTGCCCAGCCAAGAGCGGAACCGCCGCAGTAAAGCTCATGCGGAATATGGTGCCCGCTCTGCAGGGCACGTTGAAGCAGGCAGCAAAGGATGCCAAGGGTATGCGTCAACTCGTCTACAACATGGGGAAAAGCATGGGGAAGACATTCAGGCCGTGGGAAGCGACCAAGGCCGGGAGCGCCTTGGCGAAGCACGCAGGGCGGCTGGCCAAAGTCCTGCCGTTCGTGGATGTTGCCGTTGATGCCTTGATCAACTATCGGGATGAGAAGGCGCAGGATGAACGGCAGAGGCATCTGGCAACGATCCGCCTGGCGGTGCGACGAGCGTTCTCCGAACACGCAGCCGTCGAAGGAGCGGCCCTTGCGGCGGCGATTGATAGGTTTTCTGATGAAGCAGTCGGACCATCTGTGGCCAAGATCGACGAGAGGAAGGGGATGATCGCGAGATCCCGTCAGGAGAATGCCGCGATTTCACAGCAGATCTCGGACCTAAAGAGTCGCTGCAGCACTCTCAGGACCAGGATTGAGCGCAGCGTGCGGCCGATTGCCTGAACGCCTTTCATTGTTCGTCCCATTGCAGCGGGATGGCCACGGCCTATCTTCAAGAAAATGAACATAGCCCTCCGGCCATGAACCGCCGAATGAGAGCATCCTCGGCCTGTGGAAAGCCAAGAAGATAACTTGGACGCAGTACGAGCCGCGATTCATCCCGCTGCTGCGTGAACGCCGAGTCGAAGCAACGCTTGAACCTGACCATTTCGACCAGGCCTGCCTGCTATGCGCCGAACCCACGGCCGAGCAATGTCATCGCCGGTTGGTGGCGGAATACCTGCGGGCTGAGTGGGCTGATCGTGTGCAGGTCGAGATCAACCACCTCGTCGGTGCAGAGCGTTGACGGCCCTCGCTCACCGACGCGGGTTGCCCTCCCTCAGGCCGGCGGTCTAGGCCGCGATTGTCGCGGCGACGAGGGGCTTGGCCCCTTGGAACCCCAGGAAGGGCAAAGTGTAAAAGAACAAAGTGCAAAGGGTTACTTCAAGCCTGCCTGACCGGTAGGCAGGTCCACGGAAACACGGAACCCGATGACGAAGTACCGAGAGTCCGGCGAGCTCCAGAGACGGTACGCGGAGCGGCAGACGGCTGGACTGCTGTCCCAACAGCCGCCGCGCAGAACACGGTACGAGCCACCCTCCGGCCCTTGCGGGTCGGTCTTAGGTGAGTTGGCGTAGTAATCCCCGTCGTACCAGTCGCTGCACCACTCCCATACATTGCCGTGCATGCCATATAGCCCGAAGCCGTTGGGCGGAAAACTGCCTGCCGGCCTCGTCTGGGTGGTCTTTTGCGCGGAGGACTCCCCCACCCACGCCATGATCGCATCCCAAACGCCTGGTTTGGAAATCTGCGCGAAGA
>CAZMBZ010000411.1:0-3050 GCA_964564285.1 uncultured Planctomycetaceae bacterium | reverse complement strand
CGGCACACTACCGGCGATGCCCGAAGCAATCGTTGCAGATGGGTGAAGTGTTACCTTTTTTTTATATCTTCCTTAAGGCTATCAATAGGGAATTATCTATGACCGGGTGACCACGCCTTATGCCGTAAGGACTTACGAGCGTACATTACCCTGACCAGTCTATGACCAACCCTGACCAAACAAGGCTGTTCGGCCCCGCACTGGCAGCCGAACAGCCTGGCAGTCTCCTTCACCCTACGACGCCCACCGGCTCGACCGGATAACGGATACCCGATCGCGAAGCTCAATGCCCACGTACTCGTTCACCCGTTCGCCTTCGACCCTTGGGCGAACTTCCCGCAGGCCAGGTACCACCCGATTCAACTCGCGTCCGAACGACGAGCTTGCCAGGGCTTTGTAGCTGTTATTGTCGCACCATTCCTTGTACGTCTGGTACAAAGACTGCTTGCGAATGTTCAACCCCTCGGCAACGTTGCAGCATTCGGCGAGGAACGCCGCAACCGGGTTGCAGTCGACCCGGTACCTCTTGAACTCTCGTTCGCATACGGCCGACGGGGTGAACGCTCCGCCTTGGGCCTGGAGTCGTCTTGCACCTTTCAACGCCCAGTTGAAGATCCCCGGCAATTCGTCGCGTATCAGGTCCTTGGCCAGGTTGACGTCCCTTTTCTCCTCGGGCACGATCTGATCGAATACGAACAACAGCACACGTCGCCAGATTCCGTTGGTCCGGTCTCGGAACCTTTGGAAACTGTTGGCCGAAAATGTGTGCCTGGCCCGGGTCACGAACGTGAAGGGATCGCGGTTCTTGAATTCTCCTTTCACTCGCTCGCCACTGACGAGCTGCTTCAACAGCCCTTCAGTGACTTTGTCGGTATCCTCCAGGTCGCCGACTATGTTCGCAACCTTGCCTCGCAGCCTCCCCGTCTGGAATTTATCGCCTAGCTGATGGAGCGAGATGGAAACGGTGTTGTCTAGTCCGAGCATCGCGGCGAGTACTGCGAGCACCACGCTCTTACCGTTCGCGCCGTCACCGATGAACATCGCAAACTTCTCGATGTTCAGGTCAAGAAGGAGATGGGCGCCGAATCATTCCTGGAGCCGGATGATCCGCTGCTGATCGCCGGCGAACGTCTCGTCCAGGAACTGCTGCCACTTCGGGGGCACGATCCCCTCGAAGAACCTGAATGGCATCATCCCCGTCGCAAGAAATACCGGGCTGTGATCTTCGAACTGGAACCTGGCTTCGATTGCGTCCTGCACGCGGAGCAGCCCGCGGCCGAAGACGAGCCACTCAGAGCAGTTTCGTCCAGTCGGATCCTCGCCAATCCACGAGGGAATCTTCGTGTCATCAGGCAGTTTGCACAGGGCCCGTACGTTGAGAAGTACGTCGTCGACCAGGCTGCGAGTGATGCGCGTCTCGTTCGCCTGCAGCCACCCGGTCAGCTCCAACCGCATGCTGCTGTCGCTGGTGGGTACGTAGTACCTGCCGTTGTACATGTAGAACTGATCGACCAGGAAGTGCAGTCGACGAAGGTCGCCCTTGTCCATCCAGTTCTCATCGATGAACTTTCGAGCGATCACCTCGGGTTCTTCCCGCTCGGACTTGGCTTCGGACTTCGCAATCATCTTCCTGGCGTCGTTGATCATCTTCGAGAACACCCGCTTGCCGGGAATCGGGTATCCGGCCATGGCCATGGCCTTCATCATCTTGCCCTAGTAGTCAGCCTGGGCTGCGGGGTAGACGGCGATGACTCGCCCGACATAGTCCATTACTTCCTGAAGCCTGTTCGGCGACAGGCCAGGCTTGACCAGCGCCATGGCGACGTCCGCAAGGGGCTTGGCGCCATCCACAAGCTGCTTGAACTGCTCGGCACCGTTTGCAACCAGGTAATCATCGACACCCATCTTGTTGCCGTCTTCACCGTGTGGCAAGAACACCACGAACACTTCGGCGCCGCGGTGCTCCAACTCCTGGACTAGCCGTCGCAGGGCTTCGCGGACGTTCGGGTTCGTCCAAACATCCGAGTCGTAGCAGATCGTCACCCGACGATCTTGCCACTTGAACTCGCCGAGGTCAACGATCGGCCCTTCCTTCGACCGCCAGCCGTACACCCCGGGCACTCCGATTGAATTGAACCCCACCTGCATCGCTGCCAGGGCCTTCTTTTCACCCTCGGCTATGAGCAGCGGGGCTGATGTGTCCTCGGCAACCTCCCAGGTCGTCAGCGGGATGTACAGGTGGTTGCCATCACCCGGTCGCGTGCGATATTTCGCCTCGGCCTGGAAGTCCCGCATGTTGTCGGGCCTGATTCGGTAATGCCGAACGAGCGATCGGTGCGGGTACGGTATCACCATCGCCGGTCCATCCTTGGCCGCGAACCCCAGTGTTTCAAGCTGAGCGGCGTCAGCCGACTTTATACCGCTGGCATCGATCGTCTCATCCGTCAACCAGCTCGCATGGAGATGCTCTCGGTGTTCGGGCCTAAGCGACAACCCCTGCAGCCAGTTGTTGGGATTGGGCGCGCACGCCTGCGGTATGCAGATCAATGGAACCGTGCATGTCGGGGGACTCGGACTGGCGCCCGGAGTCACCGCTGTCGCGTCCTCGCCCGCTGTTGTGTCCATGCCTTGTGATGTCGCCGCAATCATGGGCGGCTGCGTCGCCGCGGTCGTCGACGTGCTGGTGGACAGCGAGGAGTTCGCCGCGTGACGCTGTTCCAGCATGGGCCCGAGCATGGCCGCCATCTCGACAACATCCTTGGGTGCCGCCCGCTCCGAAGCCTCGCTGTCTTCGCTCGGGGTCGGGTTACTATCAACTTGGTCGACGGCCACCGCCGTGGCTTCTTTCCCTGCGTCCGTGTCCGGGCTTGCATCCTGCAGCCCACTTGTGGTACAATAACTATTAGTCATACAGATGTTCCTTATCGCGGCCCGCCATCTAACTGGCGGGCCGTCCCTTTTGGGATTTAACTTATCGTCACGAATCAGCCCTGGGCATGGGCATGGCCGTGTTTGCCTGTGAATCCCTGATGTCAGGCGGATTGCTTCTT
>CAZMBZ010000410.1:0-3074 GCA_964564285.1 uncultured Planctomycetaceae bacterium | reverse complement strand
GCCAGCAGCTTTTTGTACCGTTCGGCGTGGTGTTTTTCGATCTTGGCGATCTGCCGGAACAGGTTTGCCGCCGCCTTGTTGCCCTCTGCCTCGGCTTGTGCGGCGAACTCGGGGTACATTGTAATCGTCTCGTGGGTCTCGCCTTCGATGGCTTCCTTCAGGTTGGCTGCGGTGTCGCCCAGGCCGCCGAGCAACTTGAACTCATCTTTTGCATGCCGCCGTTCGTTCTCGGCCGTCTCTTCGAGTATCTTGGCGATGTAGTTATAGCCTTCCTTCCGCGCTATGGCGGCGAAGTAGGTATACTTATTCCTCGCCTGCGACTCGCCTGCGAACGCCGCTTGCAGGTTTTCCTCGGTCTTGCTCATTGTTTTGGCCTTTCATTTTACCATTTGGACTATCGTTACCGTTGCCCGCGATTGTATCCGGCTAGCGATTATAAGCTAGCGAGCATCACCACGAGCAGCCAGATGATCGCCCCGGTGCCTACGAGTGACAACATGGAGAACACCAGGACGTAGACGAGTATCCCCATCCTCCTTCCGATGCTGCGGTGGACCTGGGCGGCCAGTTCTGTGGGCTTCGCCCGGGCCTCTTCTCTCATCGTTGCAACGGCGTCATTGGTCTTGGCCAGCGCCGTATTGAGGTCCGAAACCCTTGTTTCGATGGCTTCCGACAGCGACTGGACCCCCGAAACGCTCTCCGCCAGCCCTGAAATCGACGCATTTAGCTGCTCGATGCGCCCCGCCAGCACGTCGGCCGTCCGTTCCGTATGCGCGGAAATTCCACCAGCGGCGGCCTGGAACTGCCCGCAGACCTCCCTGGCCTCGCCCAAACAGGCTTCCAGACCCTCGGTTGCGGTACAAATGGCCTGCTTGTTGTCCTGTCCGGCGGCCGTTATTGCCTCTTTCGACGCCTTTGCCAGCGCTATTTGGGCGCGCCCGGCCTCCGAAACACCCTCGCCGGCCCTCGTGACTACCTTGGCAGCATGCTTTAAACTCGCATGTATCTCTTGGGCGGCCAACTTGGCGGACTTGGCCTTGGCCAACTCTTCTGCCAGCAGGCGGACGGCCTCTTCGGCTTGGAGAATTTCCGACCTTCTCTGTGCATCGTCCATTTTTCTACCTTTCCGGGCTCACGCGAGCCAGCAAGCCTTGGGCGAGGATGCGAATGGCCAGGTGATGAGCCTCGCTGTCTTCGGGAGCCCTGCGATATACCTTCCGGGCCATCTCGGCTGATGGGTCGCCGAGCAGGGCGGCACGGAGTACTTCGGATGATGAATCATCTGAATCGTCCGAATCGTCTGAATAGTCCGAATTGTCAGTCGTCGCCTCCGCCTCGGCCGGGGGAGCTTCTGGGGGGCAGTCCACGGTACCATCGACGGCGTCGCCAGGGGACGCTTCGGTCTTGGCAGGGGTACCACCGACGGCGTCGTCCGGGGGTGCCTCGGCCTGCCTGGGCGCCTCGGCCGGGATGGGCTGTTGCTTGGTGGGCTTGGCGGAGCTGGAGCCGGAGTCCTCATCGGCTGGCGGATCGTCCGCGGGACCCATCTCTGCCGCCCAGAATGTCATGTTGAGCAGGACGGTGTCGACGATCTGCGTTGTGATTTCTCTGGTGCCGCTGGCGTATGCGGTCAGCAAAGCATTGTCGCACAAAGAGTTCACCAGCCTCGGCGTGCCATGGGTGGCCTGGTGGATGGCTTCGAGCGCCTCCGCCGGGAAACGCGGCCGGTTGTCGCCGGCATCGCCGTTGGTGGCCACGCTTATTCTATGGCGGATATAGTCCGCCGTCTCCTCGGCCGACAGGCAACCGAGATGGTAGCTCAGCACGATCCGCTGGCGAAGCGATTCCCATCGCGGCTGGACCAGGCGCTTACGGATCTCCGGCTGGCCCACCAAGACGATCTGTGCGAGTCGCTGGCTGTCGAGCTCCCAGTTCCAGATCAGCCGGACCTCCTCGAGCGCATCATCGGGCAGGTCCTGGACTTCGTCGATCAGCAGCGTCACAAGTCGGTTGCGGCGATGGTATTGCTGGAGGGACTGCTCGACTTCCTCGGCCGTGGCGGTGATGTCCATATCACGAGGCAGCTTGAGTCCCAGCCCGGCCCCCATGGCACGCAGCAGTTGCTTGGCCGAGGCGGGGGGGTGCTTGATAGGCACGACCAGCGCGCCCAGCCCAAGCCGACTGGCCAGCATGCCAGCCAGGAAGGTCTTGCCCGCACCGACCTGCCCGCTGATGAGCACCATTCCCTTTCGCTGCCCGACCGCGTAGACCATGTTGCACAGGGCCTCGGTGTGGATGTTGCTCTCGTAGAAGAACCGCTCATCGCAGGCGATGGAGAAGGGGAACTCCCTCAAGTTGAAGAAATCCAGGTACATTCCGAACCCCGTGCCTTTCCGGGCTTGCTTGACAATGACTCTCAGAACCGGGCGAACCCTCCGCTGCCGGTGTTCGATATCGCCGAAAGCGGGACATCCGAGCCTCGCCGACTGGTCGAGTAAGCATAGCACCGCAGGCGGCGGAGTTAAAGGGCCGAATCAACGCTTTCGCAGCAACGTTCAATCACCCCTGGTAGCACGGCGCCGCCGGCAGGGGGGGGCATTGGGAAAAGACGTTGGAAACCGGCGATTGCCTGTCGCGTTGTCAACGCGCGATGGCAATCGGTTTGTTTGCCTGCTCGGCGTTGTTTGAAGGACAAAACGAAAACTGGCATAAGTGCTTTATCTATCGGCACGGCAAGTAGTCTTTTTTCAATCCGGGTTGGCGAATACCGACTTGTGGGCTATAATGAAAGGTTGAGCGCTGTAGCTAATAAAGGCTTCTGGCGCGCTCGGCGCGGTGAGGTCGCGCCGTTTGAAAACAAGATGATATGAGGACAACGAGAACTCGCTGCTGCTCGCCCGGTCGAGTTATGCGCCTTACCCGGCGCAGGGACGACGAAAAGGAGAACTCATGTTACGCACGATGACCATTACGACCGCTGCTCTGGTTGTCACACTGGCTCTGTTCGCGCCCGCCGCAAACGCGGTGTTGGTGGATGTGGATGTGGATGGGGTTGTCACTGCCGGCGAGGGATA
>CAZMBZ010000409.1:0-3075 GCA_964564285.1 uncultured Planctomycetaceae bacterium | reverse complement strand
GGGACGAATACGAGTTTTTTTTCGAGTAAGTCAGGATGACATCGACACAGGGAATTCAGGCCGGCCGGGCATACATTGAGCTCGGCGTGGGCGACAAGCTCACGGCCGGGCTCAAGCGAGCACAGGCCAGACTCAAGGCGTTCGGTGCCGGAATGTCCTCCATGGGGACGCGGTTGCTGGGCTTGGGGATCGGTGTGGCGGGAGGCTTTCGCGTTGAGTCCGGAAGACCTCCACCTCCCGGCGAAGAAGGTCCACCTCCACAGCCTCCTGATCCCGCTGGACCAGCAAACGCAGGATGGGTGAGCCAGCCGAGGCCAGCCGTGCCCGGGCCAACTGGTATGCCTGACTTAAGACGATGGCCATGGAGTCGACCAAACTCAGCACAGTGGCAGATGACAGCAGGGACATGCGACCCTCCATAATCAGGGAAAGGCCGCGATGGTAGCGGATCTCTCCGCAATGCTCAAGATCGTCGCAAAAGCCGGAACCGAAGACAGTTTCAGATGCTGAGCGGCACCATGCACCGTCCGCTGGGCCACTACACAATGTCACATCGACTAGGTCGAGTTGCTAGGCGTTGAGCAGCCTCTGACGACGTATGCCTGTGATGACAATTGCCTTCCCCGCCCGGATAGCAGGGCAGTTGCTGTAGCAGGCCCCGCAGCCGCGGCAGACGTCGGGATCCACAACCGGGCGAGCCCGGCTACCCTTCATCTCCAGATTGATGGCCTGATAAGGGCAGACCTCCTGGCAGACGCTACAGTCCTCCTCATCCTGCCAGGCCAGGCACGCATCCCGGACGACTTTAGCCACGCCGATCTGCAGCCGCTGCTTGTCCTCCAGTGTCATCGGCGTCAGGGCGCCAGCCGGGCAGACCTCGGTGCACAGGTTACAGTACTCCGGGCACGAGCCGTACTCAATGGCCGACTCCACGTCAACGTAGTGCAACTCCGGCTGGAACCACTGCCCGATGGCCCGATCCACCGGCGGCCTGATGCGGATAAGCTTATCGGGGCAAACGTCCACGCATGCATAGCAGCGGGTGCAGGCGGCGGCGAACTTCTCCCTGTCCCCAGCGCCCGGGGGAAGGATGGGGGGCTGTCCGTATGCCTTCTTGCTGAGCAGCAGCCTCGCGGCGAACCCGGCGGGCAGTCCGAGCAACAGGCCGGTGAGGATCTGTCGGCGGCTGTTGACGAACGTTCGCTTCGGTTCCCGACGGACGGACCGGCAAAACTCGAGGAAGTACCCGAGCGGACAGAGCGACGCGCACCAGATCATCGGCTGGACGAATCCCAGCAGCAGGAAAAGCGGCAGCAGCAGGCCGGGCACAAGCGAGGCAATCGTGTAGGTACCCGTCAGCAGTGGCGTGAGGCGGTTGAGCGTAGCCAGCGGATCGAGGAAGAGCAGCACCGGCACGGAGATCATTGACGCGCCGACGATTGCCCAGAACAGAAGGCCGCCGAGGCGGATCCGCAACAGCCGCTTCTTGAGGGTGAGCTTCGAACCGGCCGTGTAAATCGTCCCCACCGGGCACGCCCATCGGCAGAACAGTCGCCCCTTCCACAAGGCCAACAGCAGCATCACCAAAGGCGGGGCGAACCAGTACAGTCCCAGGTACCACCGTCGCTGGGCGATGGTTGAACTCAGCGCCACCAGCGGGCTGAGGCCCGGGAAAGCCCGCACCAGCACGGCCGGTACCGGCCCGCCCATCGCCAAGCCCAGCGCCAGTGCCAGGAAGACCAGCCGAACCGCCCACCGGACGACCTTCAGGATGATCCGCCCGCGCCGGCTCAATCTACTTCGATCTTGTGAATCGCTATCCCCGACAGTTCCGCGCAGCCGAGGCCCATCGACGCGGCCATCTGGATGTACTTCGCCCGCGCGGCGGTGGCCTTGGGGAACAGCGTCGCCGTGTACGCGTCGACGGCAACTTGGTCCATCGAGACAATCAGCAGGTCGGGCTTCTTCATGTTCTTGCTGGGACCCTTCGGGCCTTTGTCGAGCATGATTCGTGTCGCATCGACAATGCACCAGGTTGGCTTGATGAACGTGCCGAAGTCCGCGATGCATTGGTGCAGGTCGTTGCGGTGCAGGAAGCGGCGGTCCTTGACTGAACCGAGCCAGTTCTTCATCGCCATCGTCAGCCCGGCCGCCCCGTGATGCTTCGCCACCGGCATGTTGACCAGCGCATCGGTCTCAAGTACGTCTCGCGTGACCAGGGCCGACTTGAGACGCTTGGCCTTCGGGATCTCCACCTCCTTGAAGAGCTTCTCGTCGCTGCGCATGTCGATCATCGCCGCGCCATTGGCCTTCGCCACAGCGGCGATCCCGCTACGCGGGAAGGTCTTGCTGGCTGGCTGAACCGGGTGCTCCGGAATGACGATCTGCCGGATGCCCTGGTCCTTGCAGCCTTTCAGAAACGCGTCGACGAGCTGCGGATGAGTGTTGGCGCCCTCGTCCGGCGTGCTGTACCAGGCGGCGTTGACCTTCAGCGTCAACTTCTTGGCGTCCTTGCCGAACCCGCCGTGGTCGGCGATTACCTTCATCGCCGCCTGCATGAGTTTCGTCTTGCCCGTCCCGTGGAAGACCCAGACGTCGGGCTTCTTGTCGGCCGCTAGGGCGAGCTTGCCGCCCAAGAGGGCCATGCTCCCTCCGGCGATGCTCATGCCGAGGAATCGGCGCCGGTCGATCTGTCTGCTGCGTGTGTCTGTCCGATCTGCTGCCATGGCTTCGCTCCCTTGCATCGAGTTCTCACGCACAGTACTACCCCCACGTTCTCCGAGCGACTCATAGATTATTCTACCTCGCCTCCGAGCCCTGGCAAAACTGAATCCTGCTGCCCGCCTCGGGATTCTTGCGCCCACGTGACATTCATCATTACTCGGCCTTTCGAGCGAGCGCCCGACCGCCTACGTCTGAAGCGGGCCACCGAGTTCCGTGTTCCTGCAAAAACCGGACACACCAAGGCCCTGGCCACCTTTTGTCTCGGCGAGAATAGGAGATGCCGGGGGTACTCCCTTTGGCCACGCGTCAACTCCGCACTCGTCCCGGGCGGCCGTTGGGCCAACGCTCAGC
>CAZMBZ010000408.1:0-3091 GCA_964564285.1 uncultured Planctomycetaceae bacterium | reverse complement strand
TATGGGAATAGTCGCCGTAGAACTGTGCGTTCAGGTCCAGCCAATCGACGATTCGCCGGAAGCTGTCGCGGTCGAGCTTCACCCGCGCTCGGCCTGGCTTGTCTGGATGACCCGCCAGGAGCATCTTGGCGAGTTTCCCAGCCGGGGAGAAATAATCGCCCGGAACGCTGTAAACAGTCTCGCGGTTTCGCGGCGCGATTTTGACCATGCCGCGGCGGTTGCAGAGCGATTGATAGGCCCTGTTAAACTGGCTCTTGTGATTACCGTCTGTCGTGCCGGTCAGGTCGATCCCGCCGGCTGGCTTCTTGAGTCCGTGGCAGGCGATGCAGTACCGGTCCAGAACCGGCTGGACGTTGCGGACAAAGCTCATGCCGCCTTCCCACCTGGGCCCGACGGGCGGGGTAATCCGGCGGATTATCGGCGCCGCTACGCCTGCGGTTGACACCGCGGTGTTGGTTCGCGGCTCGTGACAACCGACGCAGCTTGCCCTCTCGCCCGCCTGGAGGTAGACCAGACTCCGCATGGTCATCACCGCCATGCCGTTGGCATCGAGCATCTGGAATTGCATCGGCGTCTCTGCCGGAGCCTCGAAGGCGCACGAGCCGTCCTCGTTTACCGGCACCGTGCCGAGCACCTTCTTGACGATCTCGTTAAGTGCGTAGCTCCGCTGCGGGGCGCTGCGGGTTGTCTGGCTGATGATCTGGTTTATCCGCAACCGCTTGACCGTGCCACGGGCAACCGGGTGCGTACTCTGGTAGACATCCTGGATCACGAACACGCCAGTCTTGTCGGCGCCGCCCGGCGAGAGGTTCGATGGCATGGTCGGCGGCATCGGGCGCGGGCGAAGCGGTATGGGGTCGAAGCATGACGCGTTCCGGTCCGCGTAGATCATCTCCCGTCCGCCGAGCGTGTCGATCAGATAGATCGCATACTTGTCGCCGTGGCGGTATGTACACAGGAACAAATCCTCGCTGATCGGCCAGGGCGTCCCGGCCCGGCCCCTGGAGCCGATATCCTCGGGCAGAGGCCTGTCCGTAACGGTGATGCCCTTGGGCACGCCGGACTCGGGAAACCTCAACTCGGGTGTCAGCCAGGTAAGTGGAGCCCCACCTTCCTGGCTCTCGAAGTTATCGACGATAACAAGCGTGCCGATGGTCTGACCGTGGTGGGCTGCCGCGGTGCAAACGGTCTTGTGCGAGCCCGGAATCGGCTGGGCCTCGCTGATAAGACAGGGTGCCGACGAGTTGTTGCCGTAGTAGTGGGCGGTCTGCGTACCATCCGGATGCATCAGCCAAAGACTCTGAAAACGCGTGTCGTGGCGGTTGATGTAATCCCATCGGCAGTAGATCAGCGAGCCGTCGTTAAGCACGGCCGGGGCCCATTCATTGGCCTCATTGAACGACAGCGAGCGGATCCTTGAGCCGTCCAACTCGCCGCGATAAAGCGTGTACGAGGGCACGTATCGCGAGCCGTGGCACCGGCCGTACTGCTGGCTTCGCGTGGAGATAAACGCCATCCCGCCGTCAGGCAGGTAGACGGGGTCCATATCCTCGATGAGCACGGTCTGGCGGTCGTTCCGCCCGATCTGTGGGTCGCGGTCCGTGCCGGTCACCTGGCGAACAAGCCCGGAATCGAACGAGTATTCGTATATATCGTAGCCGCGAAGCTTAGTGTTCCGGACGTCCTTGGGCGCAAAGGCGAAGAGCATTCGCTTGCCGTCATACGACAGGTCCGGATGGATCAAGCCGCCCGCCGGCAGCTTGCCGGTCAGAAGTTCGGTGGCCTTTGGCGCGTCCTTCCAGTTTTCCAGCAGGACAAGCCCCACGCCCGGCCTCGAGTGCCGGCCGAGGTACTGATCGCACATGTGCCCGGGCAGGTTGCCGACGCGCTTGTTGATCACCAGCCTGTCGAAGTCCAGCAGCGGATGCGACAGTATGATCGCCCGTCGAAGCCTGCACGCGGCGACGTAAAGTTCCACTGCGGAAGCAGCGCCCTTGCGGGCTTCTTCCAGGCGAGCCTGGAGGCGTTTCAGCGTCGCGGCGTGTCTCGGGCGGGGCGCGGCATGTTGAACAAACGCGAGTGTCCGCGCCGCCAGTTCCAGGCGTGCCTCTGCGGACTGCACGTAGAACAGGTCGCGAACTTTCTTGAGGTCCTCGAAGCTCTTGCATGCCTTGGCAAGCTCGGAGGCCTTGGTGGCGAGTTTGCCGCTCGCCTTGGCGTATCGACCAGCCAGTTCGGCCCAGTCGCCGGCCTTCCAGTTCCCGGTCCAGATTCCCGCCTGACGCTCGAGGTTGCGCTGACGGTGGGAAACCGGATCATCGAACGCATCTTCCGTCAGGACGAAGATTCTCGCCGCGGCCGCTTCGTGCCGACGGATAATCTCACTTTCCGATCTATGGTCAAACCTGACTGTGAGCGAATCCCGCTTGCCATCGGTCACGCCAATCGTGACTTCAAGCGTCTCGGTCTTGGGGGTCAGGTTCAATTCCATCTCGGCCCGGGTAAGCAATGCGCTGCCCAGCGCGGACTTCCTGGTGGCCCGCTGACCGCCGCTGGCTTTGAAGCGAGCCCGCCCGCCTCTGGACAAAGGCAGCGACCGAACCTTGGACATCGCCAACGGCAGCACGTCGCCAAGAACGTCGGTCTGCTTGAACTCAGTAAGTAACACCTGCCGCTTGCTTGCGCAGCCGATGTACACCTTACGCACCCCGGCCACGCGGAGTCGCACGGTCTTCGGGCTATCCTGCCCGTTGACCTTGACCTCCATGGCCTGGAATGATTTCTTGTCGGCGGCGTACTGGCTTTCGACCTCGGCCTCCTGGGCCGACAGGGCATCGCGAGACGCCACGATCGTCTCCAGCCAGGTGTCCTTCTTTACGAAGTACCCATCGCCATCGGCGCGGGCCGCCGAAACGCAAGCGGCGGCGACAACAGCCAAACCAAGCAAGAGGGCGGTTCGTTTTGTCATCGATGTACTTCCTTATTCTCGCACTGCCGGGACGGCCTTCGCCTCTTGACCGGCCGTACAATAATAGAACCGCCAAGCCATCTCATCCGGCCTGTATTACCCGAGACTTTCCCATGGATGACG
>CAZMBZ010000407.1:0-3116 GCA_964564285.1 uncultured Planctomycetaceae bacterium | reverse complement strand
CCAGCCCCGAAGCGAGTCCTGCCTACCGGCAGGCAGGCCTGCCTACCGGCAGGCAAGTCGGGATTTCAGCTTCGGCGTCGCCCCTTCGACCCTTCGGCTCCGCTCAGGACCTGCGGCTGGGCTCAGGACCTTCGGCGACGCTTCAACAAAGCAGGAAGGCCTGCGGCCAACATGATGACGAGGGTCGCGGGCTCGGGAATCGGGTTGGCACCTTCGGTCGGGTTGTAGCCGGTCAGCAGAGTTTGCAGATCGTCCCAGTCCACCGTGCCGTTTTCGTTGAAGTCGCCACCGGTACCCTCGGTGCCGGCCGCGGGCGCGCCGCCGAAGTGTGTCTTGACCATGATATAGTCGGCTGCGTCAACGTCACCGTCGCCGTCGGCATCGCCGACAACAATGTCTGGCCCCGTCACGCCAATAACGTCGTCATAGGTCGCGCCGAAGCGGACCTCGTCGATCTTTGACGAATCCTTGAACTGGACGGCCAAGAGATCAAATTGGGACTGATCGAGGGCGGGAATCGTCCACGCCTCCATTGTCGGCGTCTCGGCTGTCAAGTCCTCGTCCGGTGCGTAAAGGGTGAGCGTTTCATCGGCAGTGTCATCGGCTCCCCATTCGATCTTGCCAACGATCAAGGCGAGCCAAAGATTGTCCCCTTTGCCGTTGATCACTGTGGAGCTGTTATTCTCAACGCGTTCGGCGACCCCATCAAGGGCGCCGCCGTCATCTTGCCAATACACGCCCTGAATACGCGCGCCGCTGTGGGTAACCCCGATTCCCTCGGCATCGTCGGCTGCCAGATTCTCTCTATCGCCGAAGACGTTGCTCACGAACTTATCGGTGGTCAAGGCGACGTTGATGTCCGCATTGGTCGTGTTCTGTCCTGTGAGATCCATTATCACGCTGAACCACAGCGTCGCGCCGTCGCTCATCAGCCCGGCATCGGCCAGGGTCGAGCCGATCGGACGGGTCAGTCCGCTCCAGGCATTGCCTTGTGCGGTGTTTCCATCAACAGGCAAAGTCCCCCAGGTCAGGGCTGGCACCACGGCTTGGGGGTTGTTTCTGGTACTGGTCCACGACCCCGCGAAGCCGATTCCTCCATCATTGCCGGAGATGTTTCCGCCGTAACTGAACCCCTCGTAGATGACCGCGTCGGCGTAGGCGCTGCCGACACCGCCGGCGACCACCAGCAAGAACAACGTCAGAACGGCCCGCCATGAAATGTTGCCTCTCATAGTTAATCTCCTCGTTAACCAGACTCTCTTCGTTGACCTGCACCGAAATTCCGAATCTCGGGATGATGACTTCGTATTTGCCGACCAGCCACTTCGGAACCCACGAACATGGCTTTGCCGAAACTGACAACTTCGAACGCAATTAGCGAACTTGTAATCCTCAACTTATGCTTCTATTAGACAATTTTAATCATAGCGCGCCATTTCGCTTCTGTTACCGCGTTATTAAGCCAAAGTTCCTATATATGATCGAGTCGAATTCAAACGTAACCTGTCTCGGCGGCGACCTGACCGCCCCGGACTTCGCGGTGCGGACCAGGGAGAAGCCGGTTTGACCGACGCATCGCCGGGCAGAAGCCACTTGAATCAGGTGGTCGGGAAAAAAAGCCGGCAGATCCACGGTCGGGGCTTAACCCCTCCCCGCGGATCTGCCGGCGAGTCATTTGTCCATCACTCCATAACAACTGCCACATAAGAAAAGGGCAAGTCAGCAGATCCAGGTCGCATATGCTGACTGTCACAGCGACCTTGTCCCGCTGCCGTTTTCTATGCTTCGTTTATTTCTTCCGACGCAGCAGCGCCAGGCCACCCATGGCGATCAAAGCCAGCGTGGCCGGCTCGGGAACGGCAACATCGCCATACGTCGCGCCGAAGCGGATCTCGTCAATCATTGAGTTATCCTTGAACTGGACGGCCACGCGATCGAAATCGGACTGATTGAGTGCAGGAATCGTCCACGCAGCCATCGTCGGCGCGCCTTGCGCCAAGCTCGTGTCCGGGGCGTAAAGGGTGAGGGTTTCAGAGGCATTGTCATCGGCTCCCCATTCGATCTTGCCAACGATCAAAGCGAGGATGGGCTTGGGTATGGTCTCCAATCCGGACCCGATTACCGTGGAAGTGCTATTCTCATTGCGTTCGGCGATGGTATCGGCGTCGTTGTTTTGCCAATACACGCCCTGGATAGTTCCACCGCTGTGTGTAACCCCGATCCCCTCGCCGCTTGCCAGGTTTTCCCTGTCGCCGAAGGCGCCACTCTCGAACTTATCGCTAGCCAGGGCAACGTTGATGTCCGCGTTGGATGTGTTCTGCCCTTCGAGATCCATAATCACACTGAACCACAGCGTCGCGCCGTTGGCCATCAGTCCGGCAGTGTCCAGGGTCGAGCCGATCGGACGCATCATGCCGCTCCAGGCGGCACCGCGCGCGGTATTGCCATCTACAGACAAACTCCCCCAGGTCAGGCCTGGCGCCACGGCTGTGGGGGCGTTTCTTGTATTGGCCCACGGCCCCGTGAAGCCGGTTCCGCCATTATTGCCGTTGATGGCTCCGCCGTAGTTGAACCCATCGTAGATGACGGCGGCGTTGGCCGGTGAGACCGCGAGTACGAAGGCGACCATCGCCACAACGGCCATGGCTAATACGGTTGTTGTTCGTTTCATCTTTTGTTGCCTCCTTTAAAACGGCTCTCGAAAAATGGACTTGAATAGTCCCGACTTGTTCCATATCACCAGAAAAACTTTCGATCTCCAGATGACCTCACTTCCCGCATGGACGACCTCCTGCGGACACTTCTTACCGACTTTAGGACTTTAGTAATGATACCCCCACACACACATTTTGTCAAGTCCCAAATTGCTCAAACTAGGGGGGTTTCACGGCGATTTTTCGGGGCGGGGAATGCCTTCCGGGCGAACTCGAATGAGATCCATGAGCCTGCCGTTTCCGGGATTGTCATGGTGATATCAGACTTCCCGCCTGAGGTTCCCTTCGCGTCGTCGATGTGAGAACCGAGATTGAGGCCTGCCGAGGTCCGGGCTGCGTCGAAGGGCGGCGGAAAGGTGCCACCGGCCGGGAGATGGGTTTTCGAGCCCCGGCCTAACGCTG
>CAZMBZ010000406.1:1524-3235 GCA_964564285.1 uncultured Planctomycetaceae bacterium | reverse complement strand
CGACGGCAAGCCCGCCGACGAGAGCGCCGAGAGTACCGATGAAGATCCGCTGGCGGCGATCCCCGACCTTGACCCCGAAGAATACGACGAAGGTATCGTCAAAGGCTTCGCGGCCATGAAGGGGCTCATCAAGAGCCTGCAAGCCGGGCAGTCGGCAACGTCTGTTGACTGGTTCGACTCGCAGGTGTCGGGGCTGGATGAGGCGGTTTCGACTGCTATCACGTCCGACCCGGCGAAGCTGAAAGGCGTTCGCGACAAGCTGTCCGTTCTGGAGGCAGGCTACAAAGCCGCCGGCCAGGATGTGCCTCGCGACACGATCTTCCAGGAAGCGGTTCGCATCGCAATGGGTGATGCGATCGCACAATCGGCAGTCGATGCGAAGGCCGGCAAACTCGGCAAGCGGAGCACGCAGCATATCAACCGCCCTGCCGGGCATCGAGCAACGCCCAAGGGCGATGTGCTCGAAGAAGTCGGGGCCGAGATCGACGCCAAGTTCTCAAATAAAACCTAATAGCCCTTCATGCTCTGGCATGAAGGCCAGGGAGTAACAAGAAATGGGACTCACATATTCACAGATCGATGACGCTGTTCTGCTCACGCAGAATAAGCTCATCAAGCGCGGCGCATTCGTGGACATGCAGACTGATCTGACCGATCACGTCGCCGTTCGCGAGATGTGGAAGGGTCGTCAGAAGCAGTTCGACGGCGGCAACGACTGGGAATTCGATTGCCAGATGGATCACAACCACTCGGCCAGGACTGTCGGCCTGTACGAGACGGATGGCTCCAACATCAACGACACGATGATCAACGGGAAGGTCGGCCCGCGCCACCTTAACGCCCACTACATCTACGACCAGCGGGAAAAGGCGTTCCAGCGCGGCGGTCTCGCCATCGTCAACTACATCAAGACGAAGTACGTCGGGATGCAGGTCAGCTTCTACGAGTTGCTGGAGGAAATCCTTTGGGGCAAGCCCGTAGATTCCAGCGATGGAAAGACCCCCTACGGCATGGACTACTGGGTGGTGAAGAACGCCACCGAGGGGTTCAACGGTGCCAATCCGTCCGGCTTCACCGACGGGCGTGCCGGCATCAGCACCGGCGACTATCCCCGGTTCGCCAACTGGACGGCCCAGTACGCGGAGATCACCAAGACGGACCTGCTGCGGAAGATGCGTCGTGCGATGCGCAAGACCAAGTTCCGTTCGCCAGTCAGTCATGCGACCCCGACCCTGGCCGACACAAAGAACGGTATCTACACCAACGATACCGTCATTGGCATCATGGAGGAACTCCTCGAAGCCAATAACATGAACCTCGGCAACGACCTGGCCAGCAAGGACGGCAGGGCTTGCTTCAAGTCCACGCCCGTCACCTACGTCCCGTTCCTGGACGATGACAGCACCGATCCGATCTTTATGAACGATTGGAAGTGGCTGGCCATTGGTGTGATGGCAGGCTGGGAGAACAACCTGTCGGCGCCGGCAGCAGTTCCCGACAAGCACCTGGTTCGTCGAGTCGATCTCGACGCGAGCCTAAACATGGTCTGCACCAACCCGCGACAGCAGACCGTGATTTCCAAGTAATCGCGGACAAAGACCCAAGAAACCCAAGAAAGAGGTTCTGACTCATGGATAAGAGCAATAACAGTCATGTTGCCGACGGCAACCGCATCACCCTCGAATCCACCAACCCGTCCGAGCAGTGGCAT
>CAZMBZ010000406.1:0-1514 GCA_964564285.1 uncultured Planctomycetaceae bacterium | reverse complement strand
ATCACCGAATGGGTGTGGACTGCCGCTACGGACGCAATCAAGGAAGGTGAAGGTCTGTGCTACAACACCGACTACGGCACCGCTACGGCGGTGAATGGCCGTCGGTGCAATCACGTCGAGAGGCCGACACTCAGCAACAGCAAGGCGTTTGCGGGCGTGTCCGCACGCAACTACTCGGCCCAGTCCGGCGGGCAGTTCATCGAGATCAACTGCCCCGGCTCGAAGGGCGTCAAGGTCGCGATCGGTGTCGCGACCGTGTTCGATACCGGGCTCCTGTCGTTCATCGCCGGCGCCACGGGCTCGCATCGTGGCCGGTTCTACACCGGCAAGTACCGTGGCCGTGGCTCTGCCATTCCCCGGCAGACCGTGGCATCGCTCATACTGGAAGCCAGTATGGCGGGCGCATGGTCCCTGGCGACCGATGGCAAGACGCTCACGGTTTCGTCCACTGTTGGCCTGACGGCGGGTGATACCGTCGTGCTGGTCGGCGGCGAGATCGAGGATGGCGGCGCGACCGTCACCCCCGGCAAGTATACCATTAGCTCCGTCACCGCTGGCAGTACCACAGTGCTGGTGCTGACGGCTTCCGCTTTCAGCGGTACGGCCCTGGCGGCTTGCACTTGCACTGGGTTCGCCTACACGGGCAACCCGACGTGCCAGTGCGACTTGCTCGAAGGCGACGAGTCCGGCGGCGTCGAGTTCATGAACATCCCGAACGCCGGCGTTGTCGGTCAGGCGTACATGGTCGGCGGTGTGTCCTACATTTGCGGTGGTCTGACGATTGCCGCGGATGTCGACGTCACTTTCGCGCAGGGCACCCTGCCCGGCGAGACCAAGGCGTTCATTCTCCTGGGCGACCTGACAACCAACGACTTCACCCTCGATCTGGCTACCAACGGTATCCAGCTTGACGGTTCGACGGCGTTGGCCGAGATCCTCACCATCGACGACGCCGCGGATGCAGTGTACCTCGCGTTCCATGGCGCTCGGTGGTTCACCCAGGATGTCGCGACCGGGGCGACCGAAGGCTAAACCCTTTCCGGCATTGGGGCGGGCCGTCCTGGCTCGCCCCGGTGCCACAATTTTAAGGAGCACCGATGCCACAGGAAAAGACCGACCCGACCACAGAGCCGACCGATGATAGCAAACCTATCATCGAGGAAACCCGCGTTGACGAGTTCGCCGTCGGCCAGTTCGCGGCAATGGGGCACGATACCCTACTGTCGGAAACCACCGTTCGCGTCTACAAGGAGTTCAAGCTGCGAAAGGACAGGCTTCACCCGTCGCGGCTCACTCCCGAAGGATTCGCGTTCGTCGATATGCTGGCCGACATCATCGACGGCAAGCAGTTGTTCAATGGCGCCAAGTAGGAGGCATTGCCCATGCCGATAGAGATTGCACTACTGCTCGCCCGTCGTGACGAGAAACCAACGATTGCAAAACCGTATAGCTACTGCTAATGGAGCGATGATATGCCAACAGACATAGCACAGACGCCGACAACCTACGCGGGC
>CAZMBZ010000405.1:0-3277 GCA_964564285.1 uncultured Planctomycetaceae bacterium | reverse complement strand
CTCGCCGCCACGGGCAAGCGGCTGACCGCACTGCGAAGCAAGGCTGCCAGGCGTCTCAAGCCGCTCATCGAGGACCAGTTCCGCGAGTTGGAGATGAACGAGGCGACCTTTGAAGTGGCCCTCTCATCTCGCTCTGCCGACGATGCTGCCATCGACTCCTCAGGCCTGGATGCGATGGACTTCATGGTTCGCACGAACCCCGGCCAGGAGATGCTCCCGCTCCGCAAGATCGCCAGCGGAGGCGAAATCTCGCGGATCATGCTCGCGCTCAAGACGATCCTCGCCGGCCAAGATCAGGTGACTGTGCTGATCTTCGACGAGATCGATGCGAACATCGGCGACCGACTTGGCGCGACCATCGGCCAAAAGATGCGAGCCCTTGCCCATGGCAATCGCCCCGGCGTAAAGTCCCGACCCGCCGACGTCCAAAGCGCCAAAGCTACGGCGACGAGCGACGGCGATGCCCAGGCCGACCCCAACTGCCAGATCATCTGTATAACCCACCTGTCCCAGATAGCCGCCTGCGCCGATCACCACCTTCAGATCCGCAAGGAAGTCGTCGGCAAGGACGGTAGCGCCGCAGACAGCGCGGACATCACCGATGGCGCCGGTCGCCGAACCGTCGCCAAGGTTCGAGTCCTGACCGGCGAGCAGCGAGTCCAGGAACTGGCCGAAATGATGGCCGGAACGTCCGCGACGGCCGCCACAATAACCCACGCCCGAAACCTCCTGACGCCGTCGAAGCGAGCAAAGGGAACCGCTTGTCCGCGAGGCAAACCCAAGGCCAGACCCGACTCCCGCGCCGCCTGCCCCGCCGCCCGCTGAGGCCCGAAGGACCCATCGTGCTTTATTGTTGACCAGGAAACGGGGAATCCCTAACATGCCCTTTGAGAAAGATGACTATGTCAGGTAAGGGAATTCTCATTGTGGCGGTGTTTCTGCCCGTTCTTGGTGCATGCGGCAGCAGGCCTATTTGCGGTATCCGAACTGGCAACCCGGGTATTTGCTCTCACGACGATCTGTCCCTGTGGGTAGCCAATGCGGGCGACTCCTCCTATCCCAAATCTGAGCGTCCCAGACTCTCCGATGTCGTAGTATGGGTGGATGGCGTCGAATGCGATGTTGAAATTGATATCGTCGTTTTCAACTCCAAACTCGGTTGGTCAGAGAAGGCTTGTTTCTCCGTACCAGAGATTGCCAAGTCCAGCCAAGTCCAGGCACATGTTACTAGCGGTAAACGTAGCTACCTGGTAACTCAGGACTGGGTCAAGCGGGCTGAGGGTTGGGCCGTTGAAAACGACTCAATAAAATCCGCGAGCGATTAAGTTCGTCCACGTTTTCGGCGGCTGCTATGTTTCTATCGGCAAGTCGAGCATCAGCTCGCGGACGTGCTTTGTCGGTGGGGAGCCGAAGGACAGGAGCTTATCGTGGTAGGCCTTCAGGTTGAACTTGTCGCCGAGGTTGGTTTCCATCTCGCGGCGGAGGGCGGCGTGTTCCAGGTAGCCGACGAAGTATGTTGACAGTTGGGCGCTGGAAAGCTGGGCTCGCGTCCACTTGCCCGCGGCTTCGCGCTCTTCCTGGAAGGTGTCCTCGATCATCATATCCATCGCCTCTTCGCGATCCATGCCGTCTACGTGGACGGCCTGGTCGAGGATGGCGTTGCCGATGCAGCGAAGCCGCCACTTCAGCACGACGAGCTTCATCAGCGGATCGTTGCCGTAGGCGCCCTGCTCGACCATCATACTCTCGGTGTACACAGCCCAGCCTTCGATGAACGTGCCGGAAGACAGCATCGCCCGGAGTGTCGAAGGGTAACGGACCGAGTGAGTGAGTTGGAGGTAATGCCCGGGCATGGCCTCGTGGACGGTGAGATTCTCCAGCGAGCGGAGGTTGTACTCGCGAAGCAGCGACCGGACCTGCTCTGCTGACCAGTCATCCGGTGGCGGGGCGATGGCGTAGAACGTCCCCTGCCCGGCATCCAGTGGCCCCGGCGAGTCGCAATAAGCCAGCGTCTGGCCGCGACGGAACTTGGGCATCTCGATGACCTTTACCGGGTCCGGCTGAACCGTCACCAGCCCGGCCGACCGCACGAACTCGGTCAGGCGGTCAAGCTGCGACTGGGCGATCTCAACGATCCGCTCGACGTCCGGCGTCTGTTGGCATGCCATCTCCAGGCACGCCCGGATGATCGCCTGCTTGTATTCCCGCGATGGCTCGGCGGGGTGTTTGGCGTGTGGGTACTCGCGCAGGTAGACCTCGGCGGCGAGGTCGTACATTTCCTGCCGCACGCGGATGAGCTCGTCGTCGGCGAGCTTTCGCACGTCCTGTCGCGTCAGGTTGCTTTGAAGCGAGAAAGCCAGCTTGGTATCGAAAAGTTCCGCCCCCAGCCGCCAGTCGCCGCTGGCCTGGGCGAGCACTTCATCTTCCAGCCATTTCTGGTGGTCCTCGATAGCCTGCCTGGCTGTGAGCATCGCCTGCTCGATTCGCTGCCGGTCGGCCTGGTCGAGCACGCTGATATGCGGGCGGATCATGGTTTCGATCAGCGTTATCACGCCGGGGTTTTGCTTGACGGCTGTCTCGGCATGAATCTTCGGCACGCGGGGGATGTCGATCAAGGCTCGGCCTTGAGCGAGCATTCGCGGGAACTGCTCCATTCGCGCCGCGGCGCAGCGGAGCCTTTCAGCCAGCGGCGCGAAGTCGCGAGCAACCAACCCATACACGGCGTTGCCTGCCAGGTGCGTGCAGGCCATCGGGTTCCAGGTCCACTCGCGCAAGACCTCGATGTGCCATATTTCCGCCCGCAGCCGATGGGCCAGCAGGGCGGCATCCACCTGGTTTCCGCGTGACAGGTCTGCCTGTGGAATCGCCTCCAGTTCATCGAGTATGGCCTGGCAGAACGCGACTTTCTTCTGCCGGGCTTCGACGGAGACGTCGTCGAGTGCGTCGTCGTAACGATGATCGCCCAGGTGCGTGGCTGAGACGGGCGAGTATGCGGTGACCTCATCGACGTAGCGGTTGGCGAGTTGCTCGAAGGTTGAATCCATCACCATCTCCCTGACAGCAAAAAGTGTTCTCGATTGTAGGACATCCTCGGTTGCCGCTGAACCTGCTTGCTGAAGCGAGCAGGCCTCAACAGACCGAGCAAGACCTACGGGCTGTCGGCGACTTCCTACTGCCTACGGGGTGTTACTTCAGCATCAACTCGACGACGGGCACGGCGACGTCGGGCTTGCGGATGGGCAGACGGAGCGTGAGGGTATCTTCGTCCGAATGTCCA
>CAZMBZ010000404.1:0-3284 GCA_964564285.1 uncultured Planctomycetaceae bacterium | reverse complement strand
AGGCCGCGAACGGCAGCGCCGCCGCGACCAAGAGTGTCGCCGCAAGACCAAGCACGCAAACCGGCCAGGGGCGCGATGCTGGCGCGACCTGGGGTTGGTCGGTCCCGGCCCCGGCCGGGCTGCACGCCGGCGGAGTGGCCTGGGTCGGCCAAGTGGACCAGCGGATCATCGCCGCCACGATAGCAAGGTTCAGTCCCGCGGCCAGTGCGGGCAGATTCCACGGCAGAAGCGTGGGCAATGTCCCTGCCCAGTCCCAGCCTGTCGCGGATGGCTGGGGCAGGGCAGCGACGATCTCCGGCGAAAACGCCAGCATCGCAAGGTACGTCAAGTGCCCCGCCGCCATGGCTGTAAGGATCATCACCCCGCGAAGCACCCGTCGCCGCCGCATGGCTGGGAGATAGCCAGCCAGCAGGGCCAGCATCGTCACGAGAAAATCAACCCCGCCGAAGGTCGCGCCCGTCCGTAGCGGCCTGTCCGTCAAGACCGAGGCGGCCTGGGCGAGCATTCCCCCCGCCCTGTCCGCGGCAACCCACATCATTGGCGCCGACGAAACCAGCATCCGCCAGATTGCCAGCACCACCAGGCCCTGTGCGACCATCACCAGAACCCGCCTGGCCGGGGCGTCCCGCGACGGCGCCAGCAGCGCCGCCAGCAGCGCCGCAGCCAGGATTCTGAGCACCTCCGCCCGCGAGGCAGCCATCGCCGCCACGACCACCAGGCCGAGAACCAGCGTCCACCCCGCCGCAGCCCGGGCCGGGCGAAACGCGCGATCCGCAAACAATCCCATCGCCAGGGCCGCCCACAGCAGCGCCCGCCCAAGCGTATCGTCCAGCATGCCGACGGACCCGGCCGCGATCCATCCCGCTGCCAGACACGCCAACGCCGAGACGGTCGCCGCCATCGACACCTCGCCCGATGGCGGCGCGACGTCCGGCTGAGCCTGACTGGCGGAGACGACTGTAGGCGGCGCATCGGGCCTGGCCAGGCCAGAATGAATGTCTTGATCATCTCGTACCATCGGCGTCTCCCGAACGACGGGCCGACAAACCCGCCATGCCAGAGAGTATCCCGCGCCCCGCAGCCAACCACAAGTCCCTGTCAGGCAAGCGAATTACCACATAGCCGCTGAGACGCGGAGGTAATCGGCTTTTGTTTTCGATTCTACGCCGATAGGTCGGGCATGTGGTCGGGCGGGAATGCTAGAATTACGTGGAACACTTGAGGACCGTTTGTAATATTGAGTTGCGCACACGAAAGGATCACAACGAATGTGGGACTATACGAAAGAAGTCAAAGAACATTTTCTCAACCCAAAGAACGCCGGCGAGATCGAAAACCCGGACCTCGACGCCACGGTTGGCAACATCACCTGCGGCGACGCGCTTCGGTTGATGGTCAGGCTCGACGCCGACAAGAGGATTGTCGACGCAAAGTTTCAGACTTTTGGCTGCGCCAGCGCGATAGCCTCCAGCGACGCGCTCATCGAGCTGATCAAGGGCAAGACTCTTGACGAGACAGAGCAAATCTCCAATAAGGACATCGCCGACTACCTCGGCGGGCTGCCCACCGAGAAGATGCACTGCTCGGTCATGGGCATGGAGGCGCTGCAAAAGGCCATCGCCCAGTACAAGGGCGAGCCGTTCGACCTGGAGGATGAAGGCGAAATCATCTGCCACTGCTTCGGCGTGACCGACAAGCTCATCGAGAAGGTTGTCGCCGAGCACGGCCTACGTACGGTCGAGGAGGTGACCCACTACACCAAGGCTGGCGGCGGATGCGGCGCCTGCCATCCGAAGATCGAACAGATTATCGACCGCGTCCGCAATTCCGCCCCCGCGACGGTCGCCCCCGAACCCGCCAAGCCAGCCGAGAAGCCCACACTTACAAACCTGCAGCGGATCAAGCGGATCGAAGAAGTCGTCGAGAGCGAAATTCGCCCGATGCTCCAGAACGATGGCGGGGACATCGACCTGATCGACATCGAGGGCAAGACGGTGAAAATTGCCTTCAGAGGCCATTGCGCATGGTGCCGAATACGGGAGTTCACACTAGAGGGCACCGTAGGTGCCAAGCTGCGGGAACTGGTCGACCCCGAAATAGTCGTCGAGGATGTCGGCGAAAAGCTCAGCGAATAAGCAGCGCGAGCGACGCTCGCACTATCGCAAACCACCCGCTACGGCGATGCCCCTGTCCATGCGGGAGGAGAAATTGATGAACAACAAAGTGATCTATCTGGACAACAACGCGACGACGGCTGTGGCACCTGAAGTCAAAGAGGCCATGGATCCTTTCCTTTGCGAACTGTACGGAAACCCGTCGAGCATACATGCTTTCGGCGGGCAGGTGGCAAAGCACGTGGACGTCGCCCGCCAGCAGGTGGCTGAACTGCTTGGGTGTCACCCGACCGAGGTTCTGTTCACCTCCTGCGGCACGGAGAGCGACAACGCCGCGATCCGGTCGGCCCTGCCTGTAAACCCGCACCTGAAAACTCTCGTCACAACCCGCGTCGAGCACCCCGCCGTGCGAAACCTCTGCCACACGCTCGAACGCCCCGCGCCGATCGGCTTCGACAATCGCGTGATCGAACTGCCCGTCGACTCCCGCGGCGAACTCAGCCTGCCGGATATCGGCAATGCACTGGATGAGGACGTCGCCGTTGTTTCCATCATGTGGGCCAACAACGAGACCGGGGTGATCTTCCCCATCGAAACCATCGCCGACATGTGCAAGGACCGCGGGATACTCTTCCACACCGACGCCGTTCAGGCCGTCGGCAAGATCCCGATCAACCTCGCAAACACCGCGATTGACATGCTCAGCCTGTCCGGCCATAAGCTCCACGCTCCCAAGGGCATCGGGGCCCTGTTCGTCCGACGCGGATGCCGGTTCCAGCCATTCGTCATCGGCGGGCACCAGGAGCACAACCGCCGCGCCGGAACGGAGTCCGTGCCGCTGATCGTCGCGCTGGGCAAGGCGTGCGAACTGGCACGGCAGAACATCGAGCGAGAGAACACGGCCGTGCGAGCACTTCGCGACAAGCTCGAAAAGGCCCTGCTGGCAAGCTGCCCGGACGCCAAACTCAACGGCCATCCCGAGCACCGCCTGCCCAACACCTCCAACATCAGCTTCGAGTACATCGAGGGCGAGAGCATCCTGCTGATGCTGGATGAGTACGGCATATGCGCATCCAGCGGCTCGGCCTGCACAACCGGCAGTCTCGAACCCAGCCACGTCCTCCGCGCCATGGGCATCCCCTACACTGCCGCCCACGGCTCGATACGCTT
>CAZMBZ010000403.1:0-3296 GCA_964564285.1 uncultured Planctomycetaceae bacterium | reverse complement strand
TGCGCCGTCGGCCTGGGGCAAAGTACCGGCACAAGCGGCGTCAAGTGGGAGGCAAGGGAAAGCGGCCGCCGAGACGGGGCCGCCCCTGTGGGCGGTCCTACTTTTTTACCCCCGGCTATAGCGCATGAATAGCGCATAGAAAAATCAGGTGGTAAACAACAAAATACAACAGCCCGCAAGTCATTGCCTTGCGGGCGGTTGTGAACACTGGGGATAAAGGATTCGAACCTTTGCTAACTGAGCCAGAGTCAGTCGTGCTACCGTTACACTAATCCCCAGTGGGATTAAACTTACGGCACATTTTGGCAGCTACTTGCTGACTCTACTAGAGTATTTCTAGCAGCTTTCGGCGAAAAATGCAAGCCTCGCACGATGGATTTTTCGTGTTGCGGGCGATCTGGCGGGAGATAACGCCTTGCGCGGCCACTACAAACGGGTCGTTGACGCATGGTGGCTTGCGATGTTAATGTCTTGGCGTTGTCGGGACCCGTCGCGTCCGGGGCTGGGCGGCAAGTGAATGCCTCACAATTCGGAGCGAATCATGGAAGATGCAGCCAGGATTCTGGTCGTCGGCTCGATCAACATGGACATGGTGGTGCGAAGTCTTCACATGCCCGCCCCGGGCGAGACGGTTCTGGGCAATGGTTTCGTCACCTCGCCTGGCGGCAAGGGAGCGAACCAGGCCGTAGCGGCGGCCCGGCTTGGCTCGCACTGCCGCATGCTCGGGCGGATCGGTGAGGACGCCTTCGGCGAGTCTCTGCTCAAGGGCCTGCGGGATGAGGGAATCGACTGCACCAATGTTATGACCACCGAGGGCGAACCGACCGGCGTGGCTATGATCGTCGTCGATGCCCGCGGCGAGAACTCGATCGTTGTCGCCAGCGGCGCCAATTACCTTTTGACGCCCGACGACGTTTTTGGCCAGGCCGACGCTTTCGGCGATATCGACGTGGTGGTGCTTCAACTCGAGCTTCCCCTGCCGACGGTGCGGGCGGCGATCGATCTGGCCAAGCGAAACGGCTGCCGGGTGATCCTGGACCCAGCGCCTATGCCCAAGTGCCTGTCCTCGAGTATCTGCGAGGTCGATATAATCACCCCGAACGTCACCGAGGCCGAGATGCTCACCGGCACGAAGACCGGCGAGGAAAAGGCTGACATGAACATCGCGATGGACCTGATCGCCCGTGGCGCGAAGGCGGCCGTGCTCAAGCTCGGCTCGCGCGGGTCGATGGTTGTCACGGCCGACGGGCACATGGCCCGCGTAAGGGCCTACAACGTGGACATAGTGGACACCACCGCCGCCGGCGACGCGTACACCGCTGCCCTGGCGGTATGCGTGGGCGAGGGCAGGCCGCTGGTCGAGGCAGCAAAGTTCGCCAACGCCGCCGGCGCCCTGGCCTGCACGCGTCTGGGGGCACAGTCCGCCATGCCGACGCGACACGAGGTCTCCATGTTGATGGCGGATCAGCAGCAATAGGCGGGCAACGCTCCGTAATCGTCCGGCCTTATTCGCCCGTAACGGTCACGATTACTCGGCGGGTTCGTGGGCCGTCGAATTCGGTGAAGAAGACTGACTGCCACGTGCCCAGCACAAGTCGGCCCGCGTCTATGGGAACGGTGGCCTGGCAGCCCATCATGGAGCTCTTGACGTGGGCGGCGGAGTTGCCCTCGCCGTGCTGGTAGAAGCCCTGTCGCCACGGCACGGTTTGGTCGAGCACGCCGAGGATATCGTGGATCACGTCGGGGTCGGCGTTTTCGTTGATGGTCACTCCGGCGGTGGTGTGAGGCACGTAAACGCTGACCAGTCCCCGGGAGACCTTCGACTCCGATACCGCCTGGCTGACCTTGGGCGTGATATCCACAAAGTCGTCCCGTCCGCTCGTGCGCAGCTCGAATGTCATCGTATGGATCATGCGATGATCTTATCTTCGCACAGCGATTGAGATCCAGGGATTTCGGAAGGGGTGAGTTTTTTTCGGCGACCCGGCGTGGGGATTGTGTCATAATCATTGTCAACAATAGGAGACCGTAATGAATATTATCGAACCGCACATTCACATGTATTCACGGACCACGGACGACTACCAGGCTATGTACGCCGCGGGTATTCGCGTGGCCGTCGAGCCATCGTTCTGGCTGGGCGCCAACCGCCAATACGCCGGCACGTTCTTCGACTACTTCCGGCTGATCCTGGAGTTCGAGACTGTCCGCGCCCGGCGATTCGGCATCGACCACTACTGCGCCGTATCTTACAACCCCAAGGAGGCGGAGAATCGGGAACTGGTCGACGAAGTCCTGGCCGGGATAGACAAGTACCTCGACCACGAGCGGTGCATCGCGCTGGGCGAGATCGGCTTCAACGACATAACCGACAACGAGGAATACGCCTTCCGTCGCCAACTGGACATCGCACTGGCCAAGAACATGCTGGTGATCGTCCACCTGCCCCACTTCAACAAGCCCGAGGGCATTCGCCGCAGCCTGAAGGTAATCCGCGAGGCGGGCTTCCCGGAGGATCGGATATACCTCGACCACAACACTGAGGACACCATGGTCCAGGCCCGCGAGAGCGACTGCTACCTGGGCCTGACCGTGTACCCGATCTCCAAGCTCACGCCGCAACGGGTCAGTGCGATCGTTCGCGAGTACGGGGCGGACAAACTCATCGTTTCCGGCTCGGCGGACTGGGGCATCTCCGACCCGCTGGCGCTTGTGAAGGTGATTGACTTCCTCAAGTCCGACGGGCACGACGAAGCCACGATCAACAACCTAGTCGGCGCGACGGCCAACACTTTTTACAGTCGCTGCGAGCGGTGGAAGCCGAACTTCGACTTCGAGCCTGTAGACGTGAACACTTTCCAACGTTGAGGCCCCGCCATGAGCGAGCCGCTATCGCCCGTCGAACCTCAGCAAGCGTCGCCACCGGAAGCGTCCCAAATGCGTCCGGCGGTCGCTCTGGTGGGTTTTCGCGCGACCAGGCTGTGGGCGTGGCTGCAACTGTTTCGCGTGCCGAACCTCCTTACCGTGCCTGGCGATCCGATCGCGGGATTCCTGCTGGCCCAGGCGGGCGGTCTTTCAGCGACCAGACCCGGCATCCGCATGGCCCTGGCGGGGGCGATCTGCGTGCTCATTTACGCGGCCGGGCTGCTGTGGAATGACTGGTGCGACCGACTGGAAGATTTGCGCGACCGGCCTGATCGGCCCCTGCCCAGCGGGCGGGTTCGCGCGGGACAGGTATCGCTGGTCGCCAACGCGCTTATCGCGGCCGCGGTGGCGGTCGCCGCCGTGGCGAGCAC
>CAZMBZ010000402.1:0-3358 GCA_964564285.1 uncultured Planctomycetaceae bacterium | reverse complement strand
ACCATAGGGGTGCAGCGGAACTGAAGACTATATCGTCCGAACAGGCGATTTGTCATTAGTTTTCCCGTTTTTGCGGGCCGCGAGCTGGTTCATCAGCACCGCCCCGGCCACGCAAGCCATGCACGCCACGGTTATCAAGTCCGGGGACTCGCCCGACAGCAGCACCCAACTGATGACCACCCCGAAAACCGGGACAAGGAACTTCCACATGTTCAACTCGCTGACCTTGACGCGTTTGAGCCAGTAGAACCAAATCGAAAACGCCGTGGCCGAAACAAACGCCAGCCAGGCCAGCGCGACGAGGAATTGCAGCGGAGGCATCTCTCCAGGCAAGCCCTCGATAGCAATCGCGATCACCAGCAGCACCGCCCCGCCGAAGCTCATCTGAAGGCAGGCAAGCAGCATGGGATTCATCGCCCGGCGGCTGCGGGCGACGAGTATCCCCGAGACAGCCGAGCTGACCACCCCCACCATAAGCAGCCCCATACCAATCACTTGGCGCATACCCGCCGGCGACCACGGCTTGGAGGCCCAGGCCAACACCACCACGCCCACCATACCCATGCCAATCGAGCAAGACTTGCCCCAGGTCATTCGATCATTCTTCATAAACCAGTGCGCCATAAGCGCCGAAGCCAGCGGACCCGACCCGACGACAATCGCCGCTTGAGCCCCGCCGACAAGCTTCATGCCCACGAAGTACGTGCTGTATAGCACGATAGTCTGGAGAAAACTCACCCACAATATCAGCCGCTTCTGGCGGCGCAGGGCGAAGGCAACCGCCTTGGGCCTGACGCAAAACGGCATCAACATGAGCCCGGCCAGCACAAACCGCATCCCGGCAAATGTCAGCGGAGGCATGTAGTTCAGACCAATTTTGACCACCGCAAAGGCCGACGACCAGAGCAGGCAGCATAGAATGGCCCACGGAATTACCCGCAAAGAAGCCTTTTGGGTTTTACTGATAGCCTTCGACATCGTCGGATTATCCTCGCTATACACGGGCAATACAACGCCGCAAGCCAACAGTAGCTCCGTTTTACCGGCGACGAGCCCGCAACTTGACAATTCAAGTGCCACGCGTGGCTGAATAAAAAAAGCCCCGCGCCCTTATCGGGCGCGGGGCTCCTGGTTTCCTGGTTAGGTCGGGTGAGCTATCCATCTGGTTTTCCCGACAGCCGCATGCGACTCCTCGACAACTGCGCACCCTTAGATAAACCTCCTGGTGGGCCTGCCCTCGGCTTTGGCAAGCAGGTAGGCGTCGAGGTCTTTGCGGGAGATTACGCTTCGGCCCTGGGCGTCCACCGACAGCGGCAGACTCTCGCGAAGCTCGCGAAGGACCTGCCAGGTCGATAGGTTCAGCGCCTGGGCGGCCTGAGGCACGGTCAGGTTCTCGACCGCCGCGCCGCCGGAGGCGCGGGGCAAGGCATCCGCCAGTTGGCGACGAAGATCATCGTTGTCGGTCTTCAACGCCACAGCCGACGCCGACGGCACGGGGCTGCCTCGCAGCAAGGCGTTTTCCGCCTCGAGGTCGGCCACGTGCCGGCCGAGGCGTTGGATGTTCTCGGACTGTTCGTTCTCGGTCATGTGTTTGGCCTCGTTGGTTGGGGTCAGAGATAGCTCTGGGCGGAGTCATCGGATTGGTTTCGCCCGAGCAGTTCATCCCGCTGCTGGCGGGTCATGCTTCGTGCGACCATTTCTCGACGGGTCTGCGACAAAGCGCTGAAGTCCGCCAGCGTGCGGGGCATTTCATCAGCGTCGGCCTGGACTGTCGCGGGCGCGGCGTCGGTGTCTCCTGGCACCGCTCGCAGCAGTTCAAGCTCGTGTCGAAGCATGACGTTCTCGCTCCGCAGGTCCGCGTCATCGCCGCCGGGGGTCTGCCTCGAACGCAGCGATGCGTTTTCCTGCTCGAGTTGTCGGGCCCGGCCCAGAAGGTCGGCCAGTTCATCGGTCATCTTGTTTCTCCGGTTGGTTGGTGTTCTTGTTGTTTGGATCCGTCGCGCGCCGAGGTTACGGCTTGGTCGGCGGGGTTTCGAGCAGCTTGCGGCGGTCCTTTACGGACGTGTAGATAGCTACGCTCGAAACTACCACCGCCGCCACAGCCTCCGCCAGTGCCATGCCCAGTTCGTCGGACCGGGCCGCATCGAGCCCCAGCTTGCACGCCAGGAACCACGCGATGCCGCGAGCCGCCGCGGCCGCGACCCAATGAATGATCTGTCGATTGTCCACAATCCATGCCTTTCCTATGAGTTTCCAGGTTGTCATCCAGCTAAAGACCCACCAATGCCAGCGAGCCGGCGAGCAGGACCTTCAGCACTGCCATCGTCGCTTCCTTCTGAAGCGCCACTCGCCGGGCATTGGCCGCATTGGCCTCGTCCCAGTTGGCGGCCGCGGTCTTCCATGCCTCGAGCAAGCCGGGGTTGTCGGATTGCTCCAGCAGACGCCGCCAGGCCTCGTCGTCGCGACCAAGGATGAGAAGCTCCAGCCAGTCGCAGAACTCCTCAGCCGTCATTGCCGCCAGCGCCGGCCCGTAGCGGGCGACGACCGGTCGCAATTGCTCGGGGGTTTGTGCGATCAGTTCGTCGATTTTCACTTTGCCTGCCCCTCCCTGGCCGAGCGGAACTTGTTCCACACTTCGGACTGTGCCGCCAGGGCGGCGGACATCTCGTTGGGATCGAGATGTCCCGCCAGGGCCCTGCGGGCTGTCTCGTCGCTGAGCGCGGTGGTCTCATCGAGCAGTCGGCTGTAATCCGCGTTCATCCAAACCCCGCCGCAGCCGGTCAGGCAGACCGCGCATAGCAGGACCAATAAGATCGTTCGCTTCATTTCGATTTCTCCTTGATGTGCCTTGGTTGGTTATGACTTCAAAAAAAAGCCCGCCAGCAACAACGACAGGCCGATAAGCAGTTGCCAGATGCGTTTGCCCCACTGGATGATCCCCTGCCGGCCGTCGCGAACATCGGCTCGGAGGAGTTGGATCTGCGTCTCATGCCGACCCGTCCGCTGGAATAGTTGCTCGACGTGCCCGTTTGTCCGCAGGGCCTGCTGATGGATGGCGTCGAGTTTGGCGGACATGCCGCCGAGCTTCTCCGTGATGCCGTTGAACGCCTCCAGGCAGCGGACAGGAGCGGCAATGTTCGGCGGTGACATCGCGTTTGAAGCGTCTTCGTCGTGACAGTCATTCATGGCTCAACTCGTAACTCGGTTGGAGGACTACTCTCGCGGAGAGCACGGAGAGCAACGTTTTCTCTCAGGCCCTTGGTTCCCAGACGCCGTCGCCCCAGACGCTGTCGCCTTCTGGAATATCCAGGGACTCGTGGAAGTCGCCGTTGCCGAACTCGATCGTGCCCGGCCCGCT
>CAZMBZ010000401.1:0-3365 GCA_964564285.1 uncultured Planctomycetaceae bacterium | reverse complement strand
AAGGCTTTGTCGATTCGCCCTCTGGCAAGCCAGTGCCGTTGGCGGCGCGGCCGCAACGGCTGACGTATACTACCTCGCCGCCAACTACGGAAGGTAGAGCGGTTTTCGGAAACCTGGCGTGCGGCCAGGCCGTGATGGACTGGCAAGCGCGGTTCACGCAATGTCGGCATGAGCAGGCGACGAAGACCGGCGGCGTATCACTTCTTGGCGAGCGGGTCCTTCTTCTTCGGCGAATTGGACCAGCAGGCCTGGAAGACGAAGCCGATGATCGTGGGCACGGCGATGAGGATCAACATCAGGTGGTCGTTTTCGCGCAGCGGACCTTCGAGGTCCTCAGCCATGTATTTCAGCATGAGCGCCAACACGCCTGCCAGGCCCATCAAGGCGCCCTGGATACTGGTGACGAACATCACGACGAACTTCAGGATGACAAACGCCAGCAGGCCCAGGGTAATAAGGCCCACCAGCGCGCCCACCCAGGCGTATTGGAGCATCTCCGGGCGGTCGGCAGCGTTGGCCACGTAGTGCCATAACCCGTATCCGACGAAGCTGCCAGCGATGCCGCCCAGCAGGCTGACGGCGTACTTCATCAGCGGCCAGGCCAGGCCGCCCAGCAACAGCGCCCCCGCGGCGCTGATGTACATCCAGGTGTTCTCGCCTCGAGCCATCAAGCCGACGTAGCTGCCGATGGCAGCACCCAGCAAGGCCACGTTGGCGACCACTAGGATCTTGAATATCTTCCAGCCCTGAAGCATGTAGACCAGGCCGCACGCGAACAGAAGCATCGCCAGCACCGCCCCGTACTGGCTGTTGCCCAGATCCTGCAGCGCATCGACGATCTGATCCTGGCTGGGAATCTCCGGCCAGACGAATTGCCCCGCTCCCCCTCCCGCTGGCCCAGCCGAAACGGGCGTGTTTGCCTGTGCAAGCATCATCTGTCCAATCCTGACAAAGTGGAAGTATGTATATGTACGTATCTACATGTCGGCAAATCGGGGCGTTTTTGATTGGCGGAAATACCTGCCGACCCCGCAGCGGCGACCATCCCATGAGAAATGACAAATGATTAATGCCAGACAGAAGATGCCCAGTGCCCGCTGGAATGTTCACGCGGGCCGGCAATTGGCGGAATCTTTACTCCCCGCCGGGCGAACAAAACGAAGGAAACGTCCGGAAAAAGCTCCCGGCCCGAATGGCCCTAACTTTCCTTTACCCCGGATTTGCGGTAACTATAGCATAAGTATTCAATCCGGCGAAGCGGCCTGGGTTACCCGAAGCTGCGACGAATGCCCCAGCCGCCGCCAGAGAGGAGAGCAGCCATGATGTCCAGAAGAGAATTCCTGAGGAACACTTGTGGCGGCGTCGCGGCAGCCATGACGGCAGGGGCTTTCGCCGCGACACCCGCAGCCGCGTCCGCGGACCGGCCCAACATTGTCTGGCTGATATCCGAGGACAACTCCAAGCACTACCTCAACCTCTTCGACGCCCACGGCGCCGAGACTCCCCGCATCGCCGCGATGGCTCGCAAGGGAGTCATCTTCACCCACGCCTTCTCCAACTGTCCCGTGTGCTCTGCCGCGAGGTCGGTTCTGGCGACCGGCTGTTACGGTTCGCGGATAGGCACGCAATACCATCGCAAGTACAAACCGGTCCCCATGCCGGATGGCCTGGACCCGATTCCCGCACTGATGCACAAGGCGGGCTACTACACGTCCAACAAGGTTAAGACCGATTACAACTTCACCTACTCGGGCAAAACCTGGGACACCAAAAAGGACTGGCGCGGCCGAAAGCCCGGTCAGCCATTCTTCCACAAGCAGTCGTTCGCCGTCTCGCACGAGAGCGCCCTGCAACGGGCCAACAAGGGCGGGACCGACGAGGATATCTTCGTCGCGCCCTGCCACCCGGATACGCCGCTGTTTCGCCAGGCGAACAAGGCCTACAAGGAAATCCAGACGAAGATGGACGCCCAGATCGGAGCGGTAGTGGCCGAGCTGGAAAAGGACGGGCTGCTGGAGGAGACGTTCGTCTTCTACTTCGGCGACCACGGCGGGGTCCTGCCGGGCAGCAAGGGATACCTCTACGAGACCGGCCTGCATGTGCCGCTGGTGGTGCGGATTCCCGAGAAGTACAAGCACCTCGTCGACCTCAAGCCAGGCACGCGGGCCGGCGGGTTCGTCAGCTTTATCGATTTCGCGCCGACGATCCTGGCCCTGGCGGGCATCAACGTGCCCGAGCAGATGGACGGCAAGGCGTTCATGGGGCCGGGCATTTCGCTCGATGACCTCGAGCGCAGGGATGAAACGTTCGGCATGGCTGACCGGTTCGATGAGAAGTGCGACTTCGTGCGGACGCTTCGCAAGGGTAAGTACAAGTACATGCGAAGCTACCAGCCATTCAACTTCGACGGGCTCCGCAACAACTACCGATACCGGATGGCATCATACCGGCAGTGGTGGGAGATGCACCAAGCCGGCAAACTGAGCAAGCAGGCGGACCTGTTCTTCCAGCCCAGGGCGCCGGAGGCGCTTTACGATATCGAGAAGGACCCCTACGAGGTAAACAACATCGCCGGCGATCCTGCCAGCGCAAAGGTGCTGGCCGACATGCGAAGCCGACTCGCAGCGCGAGTAAAGGGCATGCCCGATCTGAGCTTCTTCCCCGAGAGCGAACTGGCGAAAAAGGCGTTCGACAATCCCGTGAAGTTCGGTCTCCGGCAGAAAGCGCGAATCGCAAAGCTCGTTGACACCGCCGACCTGTCGCTTGTCCCGTTTGCCAAGGCCTCGGGCAAGATCGCCGAATCGCTCGGTTCGAAGGACCCGTGGCAGCGGTACTGGGGATTGATCGTATGCAGTTGCTTCGGCAAGCAGGCAGGCGGCTTCGTCGAGCGGGCAAAGCTAATCGCAGCCGACGACGCCGAGCCGCTCGTATGCGTCCGTGCGGCCGAGTTCCTGGCCCTGACAGGCGCCGCCAATCCACAGAAGGTGCTCATGGACGTGCTGGCCTCGGCGGAGCACCCGCTTGAGGCACTGCTGACGCTCAACACCGTCGTACTGCTTCGCGACGGAAAGCCCGGCTACGAGTTCAACATCACCGCCAGCAGCGTCAAGGCCAAGTGCGGAGAAGTCAACCGCCGCCTGCAGTACCTCGCGGACAAGTGATAAAAAACGCAGCACGGCCAGCGGATCGGCAGCCCCGCTTGGGCAAATTGCATGGCAGCGCGGGTCGATCTGGAAGCGTTCCTCCACCCCCGCAGCCGGGCGAAAAACACGAAGGAAACGCCCGAAAACGGTTCCTGACCCCAATGGCCCCCAAGCGCGAGAACCGGGAGATCCTGTTGGTTTCCACTGGGCGATGTATCGCTG
>CAZMBZ010000400.1:0-3443 GCA_964564285.1 uncultured Planctomycetaceae bacterium | reverse complement strand
CAGATCTCGGCGAAGTGGGCGTTCTCAGCCAGGAAGCCGTATCCGGGATGGATGGCCTCGACATCGGCGATTTCCGCGGCTGCGATAATCCTGGGTATGTTCAGGTAACTTTCAGCGGGCGGGGCTTCGCCAATGCAGATTCTTTCATCGGCAAGATGCAGGTAGCTGGCATTCCTGTCGGCCTCTGAATAGACAGCGACCGCCTCAATGCCCATTTCCTTGCAGGCGCGAATGATGCGCAGGGCCACCTCGCCGCGATTGGCTATAAGGATGCGATGGAACATTCCGTGGTTCCTCGTTGGACGACTCAGGAGGGCCTGACGCGGAAGAGGACCTGCCCGTACTCGACGGGCTGGGCGTTCTTCAGACATGTCTCGATTATAATGCCCGAGACTTCGGCCCGGACCTCGTTCATTACCTTCATCGCCTCGACGATGCAGACAACGGTGTTCTCATCCACGTAAGAACCCACCGACGTGTACGACTCGCTATCCGGACTCGGGGCAAGATAAAGTGTGCCGACCATCGGGCTCTTCACCTCGGCCAAATGCTCGGCTGGCTCTTCCTCTTTCGCCGGGGTCGGGGCCGGGACGGCTGGCGCGGACGCAGGCACCGCCACAAGTCCAACCGGCTGGGCCGACGAGCCTCGCTTGAGCACAATGCTGCGATCCCCGTCGCTGACGGACACCTCGCCCAGGTCGTTATCGACCATCAACTCAACGAGATTCCGCACGTCGTCGATCACCGGCGTCTTGTCCGACCGGGCGGGCTTGCGGGCCGCGACCGTTTTTTGTGGCGCCTTACTGGCCATTTGATTCCCTTCATTCACAGCCGCATGGCTTCAATATCACGGGGCAGGCTCGATAGCCGACGAACCGAATCCGCCGTGACCAGCACGTCGTCTTCGATCCTTACCCCGCCTATGCCAGGCAGATATATTCCCGGCTCGACGGTCACGACCACTCCACTTTTCAAGCGGGCGGTCGCTTTTTGGGCAAGTCCTGGGGCCTCATGGACTTCCCTGCCCAATCCGTGCCCCAGACTGTGGCCAAACTGCTCGCCATAGCCGGCCTTAACTATAACTTCACGGGCGGCCGAGTCGACCGCCTTGCCACTGACGCCCGGCCTGATGGCGGCAATACCCGCCTTCTGAGCCAAGCGAACCACTTCGTAAATCTCACGCAATTTCGCGGGAATTGTACCGGTGAACACCACGCGAGTCAAGTCGCTGCAATAGCCATCCACCTTGGCCCCCCAGTCGATTAAAACCGCCTGGTCAGCCTTGACCCGGGTTGAACCCGGCATGTAGTGAGGCAATGAACCGTGTGCCCCCGCAGCCAAGATGGTCGAAAAACTCACGCCGTCTGCCCCGCCCTCGCACATGCGGTACTCCAGCTCCGCAGCCAGGTCGCGCTCGGTCCTGCCGATCCAATTCTTGGCCCCCAAGCTGCACAATCCCTTGAGTGCCTTCTCGGCGATGCGGATCGCATGTCGCAAAATGCGCAACTCGCCATCGTCCTTGCACTGGCGAAGCGGCGAAACCACATCCGATACTTCCACCATCTTCCTGCTGCCAAGATGGTCCGCGAGGTCGCTGCAAAGCTTGACCGTCACGTGCCTGGGGTCAAATCCCAACTTCCGCACGCGACGACCCTTGAGCGCACCCGCCAAGGCCTCGAGCATCGAACTGGTCCGCACGCAGCATTCGACACCTGGACACTCCTTCGGCGCCTGCTCGGCAAATCGGGAATCCGTCAGCAGGCACGCCCAGCCCGATCCGACCACCAAATAGCTGTCGTCGCCGGTAAAACCCGTCAGGTATCCCACATCCACCGGATTGGTCACAAGCATCGCGTCGACCTTGGCCGCGCGAAGCTTCCGCACAGCCCGGCCACGCCGACCGGCAAATACGTCCTTGCCCGAACTCTTACCTACTGCCTTGATTTTTCGTACCATTTGTTCGATTCCTCACCTATAGCAAAGTCATGTAACGCTAACTCCAAACGTTCCGCAATACAACGGAAATGCTCCACAATACGAGCCTTGTCATACCCCATCCAGGCCAAAAAGCTCAAGACTTGGCAGAAACCGTTGCGATGGACACTGGTGTCCTTACTCCGCTTTCGACCTCTATGTATCTGCGGTTAGTCCGAGATTGCTCACCTTCCGCCAGTTCCAGAGACATCCTCGGCGAGGATGCGATTGTCCTCGCGATACCAGATGAGTTTCGGGCTGGACCATGCCTGCGATCGGCCGGCCTGGGGGTCTTCGTAAATGATCGTCGCCTTCGACGGGACCTTGCCCTCCAGGAAGCCCCAGACCACCACAAGATTCGTGAGACGGTTGTAGATCAACCGCTGGGCGAGTACCTGCCGCGGAGTGTCCTTGAGGTTCACGTCGCCGGTGGCGCTGAACAAGTCCAGCGGACCCAGCGTTGGGCCCTCCCGCAACGGATCGCCGGCGGTCCGAACCGACGGACGAGTGCTCGGCTGCGCGGAGGCCTTGTCCTCCGGCAGGCCGAACTTGGCCATCATGTTCTCGCACTTGAGGATGGTCTTTCGACCAGCCGGGAGAGTGCCCCACTGGTCCCGCGGCACGTTGAGCCTGTTAGTCAGCACAACTTGGTCGCCGCTGCGATGGACCATGGTGACCGAGCCTTCCAGCGTCACCAGCCGATCGGTTTGCGACAACTGCATGTTCTTCTTCCACTCGAAGGCGGACTGGCTTGGGCGGTCCACCCCGGCCATGAGTCCGTTGGCGTTGGCAATACGCCGGGATCGCGGCTTGCCGTAGTCCTCGTTGATGAGCGTGCCGCGGCCCAGCATCGTAATCCGTCCGCTGTCGCCATCGTAAATAAGCTTCTCGCCGGTAAGCTGCATGCGGCGGAGAAGGCGGTTCTTCTGGTCCTCCCGCCGGCTGCGGAGGACAATGTCCCTGTCGGCGAAGATCATCGATATACGCCGCCGGCTGTACTGCTCCATGCCGACCGCCATCCCGCCACGACGCGAGGCGTCTGGCTTGGCACCCTTGGCGACCCCTGCCGCCGGACTGTTCGGGTCGGGCAACTGCTCGGTGAACAGCAGTTGAAGGTTCTGGCAACGGACATTGTCCAGAGCGCTGTCCATCGCCACGTCCCCGGCGAACTCAGCCGTGCGCTTCGCGCCGCGGAAACTCATCCGCTTGGACCACGTCACCTGCACGGGCCTCGGCTCGGGCAGAATGTTGCCGTTGGTGTCCTTGGTGGTGATGAAATCCAACGTCCCCGCCCCATCGACAAACGCCGAGTCGTCGGATTGGTCCAGGCGTATGATCTCGCCGACTAGGCGATTGGGTCCCTGCGATACCCGAGCAGGCTTGGCCGCCGTGCCAGAAAGCACCGCCGTACGCCTGGCGAAATTGTTCTCGATAAGCCGACTTTCCATTCGTTCCGCCACGGCCTGCAG
>CAZMBZ010000399.1:0-3555 GCA_964564285.1 uncultured Planctomycetaceae bacterium | reverse complement strand
AGAATGTACGGCTTCTTGCCCTCCTCCCAGTGGCCGTAGCTCGTGGCGACAACTGTTCCGTCGGGCAGCAGTTCCAAAGCCGGGTACGCGCAGTCCATCCCCTTCTTGTTGTCCTTGAGTCGAACGCGGTACTGGCCTTGGCGGCCGGCGACGATGTCGCCGTACGTGCCCACCCAGGCGACCCAGTCGCCGCGGGTCGTACTCTGGCGGGTCGTGTCACGGAAGCTGATTACGAGCCGGCCGTCGGGAACGTACAGCGCCTGATGGCGGTCGCCGGTCAGCGCACCGGGTAGTTCCGCCGGATCGGTCCAGGTTGCGCCCTCGTCGTCGGAAAATATCACGTGCGAGTTGCCAGCGCGGTAGTTCTCGCGCAACAGCGTTGCGATCTGCTTGCCGTCCGGCGAGCGAACCATGCCTGGTTCGCACAGTCCGACGTCCGAGCGATGAAAGACCTCCTCGGGGAAACTCCACGTCAGCCCGCCGTCGGCGGATAGTGTCTTGTAAACCGTCATTTTGCGCGGCCTGTGCGCCTTGCCGCCGCCCTTGAAGAAGCGGCCGTCGTCGTGGAACATTGCAAGGTACCGGCCTGGCTTCTTCAGCGCGATCACGTCGCCCATAACGACGATCCCGCCCCACTCGCCCAGCGGCTTGAGCTCGCCCCACGTCCTGCCGTCGTCGGACGAGACCGCCATCCGGGCCGGGTAGAGGCCCGAGAACATGATGAGCCTGGCCTTGCCCTTGGCGTCCACGACGCGATGGAGGGTGGGGACTTCCTTGCTCGTGGCCCAAGTGGCAGGCATCGGCAGGCGCGCGGACCAGGTGAGTCCACCATCGTCGCTGCGCTTCATGACGATAGCCCCTCGGCCGTGCCCCTTGGGGTACACCGCGAACATCGTCTTGCCGTCCGGCAGCAGAACCGTTGTCGGGTGGCCAAGGTACTGTCCTGCCTCCCGGTCCACGACCACCTGTCGATGGGCATCGCCGTCCAGATCGACCACCGGGATCGTGTAGCCCGCCGGCTGAGGACCGTGCGAGTTTCCGTCGGCAACGGTCATGGCGGTGTCCCTTTCTGACGCGGCATTTCCGGGTTTGTTCGCCCGGGCCGATAGCGGCGCGATCAGGGCGGCAGCCATCGCGCCAGCCGCCAGGGCCTGCATGAAACTCCTTCGACTCAGGCTCGCCATTTTCGCAATCTCCTTATCCCAATAGCCAGGCCGCCGCCAGCCCAATCCGACCCGGATTATAGCCTCCACCCAAAAACGATTGCGAACATTGCCCGCCAGCCGCCCTGGGATCGCGCGAAGCCTTCCCCGTTCGTAGCGACGACGTAAGTCGTTATCCCCATTCCAGCGCGCCGTTCGCCCGCTGTTTTGCTGTTGCCGTTTCTGTAATTTGGAGCTTGCCTGCCGCAGGCAGGTGCGGTGAGCCCTCACCGCTTTGACATGTCGCGGAGCGACGCTGTTTCTGTTGGGCCGTTGCTGTTGCGCCGTTATCGCGGCATAGAAGTGCCTTGCTTCTGGCTTACTAAAAGGCGGCGACGGGGAACGGCTTGCCGTGTTCGTCGTCGCTCCGCGACGTGTGAAAGCGTCTTCGCCTTCGTCGTCTCAAGAGCGGTGAGGGTCTGCCTTCCGGTGGGATTTACCTGCCTTCGGCAAGCAGGCTCCCAATTTACGGCATCCTGCGCGGCGCTTCCCGCCGGTGGTGTTACTCGTGCCGCAGGGACTCGATGGGGTCCATATGGGCCGCGCGGTACGGCGGGTACAGGCCGAACGCGATGCCGACTCCGGCGCTGATACCGAATGCCATGATCAGCGATTGCCCGGTGATGACGGTTGGCATGTCTCCAAAGCGAGTGACCATGATGGGCACGATCAGGCCGATGGCGATACCCAGCACGCCTCCGGTTAGGGTCAACAGGAGCGTCTCGGAGAGGAACTGGATGATGATATCGGATGATATCGCGCCGTCGCGCGCCCATCGCTCGGCGGATGCCGATCTCCCGCGTTCGTTCGCTGACTGTGGCCAGCATGATCCAAGTGCGATCTTGGCGGGACAAGGCCACCGCAGCCTCACGAGCGTCGAGGGAACATGCTTCCGCACACGGCCGGGGAAGCTTGGCACCGCAGAACGCCAAGTTGGTCACCGGCGTGGGGTACACCGGATGACTTGACAAGGCGACAGCCATGGCTGCGCATGGGGATCCAGCACTAACAGCCCGTTTAGAAAGCTATCTCTGCTGCGAGCGGCCCGGATTCCTGCGCGTCTGCGTCAGCATAAAAAGGCCTCGGCAATACTAAGGCATTACCTGCGTTTTCTTCCTTGATGCTCGAAATCCATTCTCGCTCTCGCGACGAGATCCATTTCTAAACGGACTGCTAAGCCCCCTTAACGCGATTGTCCAAGCTCTGTTTCGTCTCGCCCTGCTTTGGCAGGCTGCACAGTTACTTGCGACGACGCAGCAGCATCAGCCCGCCGAGGCCCAGCAGCGTGAGCGACAAAGGCTCGGGGATAGTGACCATCGCCTCGCCCATGGCCTCGCCGACGTTCATGTAGGTCTCGGCATTGCCGCTGTAGTGGCCGTCGGAAGCGCCGCCCATGCTGAGGGGGTTGCTGTACACGGTAGCGACGTCCCCTTCGAACTGCGGATACTTGTCCGCATCGCTTATCGCAAGTTGGGCATCGAGGATTAGTGCTTCGTTGCCCGTGGTCTCCATGGTGGTCTGGCCGAGCGTGGCGCAGACGAACTTCGCGTCCGGCGCATCAAACTCTATGCGCAGTTGCTCGATCAATTGAACCAGGTTCTGCTCGTAGTAAGCGGCGTGGCCGTCCATGTAGCGGTCCCGGTCGCCCTGCCACCAGAAGAAGCCAGCCACCTCGTATTCCGTCGCACCCGGGTAATAGTCGCCGAGATTGGCGAGCACCGTCTTGGCGTTGCGGACATCACCATCGTACTGCATACCGGCGTACCAGCCGATCGGAACCGGATCGGTGCCGGTCTCCCACCGCTCGGGTGAGCCGCCGTAGCCGGGGTATGTGTATTCGCCGTGGGTGTACTCCGGGCTGCCCGGCGGCAGCAGGTCCCAGCCCAAGGCGCGGTTGCCGATGCAGCTCTTGACGATGAGCACCGGTGCATCGGTCGCGTAACCCAGGTAATGACCGATGGCGAGTTCCGTGCCGATCTTGCTCGAGTTACCGCCGCCCCCGATCGTCAACCATTCGTTGTTGTACAGCGTCATCGCGCCCGTGCCGCTTGACATGACGCGCGCGTATCGCACGTCCTTACGCACGGTCCAGTTGCCGGTGCCGTCGACCAGGTAGGGGTACTTGTTCTTGGTGTTCACCGCGTACTCGAGCGTGCCGTCGCTGTCGCCTGCGATGTTGCCAAACCCGAGCATGTTCGACTGCCCCATCAGGATGTACACCTGCACCGGCTTGGTCATGTTGGCCGGGTTGGCGTCCGGATCGGGCAGCGGGTAGGGAATGTCCTGGGCCACGGCGGGAAGAACCAGCAACCCCAGCAACACGGCGCCGAGCGTCAATAGCAGACTGTTCTCT
>CAZMBZ010000398.1:2099-3598 GCA_964564285.1 uncultured Planctomycetaceae bacterium | reverse complement strand
CCGCCTCGATAGGACTTCTCAAACCGGGCGATCAGAGCCGACACGGCGGCGTTCTGGCTTTCAGGCGATGCGCCCGGGCACCCGAGCACCACCCTGAGAATCGCCTCGACGGAGACTATCTCCCGAGGCGTGCCGCCCAGGAACATGATATTCGCTGCCGAGGCCAGGGCTTCGGTGCGATCCTCGGGCGACGCATCATCGAGCAATTTGCGGACGTCGGCCTTGACGGGCAGAGCTGCCATGGCGGCGATCAACAATCCCGGCGGGCGAAACCGGACCGCGCCGCCTGGGCCGTCGATATCCAACTCGCCCGCGCCAATGGCGTCGCCGTCGGTCGGGACATTCCCGCCCCATCTGGAAAACTGCGGCCAGAGCACAACCGACACAAGTACAAGCATTCCCATGACTAACGCAGCGACCACCAGACCGCCCCATCGCCCCGGACGCCCAGGCGGTGACAACTCAGCCAGGCTCGGCGCAGCGACGACAGCGGGCGCACTTGTTGCCCCGGCCGGGACGCCGGGGTCCATGAACGTCAGGATCGCATCGGGATCCTCCGCCAGTCGCATCGCCAGTTCCTCGCTGCTGGTATCGCCGACTCCGGGCATCGGGCGAAGGCAATCCTGGATCGCCTCGCGGGCCTGGTCGATACTCAAACCCGCCGCCGCACCCAGCGAAAGCAAACGCTTGAAGTCCAGTTCCGTCGCATCGCCCATGGGGTACATCGCCAACACATCCAGCTTGAATTGCGCGATGATCGACGACTCATCGCGCTCGCCGCGACTTGCCCCTGCCGCCTCGATACGCTCGTCAATACGCACGCGGGCCACATCCGCGTCAATGCCTAACCGCTCGGCCAGCGCCAGCAACTTCTGCTCATCCGCGTCAATCAGCAACCCGTTGCAAATCCACAGGTTAATGGCCTCGATGAAGAACCCGGTCACCTCCGCACGCTGTCGGCTTCGGCGATGTTCGCTGGTCTCGTCGGCATCGCCGGGCGGGCTGGGAATGTGCCCCAGCACGTATCGAACATCGTCGGCGCTCATGCCGGCGTTTCGCAACCGCACGGCCAGCTTTTCGCGACCGTCCATGGCGAGTTGACCTTCGGAATCGACCATTGATCGCACTATCGAGCGACATTCGGCGACGATCTTGCGGCGGTCCGAACCCTTGCCCATGGCGTTGGCATTGGCATTGGCGGCGTTGGTGTGATCGAGGAGCTTCTTGTTGTATTGAAGGCGGCGGGATGGGTCGCGGATAACGTCAGCGGCTGCTTCAAGTTCGGATTCGATCATCGACACAATCGGTATAAACTGCGGGCCGGGAATATTCTGCCGCAGGCGGGCCTTCCGCTCGGTGATGGCCTGGTCGATCAGGTCTTCCGTAATCATCCGCGGGTCGAGCCCGAGCAGGTGGTAAGCCGTCAGTTCTGCGACCGTTTCAGGTATGCCAAGAAGCTTGTAAAAGGCGGGGCCGTATATCATGGCTCACTCGCTATC
>CAZMBZ010000398.1:0-1999 GCA_964564285.1 uncultured Planctomycetaceae bacterium | reverse complement strand
GACTTGCTATCCCTTGGCCAGGCCGGCACATGCCGTGGCGTGTTGGACGGTCCCCGACGCCGTCGCGGGAGGCTCGACGCCCAACCGCCTGGCCAACTCGCCGAACTTCGCCCATCAATTCTCATCGACTATCGCCCCATGCCGCAAGCGAAAACCCGCCGGAATTCCGCGTGCATCGCCTTTCCGGCCTGAGCGAAGAATACACAATACCTTATCTTATGGTATCACGCCTCGGGCTAAATAGATGTCGATTTTTCCGGCCGCAAGCAAGTAGCATCCACCGCTCGCGGGTCCCGTTGCGGCGGGCATATTCACCATCACCTCTTCTGGCGCAATGTGTTATAGTAATTGCCGAATTCCTGACACTGGAGATACCCAATGAAATCGTTGAACAGGCGCAGTTTTTTGAAGGCCATCTCGCTGGGTGCCGCCGCGCTTGCGACGCCGCGGATCCTGTCTGCCGCCACAAAAACCGGAGCAACCATGCCAAACATTATTTACATCATGGCTGACGACCTCGGCTATGGCGATCTGTCGTGCTTCGGGCAGAAGAAGTTCCAGACCCCCCATATCGATAGCCTTGCCTCAGAAGGAGTTAAGTTCACCGACTACTACGCTGGATCAACGGTCTGCGCCCCGACGCGCTGCGTGCTGATGACCGGAATGCACACCGGCCACTCCTACGTAAGAGGCAATCGCGAGGTAAAACCCGAGGGCCAGGCACCCATGCCGGCCGACATTTTCACCCTCCCGCAAATGCTCAAAAAGGCAGGTTACGCGACGGGAATGTTCGGCAAATGGGGGCTAGGCGCGCCCGGCTCGACGAGCGATCCGACCAGGCACTTCGATGAATTCTACGGTTACAACTGCCAGCGCCAGGCACACAATTACTACACCGATCACCTGTGGCACAACGATAAGAAGGTGCCGCTCGATGGCAAAACGTACTCCGCCGACCTGATCGCCGACGAGGCCCTCAAGTTCATTCGGGCCAATAAAGACAGGCCTTTCTTCGCCTATCTTCCATTCACGATTCCACATGCGGCCATGCATGTGCCGGAGGATTCGGTCGCTCCGTTCCGCAAAAAGTTCCCCCAATTCGAGGACACAATCGGACGCTATGCCGGCCCGGCCGTCAAAAATCCCATCGCCGCATTCGCCGGAATGGTCACGCGAATGGATGGGTATGTCGGCAAGCTGATGGCCCTTTTGAAGGAACTGGGAATCGACGAAAACACGATCATCACCTTCACCAGCGACAACGGCCCGCACCGCGAAGGCGGGCACAACCCGGACTTCTTTAATTCCAACGGCCCGCTAAAGGGTTACAAACGCGACCTTTACGAAGGTGGCATCCGCGCGCCGTTCGTCTCCCGATGGCCTGGCAGGATCAAACCGCACACCACGTGCGACTATCCCTGCGCGATGTGGGATGTGATGCCCACCTGCGCCGAGATCGCCGGCATAGACCCGCCGGCCGGGATCGACGGCATCAGCTATCTGCCCGCCCTGTTTGGACATATGGACAAGCAGACCCCCCACAAGTTCCTCTACTGGGCCTTCTACGAGCGAGGCGGCAAGCAGGCGGTCCGCATGGGCCGCTACAAGGGCATCCGCAACAACGTCATTAAAAAACCCGACAGCACCCTCGAACTCTACGACCTGAAAACCGACATCGGTGAGACAACCAACATCGCCGAAAAGCACCCCGATGTGGTCGCGCAACTGGATGAATTCATGAAGTCAGCCTACACCCCATCGCCGCTGTGGTCGTTTAAGAGAAGGAAATAGGGTCGTATGTGGCAGGTCGTAGGGCGTAAGTGGCAGGTAATAGGCCTGCCTGCCGCAGGCAGGTAGTAGGTAGTAGGGTTTTAAGCAGCGTAAGACCCACGTAAGGACCACGAAACAACGCGCCCGGCCACGCTTGGGGCTCCGCCCAACGCGGCCAGGCATCATAAATCGCGCAAGCCCGCACAAAACATGCAGCTTCACCCCCCTG
>CAZMBZ010000397.1:1322-3614 GCA_964564285.1 uncultured Planctomycetaceae bacterium | reverse complement strand
TGAAGGCTATGAGTTGAGTGAGGGGAATCCGCCTGTCCCTGCTGCCTGGAATGCTGTAGCCGCGAAGCTTGCCCGTGTCGACCCATTTGCTGACCGTCCGCGGCGCGACCCGACATATCCGGGCCACTTCGCCAGTTGTCAAGACGTCTCGTTGTCCGGTCGCTTTCATGGGCAGATTTCGCTGATCCCTGTGGGTTGTCACGCTTCCCAATATTCATCGGCTCCCCCGGCTGGGGCTTTAGTTAGCGAGGTAAAAGATCCTACGACTGAATGCATTATCTGGCGCCCTCGCCAGGTGGTAATCGCCCGGTCCTTGGAAGCGGCAGGCTCGGCTGGTATAGTGCGGGTTTAGAGGAGATAGACGAAGTTGCATGATCTGCTTTCCGAACTGAATGAACCGCAGCGACAGGCCGTTACGCACGTTGACGGACCGCTGCTTGTGCTGGCCGGGGCGGGGTCGGGCAAAACACGCGTCATCACGCGGCGAGTCGCCTATCTCGTCCAGCAGGGCATTGCTCCCTGGAACATCATGGCGATTACCTTCACCAACAAGGCTGCCGGCGAGATGCAGCAGCGGGTCGATGCCCTTAACGTCCCCCGAGGGGCGGTGCTAAGCACCTTCCACGCCCTCTGCGCGAGGTTGCTGCGCGAGTTCTCCGCTGAGGCCAATCTCGCCCAAAACTACTCGATCTATGATCGCGACGATCAACTCCGTGTCCTCAAGGCCGTCGTAAAGCGGCTCCAACTGCCCGCCGACATATTCCGGCCTGCTCGCCTTAACGCGCTGATCTCCAACACCAAGAACGAGATGAAGACTCCCGACCAATACGCTGTGGAAATGGGCGATGACCATTTCGGCCGGCGGGTCGCGGAGGCCTATCGCCTCTACCAGAAGACGCTCGATGACAACCACGCGCTGGATTTCGACGACCTTCTGATGCGAACGGCGTTTCTTCTTCGCGATCGGCCTGACATTCGCGAGACGCTGGGGCGGCGTTACAAGTACATCCTGATCGATGAGTATCAGGACACCAACCACGCCCAGTACATTCTGGCCCACGGCATCGCAGTCGATCACGAGAACATTTGTGTCACCGGCGACCCGGATCAGAGCATCTACGCTTGGCGCGGGGCGAACATACGGAACATATTGGAGTTCGAAGCCGACTACCCAAACGCGACCGTGGTTCGTTTGGAGGAGAACTACCGTTCGAGCAGGCCGATCCTCACGGCTGCGTCGAGGCTGATCGCCCACAACTCGCAGCGAAAGGACAAGAAGCTCTGGACGCGTCGCGAGGGCGGCGATGACGTGCGTGTGGTCTACTGCGACGACGAGCACGCCGAGGCCCGGGAAGTTTCGCGGCGGATATCCCAGCGGCGTGCCTCCGGCGGGCGCTACGACGATGTGGCGGTTTTTTATCGCGTCAACTCTCTGTCGCGAGTGCTGGAGGAGGCGTTCCGCAAGAGCAGCTTGCCCTACCGCATCGCCCGGGGCGTGGAGTTCTACAATCGCAAGGAGGTCAGGGATGTGTTGGCGTACCTTCGCCTGCTCGCCAACGCGTCCGACGACCTCAGTTGCATGCGGGTTATCAACACGCCTGCGCGGGGGATTGGTGCGACGACCGTTGGTCGGCTTGTCGACGCGGTCGAGCGGCGAGGCCAGTCGTTGCTGGAGGTCTGCGGCAATCCCGAGGACACGGGCCTCAAGAAGGCTGCATCCGCGAAGGTGCGGGGCTTCGCCGAGTTGATAGACAAGCTTGCGTCCAACCTGGATCGCCCGGTCGGCAAGGTCGTCGAGAGCGTCATTGCCGACACTGGCATGGAGGCCTCGCTTGCCGGCGAGGGCGAGGAGGACAAGCAGGCAAAGGCCAACGTTGCCGAACTTGTATCAACGGCGGCGGATTTCGACCAGGAAAACCCGGATGCCCGCTTGCCGGATTTCCTCCATCAGGTGGCGCTGGTTTCGGATACCGATCACTTCGAGGGCTCGGGTGGGGCGGTTACGTTTATGACAATGCACGCAGCCAAGGGCCTGGAGTTCCCGGCCGTGTTTATAGTCGGTTGCGAAACCGGCCTGCTGCCTATGATTCGCACCGATCCCGACGGGCGGGCGAACCAGGCCGCCGACGCCATGGAAGAGGAGCGTCGCCTGGCCTTTGTGGGCATGACCCGCGCCAAGAACGAGCTGACACTCTCGTGCGCTCGGCATCGGCGGGTTCGTGGCGTCAGGATGCCGCAGGTGGCCTCGCCGTTCCTCGATGAAGTCGGCAGCGAGTCCGTGAGTTTCGAGGA
>CAZMBZ010000397.1:0-1222 GCA_964564285.1 uncultured Planctomycetaceae bacterium | reverse complement strand
TGGCCCCAGACGCGGGCGGAGATACTCTTCGACAACCTGGGCCACAAGACCATCGTCCTGTCCCACACGCACCTGGAGGTGCTCGACCACGATGAGTGGATGTGATTGCGGCCTTTGGCTGCAAATGTCAAATGCTCGATGCCAAATGCTCAAGACCCCAGGGCAGATGATATTCTGTCTTTACATGCGCCTGGCATGAGAGTGATGGCCCATCAGCCGAGCAGTTCGAGGCTGTCTGATGATTCCGTGCTGTGGGTGCCGTGGTTGCGTCGCCTTAAAGGGCTCCGCAAACCAAGGCACCCGGCCCATGTTTTCAAATCTCATCACCAACTGATGCCCTGGACCTCCACAACTTCAGCTTGCGAGGGAAGGGTCAGCGCCTGCCGTGTCATGCAGGTGAATGTCACGCCCTTGTACACGGTGAGGTACAGGTGCCTTCGGATCAATCCGCCCGAATCTTGGTGCAAAACCAAAGGTTCATCCGAGCGAGAAAGAAGCGTCTGGAATACGTTGTCATCCACGCGCACTCGCGGTCCAATACTGCGAACGTTTCTTCCTTTCAGAAACGATACGCAAGTTGTTTCGATGGCTTGAATGTCCCTGTCCATTGCCCGTTGTCCTTTCCGTCCAGAGACGAGATAGACCTGAGTTGCCCCGCGCACTGTCTGTAGCAGACTTACGTGGGGCCATCAACACGAAGCACGATCCATACTGGGCCGGGAAAGATCCCCCTTCTTCCCATTAAGCGAGCATCACCCGAGCAGTTCGGCAAGCGATGTCCGTGCCGTGCCGGTCTGACCGGCGTCGAGGGCGTCGGCGGCCTTGGTGAGCAGGGTCGCCTGTCGGTCGGTGAAGGCTGCGGGCAAGGTGGCGTCGAAATCTCCCAGGCCCAGCGCTTCGAGGATCCGCGGGGCTAGCTCGTCGAGTCCTTGTTCCGTGAGGGCGCACACGGCTGCGTCGGCGTCGGGCGGTGGTGGGGCGATGTCTGTCTTGGTCGCCACGCGCAGGACTCGCGGCTTGGGGTGGTGGCAGACTTCGTCCAGCCAATTGGGCAGGGCTTTCACCTGCCCCGCCTCCAGCAGCAGCACGAGGTCCGCCCCGGCGATGCGTTGGCGGGTGCGCCGCACGGCTTCGGCGTCAATGGCGTCGGGTGTTTCCCACAGGCCTGCGGTGTCGGTCAGCCATATGGGCAGCCCGTGGAGCAGGGCCTGTTCGCGGACCC
>CAZMBZ010000396.1:0-3663 GCA_964564285.1 uncultured Planctomycetaceae bacterium | reverse complement strand
CGCCGGCACGCTGACCGGCACGGGCGGCTTTGCTGGTATGGAAGTTCTCGTGGGCAACGCGGCGGTGGATGGCTTCACCTTCACTGCCGGTGCCTTTGGTGGCACGGTTGACGGCGTTGGCGGAGATGACACGTTCACGCTGAATGGCGGAACGATTGCGGGTTTGGTTACCGGCGGGGCTGACAGCGATACCCTGACCGGCGACAACGTAGCCAATACTTGGACGCTGACCGCCGCGGGCTCGGGGACGCTTACGGGCACGGGCGGCTTCGCTGGCATGGAGTCGCTTGTGGGCGGCACGAACAATGATGCGCTGACAGCCGACCTGACGGCTGGCTCGGCTATCCTCGCCGGGATGACGTTCAATGGCGGGGCCGGCGGCAGCAATGCGATCGTGTTGAACCCAGGGGCCGGCGGGCCGTTCACGACGGTGACGCACGCTTTCACTAATGCCAGCGACGGCAGCATCGACGTGGACGGTTCGACGCTGCAGTACATGCAGTTGTCGCCGATTACGGACAATTTGATCCCGGCCAATCGTGTATTCACTTTCGGGGCCGGGGCGGTGGACGACGCGATATTGGTCGCCAATGCCGGTGTCGCCGACGACAACATTTCGCGGATCGCCAGCGGCACCAGCGAGACTGTTACGTTTGTCAACCCGACGACCTCTCTGACGATCAACACCGACGCGGGTAATGATTCGCTGGTGTTCTCGCCCGACACTTCCGTCGGCCTGCGATACGCAGGCACAACCGCAGTCAACGCCACTGGTGTCCTGACCATCGGCGGGGTTACCACCGGGGGCGACTTCACCGCGGCGGTTGGTGGCAACCTCTTTACGACCAGCCTCATTTCCACCGGTGGCGGCAACATCGACCTGAGTTCGACCGGCGGCTCGATACGGATCGGGGACGACCTCGACAGCCGCGACCTCGCCGCGGGCAACGCGGGCGATATCAGCATCCAAACCGACCGCACAGCGATGACTGATGTTTCCGGGGGCACCGGCGACTGGCGGCCCAACCACCTCATCATCTTCGGCACTGGGGTGGGCAGCGTTACCGTTCGGGCCGACTCGGGCGCCGTTTACGGCGACATCACCATCAACACAAATGGCGTGCGTCCGCAGACGCCCAGCGTGGCGACCATCGTTGGCGACGTGGGAAGCAGCAGACTGGTTTTCGCCGGCGAAAACTTCACCATGGGTGCGCTCGAGAAGGTGACATCGACGGGCGACGTCTACCTCTCGCGGGACCCAGTGACGTCCACTTCCTACATGACCCTCGTCCATCTCAGTGACATCACGGCCGCCGGCTTCATGGGCATTCGGGCCAACACCATAGATTTTCTCGTTCGCGACCCCGCCGTTGTGGTCGCTTTCGACGGGACGCTGGTAGGCGACACCGGCATGAACCTGGTCGCCAATAATCTGGACGTTCTGGCTGGCGGCGGCGGAGTAACGTATACCGGCCTGGGTCCCGACGCAACCGGCGGCTCGCCCTTCGGAGCCGGCACTTTCCCCGGCACGATCGTGGCTGTCGGACCGTTCGGCACGGTGGTGTTTGATGACCCGACGCACGCCCCGCCGATCTCCCTCAGCGGCGGCGCGAGCCGATGGGGCCTGGACGCCGTGGGCGAGGTAGGCTTCATCCCCACCAACCTCGCATCGACCCTGGCCAGCGCCCTGCCGGGCCAGCAGGTTGAGGTTAGCCTGGATCGTGGTGTCGACGCCTCTCAGCGGGAAGACCTGGTCCGGCACCTTGGCATTTACACCAGGGGCCCGACAGTGGCTGAACTGCTGGATTATCTTTCCGGGCGAAAGTTCTTCAACGATGCGCCTCACTCGAAGTACGCGGTGTCTCGCGGCGACTTCTTCGGGGCAGCCCTGTCGGCGTCAGACAATAAGGTATCCATCGACCGCCTGCCCGGGGAACTGGCCCGCGAGGCGCTGGTTACGTACCGCCGGGTATACTGGCGAGAGGTCGTGGACACCAAGGCGAACAAGAAGATATGGAAATCCGTCGCGGGTGATCTCCGCAAGACCCTCGAAAAGAGCATCGCGCAATACAAGGAAAAGAACGAGGGCAAGTTCGATCCGGTTGCTTACCGAACGTGGGTAGCCTCCACGCCAGATCAGAAAGGCACGAACGATCTGCTGGGACAACTGGAATCGTTGTTCCAGAAGATCGAACTGCTGGGGCTGGGGCCTGTTGAGCAGAGCATCTCGCTGAAGATGCTGGCACGGTCTGTCAAGCCCAGAGGCCTGAGCCTCCAGGAAACGATCGACATCGTTCTAAAGGTGGCCGCAGCTCCAAGTGAGCCGGCCCCAAGTGATAATCTGACGGCCGCTAGATGACAACGCTGTTTTGAGGCGTGATTTGACGGTCTAGTAGGTGAAATCTTCATGGCTATTGATGTGGAAAAATTGCTCGCGGAGATAAGTCCGGATTCGCCCTGCGGCGAAGACCTGTCGTACGACCCGGCATTTATGGAGTTGGAGCGGGTGGCACAGGGAACGCCGGAGCAGCAGGTGGGCGAAACCATTGTCCCGGCTGAGGAACCGAACTGGCGGGAGGTCCGCGACCAGGCCCTGGCATTAACGGAACGGACGCGGAGTCTCAGCGTCATCAAGTATCTCGTGGTGTCGTTGGTGAAGATCGAGGGCTTGGATGGTCTGCGAAGCGGCTTGGCGGTGCTTCGCGGCTCGTTGGAGCGATATTGGGATACACTCTGGCCTGAACTGGACCCCGAGGACGACAACGACCCCTTGGAGCGTTTGAACATCATCTCCTTCTTGGCGCCTCCCGTGGGTATTTATGGCGACCCGCTGCAATTCATGCGTCATCTCAGCGAAGTGCCACTGTGCAAAAGCCGGCAATTGGGCAGTTTCAGCCTGCGAGATATCCAGATCGCTCGTGGCGAGATTACGGCGCCGCAAGGCGAGTCGGCGCCCCAGACCGCGAACATCGAGGCGGCCTTTCGCGACACTTCCACCGAGGACCTGGATGCCGTTGCCACTGCGGCCGGCGCTGCAGCCGAGCACATCGAGGCCATTGACGCGCTGATAACCCAATACGTCGGAGCCGATAAGGCGATCAGTCTTGATGCGGCGAAAAAGGCGATGAAGGACATCTGCTCATGCATCGCGAACTTTTCGGGTGGGCTTGTCAGCGCCCCGGCTGGGGAGCAGGCAGATCAACCCGAGGCGGCCTCGACAAGCGGTGGGGCAGGCCCGGCCATTTCCGGAGAAATAAACTCCGCGGAGGATGTTGTTCGCGTTCTCGACCTCATCTGTAAATATTATCAGCGTGTCGAGCCGTCGAGTCCGGTTCCCCTGTTGCTGGGCAGGGCCAGAAGGTTGGTCAGGAAGAGCTTCATGGAGATAATACAGGACCTCAATCCGGATGCTATCCAACAGATTGAGATGATCAGCGGCCCCCAGGCTGACCAGCAGCAACAGTAATCAAATGGCCTGGGCGATTCCCGCTGGCCGCTTTAGGGCGGTCCGGCGGGGATGTCGGATGATTTGCTCGCTATTGCAGTAATGCTGGCGCGCGTTTCGGTCGATATCTTCGGGTACGGTAATGTGATGTCGACAGGGATGACCACAGTGTTTGGTAAGAAGTTGATGCCGTCGCGGGACGAATGTTTGAATGTCCC
>CAZMBZ010000395.1:0-3718 GCA_964564285.1 uncultured Planctomycetaceae bacterium | reverse complement strand
AGTCGAGACGGCTCGCGAGCGAAGTTCGACCAGCAGCCCGTCGAGGCGATGTCGACCATCGAGGCTTGCGCCGATGCGTATCTTGCCACGCAGGACCCGGTCTGGGCTCGCTGCGCCAGACGGTTTCTGGACTGGTTCACCGGCAGCAATGAAACCCGGTGCATGATCTACGACTACCAGACCGGCGGATGCCGCGACGGCTTGCACGCCGACGGGCCTAACCTGAACCAGGGTGCCGAGTCCACCCTTTCCTGGCTGATATCGCTGATGGCGGCGATGAGGCTGGAACGGGCCGTCGCACTAAGCGCCGCCGAGCACACCGAGGATGTCGAGGCTGAGACGGAGGAAGCCCCAACATGACAAAATCGGACGCCTCCACGCCAAGTGAGATCTGCACAGGCCTCGCTGGCGATCAGTCAGACTGCGGCTGTCGCATCCCGGCCGTGCGTCGACTTCCGGTCCAGCTCTACGGCGACGAAAGGCACGTTGTTCACCTGCCGCTTATCCCCGTCGGCACGAGGCTGGGAACCTTGTTCGAGCGGATCGACGCCATGAGCGAAGACAACGTCGAGGCCTGCCTGGAAAAGACGCTCGCGACCTACGGCAGGCGTCACACGAACCTGCCGTCGGCATTCGAGAACCGCTACCGCCAGGCCCAGAGTTTGATCGAATGGCGGGGCGACTGGTCCGGGCCGCGCCGTCGTCTGGCGGGGGCGTACCTTACCATGGAGTACGCCATTGAGGCAGTGGCGTTGCTGAACCCATCTATCGTTCCACACCCCAACCAGGATGGCCTGTCCGATGGGGCGGTGCGGTTCCTCATGAGCCTGCGGGCGATCGGCGAGGGGCACGTGTCGTCCATCGTGTTTCGCACCGGCACGATAGACGTCGCCGGCGAGGTGGAACTGGACCCCCAGCCGAAAACACTCGCCAGGGGGCAGGTCTCGCCGGACCGGCAGTTCCTCAAACATCTGGCACTGCAAAAACTCAAAGAAATGGGACTCAGCAGAATGGCCCCCGTGGAAGCGGTGATGGCCGACCTCGAAGATTCATTCACGATCGCCCAACTCAACCACGCCATCGCCGAGTTCCGTAAACGCGATCGGTCTCCCCAGGCCAGCCGGGCCATGGAGACGTTGCTTTGGCTGGCGAGGTCCAATTACCGCGTCAGCATGCCCGAGGACGCGGACATCTCCCAACTGGTGTTCTACCCCGTGATGCAGGAGGAGGCCCACGGAGTCGAGGACCTGCGGCTCGTGCGATTCGTCGACGACGACGGCTCGGCGGAGTACTTCGGCACGTACGCCGCCTACGATGGCAGGCGAGTGCTGCCGATGCTCATCCGCACGCGGGATTTTCGCCAGATCGAGGTCCATTCCATTAACGGAGCCGCCGCGCTGGACAAGGGCATGGCGTTGTTTCCGCGAAAGGTTAACGGGCACTACGTCATGTGCGGGCGCATCGACGGCGAGAACCTGCACATCATGTATTCGGACTTCGTGCATTTCTGGGAGAGCGCGGAGTTCCTGGCCGGGCCGCACGCGCCTTGGAACCTCATGCAACTCGGCAACTGCGGCTCGCCTATCGAGACGCCAGAGGGCTGGCTGCTGCTGACTCACGGGGTCGGGCCGATGCGAACGTACGCTATCGGAGCGATGCTGCTGGACCTAGACGATCCGCTGAAGGTCCGAGGCCGACTCGACAAGCCCCTGATCACGCCACTGCCCGACGAGCAGTACGGACACGTCCCAAACGTCGTCTACACCTGCGGGGCGATGATCCACGGCGGAACTCTCTACATGCCCTTCGCCCTGACCGACCACTACACCACAATGTGCGCCATCAATGCTGATGAGCTCATCCGCTGCCTGCTGGCCTGCGGGCCTTGATCGGCCCGCGTACGGGGAACTCCCACATGCCACGGCGCAACTGCTTCGCGCGGATACTGTTGACAACAAGGCCCTCCCTGGTGAACAATCGTGCCTGATCGCATTGGTTATCTATTCCAAGGAGCCGGATCATGGCTATCAGCTTCCATATCCGTCAGCGGGGCAGCACGGTTGCCAGGGAAATTGTCGGCGGCCTGACAACCTTCATGGCGATGAGCTACATTCTCTTCGTTCAGCCGGCTGTGCTGGCCAAGACCGGAATGAACCCCGACGGCGTGTTCATGGCGACCTGTATCGCCTCTGCCGTTGCGTGCATCCTTATGGGCGTGCTGGCGAATTACCCGATCGCGCTGGCGCCGGGGATGGGGGAGAACTTCTTCTTCGTCTTCACGCTCTGCGGAGTGGGCGCCGCCGCGGGAGCATTCAAGCTCTCATGGCAGGAGGCGCTTGCGCTTACGGTGTCGGTGGGGGTGGTCTTCGTGCTGCTGGCGAAGTTCGGCGTGCGGTCGATGCTGCTCAACTCCATTCCCGACGCGCTCAAGAGCGGCATCGCGGCGGGGATCGGGCTGTTCATCGCGCTTATCGGTTTCGAGTGGGGAAACCTGATCCAGCCCAACCCCGCAACGTTCGTTTCGTTGGCGAACTTGAGCGGCAACTACGTGGCTGCACTTACGCTGCTGGGGATTGGAATAACCTTGGCGCTGATGGCGTTCGGGGTACGCGGGGCGATTCTGCTGGGCATACTCGCCACCACGGCTGCGACGTGGGGAGTCGGGCGGATATGGTCCGTCGAGGCGGTTACATTTCAGGGCATAGTGGGCCTGCCAAGCGGTCTGGGCGAAACGGCCAGCGGTTTCATCGGGGGTTTCGGATCGCTGGGCGAAAAGCTTCTCAGCTCCCACGCGGCGCAGGTGCTGACGTTCGGATTCATTCTGCTGCTCATGGATATGTTCGACACGGTCGGCACGCTGGTAGCCGTCGGCAGCAGGGCCGACCTGATGACAAAGGACGGCAAGTTGCCCGGAGCCGAGCGGGCCCTGACGGCCGACGCATTGGGCACCGTCGCCGGCGGATGCCTGGGCACGAGCACCATCACCAGCTACATCGAGTCCATCACCGGCGTCGCAGCCGGGGCAAGGACGGGCCTGGCGGCGGTTGTCACGGGGCTTTGCATGCTGGCGGCGATGTTCTTTCTGCCGCTGGTGAAGATGATCGGCGGGGGGGTGGCAGTTGGCACGACGACCGGCGGCGACCCGATCCTTCGCTATCCGATGATCGCCCCGGCGTTGATACTCGTCGGCGCGATGATGATGCGTGCCATGCGGCAGATCAAGTGGGACGACATTACTGAGGCCCTGCCGGCATTCCTGGCGATGGCGGGAATGGCGTTCACGTTCTCGATAGCCACGGGAATCGCCATCGGCTTCGTCAGCTACGCCTTCACCAAACTAATCTCCGGCAAGGCCCGCCAGTGCCCAGCCGTAGTCTACGTCTTCGCCGCACTGTTCATAGCCCAATACGCAGTAGGCCTGATGACCGGCGCGCTGCGCTAACGGGTTGGCGACAGTTACCGGGAAGCCGCTTTGGCGGAAACCGGGTGGGATGAGGTCGGCTGGCTGGCCGGCGCGGTGGTTGTCGCGGCCGTGCCCATCTTGACAGTTACGGTTTGTGAACGGGCTTGCCCTGTCCACAGACCTCCGACCGTCCGCCATTGCCTCTTGTCGTGGTCATAAGGACCGACTGTCTTTTCTTCCTGGAGTGTCTGTTTGAGCACGAATACGGCTTGGGCTTCAAAGGGTGCGGCCAGTTTCCAGTGCTCCGGGACGAAC
>CAZMBZ010000394.1:1791-3770 GCA_964564285.1 uncultured Planctomycetaceae bacterium | reverse complement strand
CAGGAGGTCATCCGGGCCTGCCGCCACGGCAGCTCAAAAGCCCTGAGGGCAGACTACGACCCGGCGCGAGGCTGGCACAGGATTGAGATTCCTGCCGAGTCGCCCTGGGAACGCTTGCCGTGACCGTATCCAAGGGCACACTGCTCCAATCCTGCCCGGTGTGGATCAGGGTGAATCCTTCCCAGGTGGTGGAGTTCTCTGCCACCGGCGGCGTCGGGTACTCCCCAATCACGTTCACAGGTCTGCGCAACTACGCCGGCTGGAAGCTGTACCGATGGGCCAGCGGCGCATGGTCCGCAATCGATCAATCGGTGTTCGGGAATGACTTCTGGCAGATCAACTCGACGACGGATGATGAGTTTGCCATTACCTTTAACGTGGCCCTCGACGCCGGATCCGGCTTGCAGCGTTTTAAACTCGCTCGGGGCCAGGCCAACGACAGCGAGTGAAAACGGCAAGGCGTTGACGCCGGGCAGGTCGGGCTGGCGTTGGGACGGGGTATTAAAACTGCTCGCACGACGGCGGGGGAAAAGTATAATGACATGACTATGAATGCCAAGAACGTCATTGCCATCGCCGCAGCCGTCTCGCTGGCGGCTGGGCTTGTGGGCTGCTCCGGGAAGCAGTTTTCCTGGGCCAATAAGTCCAAAACCGTACCGGTGACCCAACCGACGTCGCAGGACCCCAACGTCACCTTCGCCGAACCGCCGCCTGCGCCCGCGCCGGCTGGCCCCATCGAGCGCGAGCCGACCCGCGTCGCGATCCCGGCTGCGCCTGCGCCCGAGCCCGTCGCTGTCGCCCTTGCCCCCGCGCCCGTCGCCGTAGCGCCAGAACCCGCGACCCCGCCGGTCGCGCCGGCGAAGCCCATCGAAAAACCAATCGACCTCACCCAACTCATGAACGCGCCAAAGGGGGAGCCACGCCTGCGAGAAATCGAACCCGTTGTCACCACCATGCCCGTAACCCACGTTCGCCCAAAGCCTCCTGCCCCGACGGTCTCGCCGACCAGGCCTCCCGCGCCCGTCCCGGCCCAGCCACCGACCAGAACGTTCGTCCCGCCGGGCAAGACAGCCAAGCCCCTCGGCACCGATGAGGTCATCGCCGCGAGCGTCGTGCAGGTCAACCGCCAGTTCATCACCGTGGATGACATACTCAGACCGCTCGCGCCACAGCTCGACAAGCTGCCAAAGAACATCGACGAACCCACCTTCCGCGACCAGGCCGCAAAGCTGATCATCCGCGAAATCTCCGGCCAGACCACCAGACGACTCGTCGTCGAGGAGGCCGAGAAACGCCTCGTGGACGAGCAGAAGCGAATGGTCGACCAAGAAGTAAAGCAGGCCCGGGTGGACATGCTCGCCGCATCCGGGGGAAGCATCACAAAGCTCCGCCAGAAACTCCGCGCCGAAGGCCTCACGCTCGAAGATGCACTGGCCGACTACCGACGCGACTCGACGTTCAGGCTCTACCTGCGACACCGGTTCATGCCCGCCATCCCCGTCACGCGGAAGATGCTCTGGGACTACTACCGCCAGAACCACGAACAGTTCGCCACCGGCCGGAAAGTGCAAATGCAGATCCTGGCCGCACCGTTCATCGCCTTCCTCGCCGAGCCGGGTGTCAAGCCCTCGCCGACCGAACTCGCCGCCGCCAAGGCCAAGGCCCGCCAGGTTATCGACGCAGCCGAGGCTCGCATCACCGTCGGCGAAGACTTCACCGCGATCGTCAAGAAGCACTCACGTGGCGTCAAGGCCAGAGCCGGCGGAGTCTGGCCGCTCATGGAGGCCGGGTCGTTCAAGGAAACCGCCGTCGAGAAGGCAGCCTTCCAACTCACCCCCGGCACCGTGTCCAACCCCATCGAAACCCCTCACGGCTGGTACCTCGTCAAGGCCGTCAAAGTAAACCCAGGCCGCGTCGTGCCCTTCGAGGAAGCCCAGGAAAAAATCGCCGAAACCCTCCGCAACCGAATGTACGAAGAG
>CAZMBZ010000394.1:0-1691 GCA_964564285.1 uncultured Planctomycetaceae bacterium | reverse complement strand
CACGGCATTATTCCCGATGCCTTCGATCCGCAGCCTCGGGTGGGCAAACCCCAGCGCTATCGCCATCGTCGCGGTGGGGTGGTAGCGAGACGCCAGATAGTAGCCCTTATCCGCATAGTCCCTGCCCGGCTGGAGCACGAACGAGCCATCATGGCAGCGCATCATGTTGAAGTACGCCTTGTGATAGTCGAACATCGCCCGCATCGCGGCCTGGTCGTGCGATGCCGCCGCCCCCATCAGGCTCCATAGAATGGCCAAATTGGCGTCGCCATGTCCATCCGGCATGCTCTTGTATGCCCGGGCCATGAAACCGCTGTACAGGCGGATATACTCCGCGGACTTCGGCTGCTCCGGGCTGAGCCTGTGGGCGACGGTGACACACCCGACCCGGCCTACATAGTTCTGGCTGCGAGTCGTCTTCTTCCACTTGACCGAATCCACCGGCCCGCGGTTCAGCGTGAACTCGCCGCCGTAGGCCATGTAGCCCACATCATTCGTGCCGTGATGGATGAAAGCCATGGATCGCTTGAGCCTGTCGGCGTTAATCTTCGCGCCGCACTGAGCACCCAACTGGCGAGCCACCACCGCCAGGGCAGTGGTGATCTGCATCGGCCCATAGCCGCCCAGCGGCTTGCCCGGGGTGTAGGGGGCGTGACCATAACCGCCGTCGTAAAGCTGCTGGGCGGCGTCGATCTCGGCGAAGGGCTGCTTGTGCCTCTCCGGCGCCCAATGCACCACCGGCACGGCGTACATGCCGCCCTCGAGCAGGGGGATGATGTACTTGATCATCGGCAGGACCGATGCATCCCGGGTCTGGAGGTAGTACTCGCTCAGCGTTATCGCCTGGTGGGAAAGGTGCCACGACCAGGTCTTATCGGCGGGTTTCTCTTTGCTCCATTTCAACGCCATTGCCTTGCCGATGGCCTGGTCGCAGGGTTTGTCGCTGGATAGAAATGCCAGCGCGACAGCCATTCTCACGTGCGATGACTCGCCCTTGCCATCGTGGGCGTCGGGATGGTCCGCCAGGTACTTCAGCGCCCGGCCGCGGAGCAGTTCGGACTTTTTGCACTTGATCGGAAACGTCGAGCTGAATGCGCCGATGGCTTCGAGGGGAATCGTGACGTCGATCTTTTTGGAGTCACGCGTGACATTGAGGATTAGTTTCCCATCGCCGGCCTCGGCCTTCTCGATGCCCAGGCCCATGTCCATGATCGGGCCCTTGTAACCGTGCGGACCCTTCGAGCCGCCGTATCCGAATGTGTGGGATGAGAACCCCTTGCCGAAGACGCCGCCGATCACATCGTCGACTTTCAGCAGCCCGGCCGCGGGCGAATCGGCGAAGATGTATTTAACGATGAACGTCTTCTCCGTCAGCACGGCCCGCGCGCCGGTGGGACCAAGGTTGACCAGGAATCCGGGGACTTCCTTGTCAGGCGCATCTTTGGTCGTCGGCTTGGTCCATCGATCCTGGTTTTTCTCGTTGATGATGGCGGAGGCGTCAGGACAGAATGTCAGGATGACCCCGACGATTCCCAAGAGAATTGCTACCAAACCCGGTCGGCGGCTGTGCGTTAACATATCATATCTCCATCGCGGAAGTACTGAGTTCGGGAACCTTATTCAGGTTGTTTATACCTTTCACCGCGTGTTCTTTCAATTCGTTATCGCGTCAACAAAGCTCACAGGCTCAC
>CAZMBZ010000393.1:0-3799 GCA_964564285.1 uncultured Planctomycetaceae bacterium | reverse complement strand
GGATACCGTGTCTGTCGCTTCTTCATTTTGTGCCCCTTTTGCGTTGTGCCTTTGGTCGAATCTCCAACCCAAGAATCCTCAACAGGCCAGCTGCTACCGTGGCCGATGTGTCGCGCTCGCCTCGAAGGTACCTGAAAATGGTTTCCCGGTTCGCGAGCCCTTCTGACTGGGCCTGGTTCGCCAACCAATACCGCGACTGGCCGAGCACTTCCAGGCGCTCCAGGATGATCTGACGTATCTCATACATGACCTTATTGTATACCACACTAAGGACATTATCAACAAGCTATGCGCGATTTTCTGCGATAAAATCAAGAACGTCTGATCGCAGGAACCGCACTCCTCTGCCGATTCGCGACGGATGCGGGAGTTTCCCTGATCGCCAGAGGTTGTCCACGGTCTTGGTCGTGACCTGGAGTTCGCGAGCGACCTCCTCCCGCGTCATCGTCAGCGGCAGGCGCTCTTGTCCATCCTTGCAGATTTTCAGTCTTTCAGTCATGGTTTTCGCTCCGTCGGTACGTCTTGGTTCTGGATTGGGTAGGTAAGGGCCGCGTGCCACGCTCGGCTGTGCTTCTCGTTCGGCGAAATGCTCTCGCTTCGTGAGTGGTAGAAGGCCATGTACCGCTTCCGTTGTTCCGCCGTCAACAAATCCACCGGGCCTGGAGTGTCGGGGTCGAGTGAGGCAGGGCGTCGCGAACTGACGGGAGATATGCCGTCCGCACTGTCCGCACTGTCCGCACATTGGTCTGATTCGTCATCGTGGACCTCAGTTCGCGGACAGCCTGTCTCGTCGTCCTGTCCGCACTCGTTCGCTTGTTGTCCGCAGGCTGCGGCCACATTTTCGGACGGCACACTGCTATTGCGGACATTGCGGACAGCATTCCCCGCTGACTTCTGAAAGGTGTACTGCCGCGTCCGATCATGCCCGACTCGGTCATACTCTGCCTTGATACCAGCCGCTTGGAGGGAAGGGAGCAGTCTCGCGAGTCTGGCGCCCATCGCAGAGGGGGTATTGGGCCAGCCGCGAGGGGGTTTGTCGGGCGTCAGCCGCTTCAACAACTCCCCGGTCGTGCCCTGCCAATAACCTTGGTGTTCCAGGAAGCCTAGCACGGCGGAGCCCACGAGGTCGGCGTCGAGTACGTTGGAGGCTATCCGGTCTCGCTGCCCGAGATAGAAACGGAGAGCTCGCCCGCCTGAACCGTCCGCTTCGTCCAGGGCCGCCAGCACACGCGCGAAGTCGGCCATTCGAGGAAGGGACGCCAACGAGATACTCGGCAGCCTGGTCAGAACGCCCGCAAGGGCATCAAGGATTGCGCCGAAGAGACGCGCGCGGGCCTGGCTGTACTCTCTGTCGAGGTCCGTGTCGGCCCGGCGATGAGCGCCGTCGATGCGCTCCAGATCCACCAGCAGTAGCCGATCTCCAAGATCACCCCGTAAAGCCCCGGCGTCGATGGATGTAAGTACAATAACCCGCCGGAAGGAAAGCACGGTCAGTTCTTGGTCGCTGTACAATCTTCTCCTCACCATACCGTCGCCTGTGACGGCCTTGCACAGAGCGTCTGACCACCAGGAAGATATCTTGCTCACGTTGTCGATACAAACGACCCACGCGCCCGCTGCCGCAACAGCCCAGGCCTCTGAATTGTGCGGATCGCTTCTTAAGGGGGCGGGAGAAGGATCGATTAGGTCCACCAGCCTTTTTGCGGCCGTCGTCTTGCCCGTGCCCTGTTGGCCGCCAAGCATCAGGATCGGGTGGGCTATCTCCGGCAGGAGGGCCGCCACCAGCCATGCGCAAACCAGTGGCCAGGTATCATCCGTCACATTCAACATCTTTCTAAGTTCCGCTAACGAACCGCCTTTTTCCGGCTTCGGCAAGCGTCCAGTCAATGCTGTGCGGCGGAAAAGAAGAGGTGACGATGCGACAACTTCCCAGCCACCCGGCTTGACGACAACGGCCTGCCCTTCAGCATCGCCGAGGTCGATCGCGACCCCGTCTTCCAGTTCAGCGACTCGGAGGTGGACCGCTTCCGGTTCGGCTTCCATCGCCTCGCCTTGAAGTACGGCGAGAGCGTCCACAATCGCGGCGGCATTGGGCACTCGACCGAACCGGCGCCGGTACTCACGGGCCAGCGTTGAACGCAGTGCATCCTTCGATCCTCGGAACATGATCGCGATGTTCGGTCCATCGCGTTCGACTGCAAACGGCTCATCAGCTTCAGTGCGGCCGAGTCGGAACCGCTCCAAGGCCAGGCGCACAAGGGCTTCGGAGGTCGAAGATTTCTGCGGCTTGACTTCCTGTGTCTCTGCTTGCATCGCCATCAGCAGCTCCCGGCCAGCCGTGTGGCAGGCTTCAGCATCTGCCAGATCAAGCCCGGCGGCAACACGACCTGCGAGCCACTCGCGAATATCCTTCCTGCCTTCCGGCGGCAAGGTCCACTTGACAGGGGAGTTCCACGCCGCAGCAAGTCGCTTGGAGATGCTTACGGCACCGTCGCGCCCAGGCCAGCGCCCATCCGGTTTACCATCTCGCTCACCCACCACGAGCACGTCCCGGCCGTTCAGGAGTTGTGCAAGATCATCCGCCCCAGCGGTGTTGCTCGGCCGACCGACAGCGGGCAGACCGACAGAGATCAAAGCTGCCACATCCGATGCACCCTCGACGAGCAGAACCGGCGCAGATGAATCGTGCATCGTGGCCGACACGATCAGCCCGCGCCGTGCCCCAACGCTTCTTGATGGCGAGCCCTTGTGACCATCCGTCTCGCGGAACGAGAAGCCCACAAGTTGGCCATTACCGCCACGTTCGGGAAACGCGAATGCTCCATCAGGCGGATTCTCTGCCCAACCCGCGCCGCCGGCTCGTAACTTCCGCAGGTCTTCTGCGGTAGCCCAGCCGATACCGATGGTGCGCAGGGACTCCACCGTAACGCACAACCCGGCCGCGAGCTCAGTGACCTGTGCCTCTGTGATACAGCCATGCATTGCCTTCAGCATGGCCGCCAAATCAACTTTTGCAGTTGCAGGGATTCCGGCTTTGCGCGAGTTCTGCTTCCTCGACGATGTGCCCGTAGGCTGCGTTGTGGTGCGATACAATGTTCCGCCGTCCCTGTCGGCACCGCCGTTCACCATGCCGGCGGGGGTGTCGCCGCTTCCCATGCAGCGGAGAACCTTACCGTTAGGCGAGAACGCACAGTAGTGGTCCTTGCCGCATGCGGGGCAGGGGCTCGCCTTGCTGACTTCCTTCCATCGCTCGCCGCTCATGGCTTCACCGCCCCTCGCTGCTTACGTTCGAGCTCGATGTCGCCCAGGCTTCTGTGACACATAACCCAGGCCGCCTTCTCCAAGTCCGCAGTCGTCCAGAAGTATGCGCCGCCAGGACCTTTGGCGGGTTGCTCGACGCGGCCTAGCCAGATGGCTCTACTCAAGTTTGACAATGCTACGCCGAGCCGCTTTGCTGCTTCCTTGGTTCCGATTAAGTCATCCATGACTACCGCCTTTCATCACTGACCTTGAGAAATCCAAAAAAAACCCTGATACTTTCTCGGCTGTCCTATTGGCTCATGCCCTGTCGGCTCTGCCGCCGCAAATCTGTTCTGATTCCCAAACTACGCCTGTTTGCCAAATCCCGCAAATCGATGCGTGAGGCTCAGCCGTTTGCGAATATCTCGGCTCCCTGATCGGCCTGTTCTGCCGCTTCGTACTTCCCAGAATAAGCCACATCCGCAACCGGAGCAAATCGACTGGACATATCGGCCCCGTCCTGCGTCGCTTTCAGTCGGTAACTATTGCTCACACAAAT
>CAZMBZ010000392.1:0-3818 GCA_964564285.1 uncultured Planctomycetaceae bacterium | reverse complement strand
TGGGCGCGGCCGCAGTCGCGGTTCCGCCGACGTTGCTCTCGGCCAAGCCTCCGCGGGATAAGCCCAATGTTGTTTTCATCATGGCGGACGACCTCGGTTATGGCGATTTCAGTTGCTACGGAGCCACCCACATCAAGACGCCGGCCTGTGACCGCCTTGCAAGAGATGGGATGCGTTTGACCGATGCTCACTCCTCCGCAGCGGTGTGCAGCCCCACCCGCTATGGCGTGCTGACAGGACGCTACAATTGGCGAAGTTGGCTGAAAAACTGGGTCCTCTTCGAACAGCATCCACTGCTGATTGACACAGAACGATTGACGATGGGAGAGATGTTTCAGCAGGCCGGCTACTCAACCGGATGCATCGGCAAGTGGCACCTGGGTTGGGGCACGGAACTGAATACCGATTTTTCAGGGGAGGTCAAACCCGGGCCGCTGGAAGTCGGTTTTGACTCGTTCTATGGCGTTCCTCACAGTCACAACAGTGCCAAGCCACTGCAGGTGTTCATGCGCGACCGCCGGATCGTCAACCTGAAGCCCGGCCTGAAGTACAACAGCAAGGAAGCGATGAAAGATACCGTGCGGAGGCTCGAGGACACCGCGATTGAGCTTTCAAAAGAGGCGGTCGCGTTTGTGGACAGGCATAAGGACGAGCCTTTCTTCCTGTATTACCCGACCACTAACATTCACTTCCCAATCACCCCCAACAGCCGCTTCAAGGGCTCCTCGAAAGCCGGGATCTACGGCGATTTTGTGGTGGAGTTCGACTGGGCGGTCGCTGAGCTTCTCCGCGCCCTCGACCGCAACGGCCTGACTGATAATACGCTGGTGGTGTTGACCAGCGACAATGGGGCGCGTCCCTGTCCAGGCATGAAGGAACACCGCTGCAACGGTCCCTGGCGAGGCACCAAGAGACAGATATACGAAGGAGGCCATCGCATTCCCCTGATCGTTCGCTGGCCTGGAAAAGTTAAGAAAGGTTCCGTCTCGGATGAGACCGTATGCCTGACCGATTTCTTCGCCACCTTCGCCAATATATTGAAACACCCCATCCCAGACAATGCCGGTGAAGACAGCTATGACTTGACGGATATACTCCTTGGCAAGCCCCACAAAATGCCTTTACGCGAGGCCACGGTCCATCACTCGGTATCAGGACAGTTCGCGATACGCAAAGGCCGCTGGAAGCTCATCGAGGGCAGCCGCGACGGCGATTACCCGAGAAACGAAAAAGGCAAGATCGACGTCAAGTCGTGGAATCCCCAGCGCGATCCCGCCACGGGCAAATGGATCAAGCTCGATTACTTCCATCTGACGCCTGACGGCGGATTTCAGCTATACGACCTGAAAACCGATCCCGTGGAAAAAACTAATCTCGCTGAAAAACACCCCGAAATTGTGCGGGAATTGTACAAACTCTTGAGTCACTACCGCGACTCTGGAAGATCAACGCCATGATCATCCAATAGAGTCTCGGTATTACACCCCCTCGGCAGGCAGTTCCAACCAGAATGTGGCACCTTGCGGACCGTCGATGTATCCGATCTGCCCGGAGAGGCTCTCTATGGTTCGCCGGCATATGTACAGCCCCAGGCCCGTGCCCTGGAGTTTGGTGGTTACGAACGGCTCGAACACATCCACCCCCTCGGCCACTTTAATGCCGGGGCCTGTGTCGGACACCTCCAGCCGCACCGCGCGGCCGGCGTCTGCGGGACCGATAGCGATCGACAGTTTCCCGCCGTGGGGCATTGCGTCAAGGGCGTTCAGCATCAGGTTCAGTATTACCTGACGGACGCGCTGCGGATCTGCCATTGCACGCGGCGAGCCCGGATCGCAGTGAGTTTTGACAGTCACGGACGAATGCTCGAATCGCCCCGCCAGGAGCGTCAGGACGGAGTCGGCCTGCTCGGCGAGATCGACGGGTTCAGCCGGAGGCGCGGGCGAGTCCGGCGCGGCCGAATCGCTCGCCAGCGAGAGCAGTTCCTGAAGGTACAGGTCCATGCGGTCGATCTCGTGGATGATATGGTCGATGCTCTGATCGGCCTGGCCCTCGCCCTTTAGTTCGTCGGCCAGGACGCGTGCGTTCATCTTGATGCCGCTCAGGGGGTTCCGCAACTCATGGGCGACCGACGCGGCGAGTTGTCCCAGCGCAGCCAGACGGGCCGAACGATCCACTTGCCGGCGCGCCGATGCCAGGCGATCCAGCAGTTCATCGAAGCTTTTTTCCAGGCGGACCAGTTCGCCCGGTCCGCGAATCGGATGCTCCTTCTCCAATCGGGGCGGGCTTTGCGGCTCGGACCCCAGGCGGTCCATCCTGTCGGCCAGTCGGCGCACGGGCCGAGCGATCGAAGTCGACAGCCAAAACGCCACCGCCGTCGCCAGGAGAATCGCCAGCAGGGTGAAGACGGCAATTCGCCCCGCCACCTGCCGCTGGGCTTCGATCACCCGCTGCTCGGGCACCAGTAGCAGCAGATGTCGTTGCTGGCGTTCCCCGCGGCCCGCAGATATTCGCCTAACCAACGCCGAGCCCACGCAATAGCGTTTGGAGTTCAGCACGACAATGGACGGTGCGACGCCATCGGGTTCGATCTGCTGTTGGAGTTCGTCGCGAAGCTCCTGGGGCAGCGACGATGCGATGATACCCGAGCCGCCGACGGGCAGACTGACGGCCTCGGCACCGAACAGTTTCGCCGACTTTGCCATCAGTGCGTCGGAATCCAGAGGCAGACGTTCGGCGCTGAACAGGTCGGCAGCATTCCTGGCCGACTCCTGCACCAACCTCTGGGCAACCTGCGATGTGGCGACCTCGATCCCCGCAAAACCCACTGCCGAGCCCACCGCGGCGACCAGCAGGTTCATCGCCAGAATCATTCGCGCGCGGATGCTCAGGCGCATGCGGAGCCTACTTTCGTTTGACTGCGAAGAACAGAGTCAGGCTCATCAATTGCAAGACGATGGTAATCTGGGCCCAAAGCGAAGCCTCGACGTTGTTGGGTCCGAGCATCTTGACCACCGTCATGCCCAATCCCAGCATGGCGAAGACCTGCATGATCGCGGCCGCCAGCTTCACGAAGCTGAACTCCTCGATCTGCTCCTCGCGAGCGATCTGTCGAACGTAGCGAAGGATCTCGGCGCGTATCTGGTGCTGGTTGTGCTCATCGGCCGACGGGACTGCCTCAGCAACCTCGTCGGGTTCTTCGGCCCCGACCTCAACCGCCGCCAGCGGTTCTCTGGCCGCGATCGCCGGAGGCGGAGGCGGCTTGGTCGACGCCATGGCGGCAGCGGCAACCAGAGCGGGCTTCGGCGCCCGCGCCGCGCCCGTTGCGGCCCGGGCTTGCCTCGGGGCTCGCAATATCACTCTCGCTGCGTCAACCAGATTGCGAACGGTGTAGTCCGCCTGGACATCTTCGTCGTCCTCCAGGCCCGGCGTCGCGTGGTGATCGGGCCTGCTGCGAACGCGGATAGTTTTGCACCCGGCCCGCTGTCCCGCCTCGATGTCCCGGGCGCTGTCGCCGACCATCCAACTCTGCGAAAGATCGATGTCCAGTTCCTTGGCGCCCAATTGCAGCATCCCCGGCTGGGGCTTGCGAAGATCGGACTCCTTGGCATATTCCTCGATAGTCCCCTCGGGATGGAACGGGCAGTGGTAAATGGCATCGAGATGCGCCCCCCGGTCAGACAACTGCCGGCGAAGCTCCGCGTGGATCTTCTCCAGCGTCTCCTCCGTGAGAAGCCCGCGAGCGACACCCGACTGGTTGGTCACCACCACCAGTTTGTACCCGCACTGGGTCAGGCTCTTGAGAGCCAGTTCCACACCCG
>CAZMBZ010000391.1:0-3850 GCA_964564285.1 uncultured Planctomycetaceae bacterium | reverse complement strand
CGAGAGAATCCGCCAACTCCGCAACCGCGTGTTCCATCACGAGCGGATCATCCACAGGGAAGACCTCGCCAGCCAGCACGGCACGATCATCGAAACGCTCGGCGGCATCAGCCCGGAACTCTCCGAGATGGCCCTGAAGCTCGACCGCTTCGCCGATACCCACAAAGCAGGCATCGACGGCTTGTTCTTACGAGCCCAGGTCATATAGAACACCGGCTCGGCACCGACCTTGTGGACCATCTCTGCCAGTAAGGCCGCATATTTGAGCGTCAGGGACGGGTTGAACACGGGCATCTGGCTCTGCTCCTGGATCACCACATAATCCCAAGGCCCTTCGGCGATAGCCTTGCGGGTGTCGGTGCTTTTCCAGTGTGCCGCCAACATGCAGCAGCCGGGCGTAACGCGTCGCGTTTCGAGATCGATGGCCTTGACTGCCATGAGCCCCTTGAGCATCCTCGGCAGATCGTTAACGTAGGTGTAGCTGTTGCCGATGAACAGTACCCGCATCTTCTTGGTAAACTCCGGCGCCGCGGCACGGGCGGTGGCAGCTGGGAAGGTCCCCGCGGCCATCCAGACCAGAATTGCAACCCACCCGGCAGAGGCAAACCCGATCTCCCACCTGTTCATGCATTGTCTCCGATATACCTCAGCCTACCGCCACCCAAGATCACTGTGATGCCTGTCCATGCAGGATCATACCCTATCCCCCTCTCAACGCCGACCTTTCAACTCCATCGCTGCGTAGCGGAGGGAACTAGTCGATGTCCGAATTCGCCTGCGAACCGGCACACAGATCGTACGTAAGAAATCATGGAAGTGTTTGATTCTGCTGGGCAATTCGATACCATGCTCAAGGGAATAGCAGTTATTCGGAGAGATTTCCATGGTGATTCGGCCGGACGATTGGAGCGTTGTCATCGCGGGACGTTGGAACAAGGCTATTCTTACGCCAGCAGGAATCGCCAAGAGGCTTTTCGGCATCGATGAATCAAACCAGATTCAGGTTGCTGTTCCCCTGGATGGACTGTCGCCTTACCAAGTCCGCCATCCTCTACACGACGTCGTTGCCATGTCCGACGAAAGTCGTCTCATTATACTTGCCATACGCAATACTTATGAAAATCTAGAGCATGCGATGGCTGCCGGCGTGAATGCGTTGAGTTCGCTACCGGACACGCCTGTTACGGCTGCGGGATTCAACGTCAGTTATTGTTGTAAAGACGTGCCGCCGGATCTGGCTAAGTTGTTCAAAGCCGATGTGGACACGCCGGTTGCTGAGCTCGGCAAATCTGTACGAAGCAGATCCATAAGCCGATCGTTGGGATACGAAAATGGCGTTCTGAACATCACGCTCTCTTGGGATGACGCGGGATTCAAGCTTCAATGCAATTTCAACTTGGATTCCAAAGATGACGAAGAGCTCAAAGGCTGGCTGCAATCCCCTCTTGCAGAAGCCGAAAAAGTCGTCAACCAACTTGTTGACAAACTGGAACTCGAAATCGAGGAGGTCGAACATGACGACGACGGGCAATAATCAGCGACAAATGGCGACACAGCCGGTTGTTTCAGAATCGCCATTGGCCCGGAAATTGGAGGAAGTTCACACTGCCGACCCTATAACCAGCACTGCTACGCCCATGACAAACGAAGGGCCTACGGTCCCTTCGCAGCTTGGCACAGGCAGTGTTTGGCTTCGGTACAGCATGCCCCAGCTAGGCTTGCTGAAGGGGACCTCGTCGACCCGGGGGTGACCATGTCTGACTCAAATTGCCCTACGCACTTTACTTATGCGCCGATCGATAGCCCCCAGAGTGATCTCTGCCAAGGGGACATCCTCGAACCGAGTTGCGAACTGCGGCGCTTGTTCGAAGATGTCCACCCCCATTTTATCAACGCCAAATACAGTGGTTTCTTGATTCTGACTCAGACATGCGATCTCGTGCGGCGCGGGAAAAAGCCATGCAAGTCCAGCTACATCAACTTGGCAGTCTTTCGCCCTTTGGCAGATGTTCTCCGCCCGCTACTAGATAAATGCTGCAAGCTTGTGATCATCCACGGAGTGATTGCCCCAGGACTGTATTTGGAGAAAACGCGGGACACCGCCCAGCAGCTTCTCTCTCGAATCGTCAACCAGAATGCCCGGGCCGAAGGCATTTTCTACCTACATCCAGATGCAGCAGTGAGAATAGCTGAACCTTGCGTCGCTTTACTGCAGGTGAATGTCGCGGTCAAGACCGAACACTACGACAAGCTGCTTCGCGCCCGTACTGGCAGGCTCCATGAGCAGTTCCAAAGCAAACTCGGCTGGCTGCTTGGTTACCTCTATTCCCGCGTCGCAACCAAAGACCTATCGAGAACCGAGCAACGGGATCTGATTCAACGACACCTTGATACTACCCTTGGGGGACCGGCTGGCCGGCCCTACTGGATTGCAGGGGCGAAGGTCAAGCTTGCGGACAAATCAGGGGTAAGAATCGATGGCCAATCCACCGCGGAAATCATCAGGCTCATCAACCAATATGAACCCAAGGCCCCCCAACGTATAGCTATTGACAGAGCCATTGAGACAATTCGGGATATTCTTCCAGATATCCCGAAAGAACAACTCCAACGGGTTGACGACAGACTGGCGGCTGATCCAGAGTTCAAATCGGCCTGCAAATCCTAGAGTTCCTGATACTCTGGGGACAGGCAGTCCCGCCCCGAGTCGTATTGAGCAACGCGACACATCTTCACTCGCTGTTGCTTCACGCCTTTTCTATATCGCTCGTTTTCCCCGCCAGATAGTCGTTGATGGCTTTGGCGGCGTCTCGGCCGGAGCTTATGGCGTTTACTACCAGGGACGCACCGTGGGCGAAGTCGCCGGCTGCGAATATGCCTTCGGCGCCGGTGGCGAACCCGGTCAGGCTTATCTTTCCGTCGCTGTCGGTATCCAGGCCCAGTTGGGCGGCGAGGTCGGGGGCTATCTCGGCCTTGAAGCCAAGCGCCAGCAGTGCCACCTCGACCGGCAGGTGGAAACTGGTATCGGGCTTTTCCCGCATGAGCCTGCCCTTGGGCGACTCGTACCATTGGACATGCACGCCGGACAGGGCGGTAATGTGCCCGCTGCTGGCGGCGAACTTCTTGGTCGCCACCGACCAGCGCCGGTCGATGCCGTTGGCGGAATGCTCGCGTGGCGCGGCCAGGCGAACATGATCGGGTTCCGGCGCCGGCAGAATCTCGAGCTGATGGACCTGCTTGGCACCCTGCATTACGGCCAGCTCGACGCAGTCGTTGCCGGTCTCCCCGCCGCCGATGACCGCGACGACCTTGTCCTTGACGTTGATGTACTGGTCGATCTTCTCGTGGCAGCCCGTGGCGGCGAGGTTCTGCTGACGGAGGAAGTCCATCGCAAAGTGTACGCCATCTTCCGTTCGCCCTGGCACGTCGAGGTCGCGTGGCCTGGCTGCGCCGGTCGCCAGCAGGACCGCGTCGAATTCCTCGCGCAGCTTGTCGGCGCCGATGTCGTGGCCGACGGTAACGCCGGTCTGGAAGTTCACGCCTTCAGCGCGGAGTTGTGCGACTCGCCGGTCGATAAGTTTCTTGTCCAAGCGGAACTGCGGGATGCCGTATCGCAGCAGTCCGCCGATTTCCTCGTCGCGTTCGAAGACGGTCGCGTCGTGGCCTGATCGAGCGAGTTGTTGTGCGGCTGCGAGGGCGGCCGGGCCGGAACCGATGATGGCGACTTTCCTGCCGGTCTTCCGGGCGGGGGGCTCTGGTTGGACCCATCCTTCGGCGAAGCCCTTTTCGATAATCTCCAGCTCGACGCTTCTTACCTGCACGGGATACGCGTTGAAGGCCTGCTTGCACT
>CAZMBZ010000390.1:0-3851 GCA_964564285.1 uncultured Planctomycetaceae bacterium | reverse complement strand
CACAGTTATCGCAGCCATGTGCCCATCGAACCGTACCTTTCCGACCAGTGGTACGTGGCGGTGAAAAAGACCATTCCAGACTGCAAATTACAGATTTCAGATTGGCTCGCCGAGCACGCCGATCTGGTGGAAGAAACAGACGGTACGACTTACCTGGCCAATACCGACGTGCCGGTGAACTCGCTGGCGGGGCTGGCGCTTGCTCCGGTGCTTGACGGTCGGGTGCACTTTTCGCCCCAGCGGTACGCGGTGACTTACCGCACCTGGCTGGAGAACCTTCGCGACTGGCCCATCAGTCGGCAACTCTGGTGGGGACACCAGATACCCATCTGGAAAGGTTCAGCCAAGTCGCCGCTGCTCGCCCAGGGGCATACCGTCAATGGCATCGAGGTCGGCGTGCAGATGCGCACGGAGGATGATGTCGACTACGCGTACATCTGCATCCCGGAAGGCCAGCTGGAACTGGAAGCCACCATCGAATCCGCCGGCTTTGTGCGCGACCCTGACGTGCTCGACACGTGGTTCTCATCGGGGCTCTGGCCGTTTTCCACGCTTGGCTGGCCCGAGCAGACGCCCGAGCTTGCCAAGTATTACCCTGGCGATGTGCTCTGCACGGCCCGCGAGATTATCACGCTCTGGGTCTCGCGAATGGTCATGCTTGGGCAGTACTGCTGCGGCGACATTCCGTTCCATGACGTGTTTATCCACGCGATGATTCAGGACGGACAAGGTCGCAAGATGTCCAAGAGCCTCGGCAACGGAATCGACCCGCTGGTGGTCATCGACAGCCACGGCGCCGATGCGATGCGGTTCACGCTGGTCTCGATGACCACACAGACCCAGGACGTCCGCATGCCGCTGAAGGCGATCGAACTGCCCGACGGGCGGACGGTCAACAGCTCCGAGAAATTCGACCTCGGTCGAAACTTCTGCAACAAGCTATGGAACGCCTCGCGGTTCGCGATGATGAACATTGGGGGCGCACCCGCATGGCAGACGATCAGCCCGAAAGCCAATCTCGCCGACGCGTGGATTCTCAGTCGGCTGAACTCTACCGTTCGCGACGTCACAGCCGCGATCGAGGGGTTCCGTTTCAACGAACTCGCCGACACACTCTACCACTTCATGTGGGACGACCTGTGCGACTGGTATCTGGAGATTGCCAAGACGCGAATCGCCGACGGTGCCCAGGAGCCTAAGGCCCTGCTTGCCCACTGCCTGGACGTGCTGCTGCGGCTGCTGCACCCGATAACGCCGTTCATCACGGAGGAAATCTGGCGCAAGCTCAACAGCCTCGCTCCCAATCGCGGTCCAACCGGCGAGCGTGCGGAGCGGCTGCTCGTGGCCGCCCAATGGCCCTACGCCGACGCGGCCGCGATAAGCCAGTCGGTCGAGGACGAGTTCGCCCTGCTCCAGGACCTGATCCGCCAGATACGTGCGGCCCGGCTCGAACACAGCGTACCCCCGAAGCAGGCGGTCAACCTGGCCGTCGAGGCCACAGGCACGCTTGCCAATCTCATCCGCGAAAACGCCGTGCTCATGCGTGGCTTGGCCAATGTGGACGGCATTACCGTCGAGGCCGAGCTTGGCGAGCGCCCCACCAACGCCGCAGCCATCACTTCCGGCAGCGCGAGGCTTTACGTGCTGGACATAATCGATACCGAGGCCGAGATGGCAAGGCTGACCAAACAGGGAGCGACGTTGCGCAAGGGCATTGGTGCGATCGAGGGCAAGCTTGGCAACGAGAAGTTCCTCGCCAAGGCCCCCGCCGACCTTATCGATAGAGAGCGAACGCGGCTTGCCGGGCTTCAAGCGGAACTTGCGGCGGTAGACGCGGCATTGAAGGCGTTAGGCTGATACATGATGGATAGACCAATCGAATTCGCCAAGCTTTCCGGCAGCGGGAACGACTTTGTCTGTATAGACAATCGCGACGGGCGGTTCGACGCCCTTCTGGCTGATGGCCGGGAAAGCGAGCACTTTTCGCGGCTGTTGTGCCGCCGGAGTATGGGCATCGGTGCCGATGGGGTGATCTTCGCGTGCCGGCCTGAGATTGAAGAAGTCGCGGACGTGGGCGCCAGGTTCTTCGAGGCCGACGGCTCCGAAGCGGCCTTGTGCGGCAACGGCACGGCGTGCTTTACTCGCTGGGCTTTCGACGGTCGGTTCGTACCGGACTCTTCCATTCACATTCTCACCCCGGCCGGGGTGGTCCTGGCGGAAAGGGGCGACGGCGCGTACATCCGCGTTTGCATTCCGGCGCCCGAGGACATGCGTCGCGGGTTGAGCGTCGGCGTTGACGGTTTCCCGATATCGTGCGACTACGTTGTGACCGGCGTGCCGCACCTGGCGACGTACGTCGAGGACTTGGACGCCATCGATATGGGGAGGCTTGGCCCGGCGATTCGCTATCACCGGCGTTTCCAGCCGACCGGCGTGAACGCCAACTTTGTCCAAGTGCTCGGCGAGGGCGAGATCGCGATCCGGACCTGGGAGTTCGGTGTCGAGGGCGAGACGCTTGCTTGCGGCACGGGCTCGGCCGCCGCGGCTATCCTGACGGCCCTTCGCAACGATTGGCCGAAAGAATACCTCTCGCACGAAAAGCCGATCATCGTTCACGCCCGAAGTGGCGACGTGCTGCGAGTGTACTTCACTCGACAGGATGACGGAACCATTACTGACGTGTGCTTGGAGACCGTTGTACGACCCCTCTATCAAGGCACGATTTCCCCCGAATTGGCAGACGCCGCTGTCAACGGGGCCTCGTAGATGTTCAGCATAGATCAAAACTGTCACAGCCTTTGGGACGCCCTGCCCAAGCTACATGCCTTGGCGAGCAAGTCAATACCTGCGACCCACTTCATCGAGGATTTGGACGCCGCATTCACCGCCATGGGCGCAACCATTGACGGCCAGAAACTTGCGATTGTCCGCGAGCGATTCCACCGTTCCGGCGGGGCCGACTGGGGCGCGGCGCTTTTCTACACCGAGTTCCTGGGCCGGCAGATGGCTGAGGTCCGCGACTGGGAACCGCTGACGGGAATGAAGACCAGTGTCCTGGCCAAAAAGCTAGGCCGCAGCGTCGATGATCTGTACGACGAGTTCTCGCCCAGTGACAACTGGCAGCTTATCGGATCGAGTTTCGTCGGCGACCGCGAGCACCACCGCGTCGTCGGCGATCTGAGCCTGGCAGAGACGGCCCAGTTTGTCCGCGAACTGCTCGCCAGGGCCCGCCATGACGTGCTGGCAAGCTTCCCCGCCGAAGCGTCGAGGCAACGCACGGAGGAGTGGTTCGGCCGCGAGACGGCCCTTGTCGAAGGGCTGCTGGATGAGCTTGCCGGCGGGCGGCTTGTGGATCTCTACGAGCGATGGATGGCGGCGCATCTGGCCCGGCCGATTGGTCTCGATCTTACCAGCCGACTCTTCGCATGCGATCGGCCGGACACGCCTGGCTTGCGGATGGTGCGACCGTTTGTCAGCGACTACGATCGGGCCGCCGGACTCTACAACGAGGCCATCGCCGAGACCGCAATACCCCTTAGGCCGCTGGATACAAAGCCGGGCGAACTGCCGCTGTTCGCCACGATGACCCATAACGGCCATCTCGTGCGAACGGGCGTGACTTTTCGTGACGGCGTCGTGGAAATCGCCGGGCGGACTATCAAGCCAAATGCTGACGGCTCGCTCTGCCCACAGGCGCTGTCGCGCGCGGGAATCCAATGCCTCGTCGGCAAGGCGATGCTGCTCGTTTCGCAGGTGCGTTTGGGATCGTCGGGTGAGGAGTTGGCACTGCCCCACCGCGGCTCGGCGTACATGCCTGCCGCGCATGCACTGGCGAGCAAACTTGCCGGCGC
>CAZMBZ010000389.1:0-3900 GCA_964564285.1 uncultured Planctomycetaceae bacterium | reverse complement strand
CTTGGCGGGGCTGTCGATCCATACCAGCCGGGCATGGAAAGGGCGAGATTCTTCAAGGCTGCCGGCGTCGACAACGAACTGGATGTCAAAGAATTCGCCGCCGCACGAAAAACCAAAGGGGCGTTCGTACGCAAGTTCGACAGATGGAAGGCACTGCTGGCCTTCGATAAGAACCGCAACGGGCACGTCGACTGGTTCGAGGCCGAGGCGTATCGCAAAAACGTCCGCCAGCGAGTCCTGTCGGCCTTCGATGCAAACCGTGATGGCTGGCTCACAGGCCCCGAGCGGCAGGCCGCCAACGAGATGCTCTCCGCCGGTCGATTGCCGGGTCGATCGCCGGTGCTCGCCAAGCCAGTGATTATACGAGTACCCACCAGCGCCCCCGCCGGCGAGCAACCAAGCGAGCAACCCGACGACGCCGCAACCGAGATGCGCGAGCGGATGCTTCGCCTGCGTCAAAAGGTCTTCGCCAAGTACGACACCAACGACGACGGCAAGATCGACGCCGACGAACGTGGTGCGATGATGGATTCCGTAGCCACCGACGCCCAGGCGGAGATCGACCAGTTGGAGGCCCAAAAATGGGACGCCGATGGCGACGGCGAGCTTAACGAGCAGGAAACCGCCGAGATGGAAGCAGCCCTTGCTCAGCGGAAGCTGCGCGACCAACGTGCCGGCGACCTGCGGACCCTCCAACGCTGGGACGCCAACGGCGACGGCGAGCTTAACGAGCAGGAAACCGATGCGATGAACGAGGCCCGGCAGCGCCAACAGGCCGCGAGACAAAGCTGGCGCGAGCGGTCGGACCTCCAAATGTTCGACCTCGATGGCGACGGGCAACTCGACGAGCAGGAAAGGCTCATGGCCGACGCCGAAGCCGTGCGGCGCGACATATACGCCAAGGTAGCGACACGTCGCGATAACAGGCGACAGACGTGGCAGACGACGATGGCCCAGTGGCGACTGCGAAACTTCGACGCCGACCGCGACGGGCAGATCAACGAGCAAGAGCAGGCCGAGGCAAAAAAATTCGAGGCGAAACTCCGAGAGACAGGCCAGATCTTCCGTCGCAAAATGACCGACCTGAACCGCGACGGCAAGATAAGCGACGCCGAGCAGCAGGCGGTGCGTAAGGAATGGCAAAAAGCAGGCTGGAGCATCTTCGCCAAGAGCTTCCGCTATATGGATGCCGACGGCGACGGACGGATCAGCCTCAACGAGCGCAGCGGCTTCCAGCAGCGAATGCAAAGCGGGACCATCGGTTACCTCGAACGGTTCAGCGCGTCATTCGACGCCAACCGCGACGGCAGGCTCGACACACGGGAGCGAGAAAACTTCATCTCGGGCATGACCGAACAATTCGAGCAACGTATCGAAAAGTTCGATGCCGACCGCGACGGCCGACTCAGTCCTAAAGAAGCTATCGCGCTCATGGAAAAGTTCGTCCAGGAGGAACTCGGCATACGCCCAGCCGTACCTGCCACCCCACCGGCAAAGTAGTACACATCACGCCAGAGGGCAAACCCAACCGGCGTGTTATTTCTTCCTGCTCTTGCGGGTCCGGGTTTTCTTACGGGCCTTGGTGGTCTTCTGCTCGGCGAGAATCTGAAAGCGATTGGCAATTGCCAATGCGGGATCGAGTGGCACATCCACCCGCTTGAGGCCCTTCGGCGTCCTGATGGCAGGGGCTGATCGCAGCTTTCGTCCCCGAAACTGCGGCAGCCACTTGGACTCGGTTGCGAGCATCGCAGCCGTCATCTCGCGGACCTCCTTCAGCGTGCAGCACGCGCTTGTCAGCGGGTCCATGGCGCAGGCCTGCATCACCATTTCCGGGTCGCCCGTAAGCGCAGCCTCGGCGGTAAGAGTCTGTGCGGTGACGTTGGACTGATTCATGGCCGCACATTGCGTGGGCAGGTCGCCGACGGTGACCGGGTGCAGGCCGCGGCGATCGACAAATATAGGCACCTCCACGCAGCATCCCTCGGGCAGGTTGGTAATGTAGCCATCATTGCGAACGTTGCCGTTAAGCTTGAAGATACCATCGGTCTCCATCGCCTCCAGAATGTACGAGCAATACTCGACCGACCGATTCTCGATGTGCGTGGATTCCAGCGCCAGGTAGTCGACGTTCTTATATTTTTTGGCGAGCATTTGGGCATACTTGTAACATGCCCCGGATTCGCCGCCGAAGGCCGGCTCGTCGCAGTAGGCCTCCAGGGCCCGCTTCGAGCTGCGGAACCACGGGATGTACTCCGAAAGATGCCCGGTGCTCTCGGTCATGAAATAGCCGAAGTGCCGCATGACCTCACAACGAACCTTCTCGTTGACGTAGTACTCGGGCTTCTCGATGTTGCGGCGGAGTATGGGCATCAGGTCGCGCCCGGTACGCTTGTCCTTCAGCGACAGGAACCATGCCATGTGGTTTATGCCCGCGCAAAGGTGGTCGATGCGATCCTTGGGCGTGTTCGTGTATCGGCCTATAAGGTCCAGCGTGGTCTGCACGCCGTGACACAAACCGATAAACGGAATTTCCGTCGTCCAGCCCAAGCCCATGCACACGGGGGCCATGGGATTGGCGTAGTTTATGAGCGTCGCGCCTGGGCAAAGCTCCTCCATGTCGGCGGCGATGTCTACCAGCACGGGGATAGTCCGCAGCGCGCGGAAGATTCCGCCAGGCCCAAGCGTGTCGCCGATGCACTGGTCGACGCCGTGTTTCAGCGGAATCGTGTAGTCGTAGCCAAACGCGTCGAGTCCGCCGACCTGGATCATAACGATGACGTAGTCGGCACCTTCGAGCGCCTCGCGCCTATCGAGCGTGGACCACAAAGTCGCGGGCTTGTCGTTCTCGGCGATGACCCGCTTGAGGAACGACTCCATCCGCTTGAGTTTTGGCTTGGTCCGACTCATCAGCCGGATCTCGCTGCCTTCCAGGGCCTCGGTGGCCAGTATGTCCATCACCAGGGTCTTGGTGAAAACCAGACTGCCCGCTCCGATCATGGCTATCTTTGCCATCTCGATTTCTCCTTCCACGGCTGGGTTTTGACATGATCGCGACAGGCGGGAACGGCTGCGCCCCGCCAGATCGATCGCACTGTTGCTGACGCCACAGCCATATTCAACCCGCCCGACGGCCGGCTGTAAAGCCGGATGCAGATTTTGCCGGCCCGCAATCGCCCATAACCCGGGGAACAGGACAATTGGGCACGGCTCGAAAAAAGCGCGAACAATTCCCCGCCTTCCGGCGTCTAATAATTGGAATGACGCCTTCAAGCCCTCCGACAAGGGCGAACGGCAAGTTCTAAAGAGGGTGGCCCTTACAGGCTGGCGCGAGTATCTGCCCTGCCGACGACGGGAACATTCCTCTTTGCCTGAGTTGGGTTGTTTATACCAGCATGCATATAATAAATGTTGGTCTGCTGCACCCCATGCGGTGCGGGTTTCCCTCCACCCGCGCCAGTGGATGTGGCAAAAACGGCGATACCGAGGTCTCCCTCCGCCTTGGTATCGCCTTTTGTTGTAATCTGCTATCATGTCACTGCGGGCGCCGGGTTCGCACACAACAAGCCAAAGCCCAAAGGAATGCCGGGAATGATCGAGTTCAAATGCCAGATCTGCGGAAGGTTTCTCAAGAGGCCACAGTCATTTGCGGGCCAAATGGTCAACTGCCCAACCTGTCTTAAGCCCACTCGCGTGCCAGGGTCACCTGCCGCCGCACCCCCGCCCGGGGCGCCCAAGCCGACAGGCCCGAATCGAAAACTCTGCGTCGATTGCGGCAAGAGCTTCCCGACCGGGCAGATGATGACACACAACGGCCAGGCCGTATGCACGAACTGCTACCACCTGCGGAAACCCGTGATACTCAAACCCCGCCGCAAGAAAAACCGAAAACGCCGCATCCTG
>CAZMBZ010000388.1:0-3903 GCA_964564285.1 uncultured Planctomycetaceae bacterium | reverse complement strand
TCTACTTCGCCATCAACCACCTGCAAACCTGCGGCGGGATAATGGTGACAGCCTCGCATAACCCCATCGAATACAACGGTTTCAAAATATCCGGCGTCAAGGCCCGCCCCGTTGGCCAGACCACCGGTCTCAGCGAAATAAAGCACATCGTCTCCACGCTCCGCCGCATGCCGCTCAGCGCCTCGATGGCGCCGGTCCAGCAGGCGGACCTCTGGGCCGAGTACCGCCAGCACATCCTGCAATTCCTTAAACTCCACCGCAAGATGAAGGTCGTCGTCGATGCGTCCAACGGCATGGCAGGCAAGATGTTCCCAATCGTATTCGACGGCATAGACAACCTCGAGGTCATTCCGCTGAACTTTGATCTCGGCCAGGGCTTCGTCCACCCGCCAAACCCGCTGATCGAAGCCAACCTCCAAATGACCAAGGACGCCGTGCTCAAGCACCAGGCCGACCTTGGAATCTGCATGGACGGCGACGCCGACCGATGCATGTTCGTCGACGAAAAAGGCCAGACCGTCCGCTGCGACCTTATTACCGCACTGATGGCGCCGTACTTCCTGGCCGACAGCCCCGGCTCGATGGTCGTCTACGACCTACGCTCCAGCCGGGTTGTGGCAGAGGAAATCCGAGCCGCCGGCGGCGTGCCACGTCGCGAACGAGTCGGACACTCGTTCATGAAAAAAGCCCTCGCCGACGGGCATGGAGTCTTCGGCGGCGAACTCAGCGGACACTTCTACTTCCGCGACAACTTCAATTGCGACAGCGGGGCCATCGCATTCGCCTCAGCCATTACCGTTCTGTGCGAATCCAACAAACCCTTCAGCGAAATGGTCGCCCCGCTCAAACGCTTCAGCCACAGCGGCGAGATCAACTTCGAGGTCGAAGACAAAAAAGCCAGCATGAAAGAGGTCGAGCAGAAGTTCGCCGACTCCGAGATCGACCACCTCGACGGCATTACCTGCCAATACGAAGATTGGTGGTGCAACGTCCGTCCGTCAAACACTGAGCCGCTCCTGCGACTGTGCCTCGAAGCCGACACGCCAGCCATGATGAAGAAAAAGGTCGCCGAGATAGAGAAGATCCTCGGCAAACCGGTGGCCCATTGAGGGGGAAGGTAATAGGCCTGCCTGCCGGCAGGTAGGTAATAGGGAAAGAAGAAGAAGCAGAAGAAGAAACGGACACTCGAGGGTTGCGGGCAACTGTATTTCTGGTTGCTGAAGCCCGGTGGCATGGAAGGCGGTGCCATGCTTCTGGACGCTTCTCCCGGAAGCATGCCCCAAGTGCGACCTTCGTGAACAAAACCACAGGACACCGGCAACGCCGCGGGAACATGCCGCCAGGCAGGTAGCAATCCCTGGGTGCGGGATGGAATTGTGGGATCGGAAACAGTAGTATCGTTTTACGCTCCTGGGGCCACGTTATTGGGGCAATCCGGGACCGATTATATATCAGTCGCTGCGGGCGATTGGACATTTTCTCAACTTCAAGGGTAACGACATGACACAGAATCCGTACACGCCGCAGAATGCCCAGGAAACCGACAGCCAACCAATGAACGTCTACCCGGCCCCGGGCGTCAGCGACGCCAGCACCAAGCCGACCTGGCCTACCGTCGTGGGGATAATCTCCCTGTGCCTCGCGGGGTTCTTCGGCCTGATGACAATCATCGGGCAGATTATCAATTTCAGCGGCATCAACCCGCAGCAGCGCGAGATAATGAAAAACGCCCCGGACTGGGTCGAGCCGATGCAACTGTCTGCCGGGGCCTTCGCGGTTATAGCCTACATCGTTCTGGCGATCGCAGGAGCGAACCTGCTCAAGCGGCGACTCCTTGGACGGAAGCTGCACTTGGTCTACGCAGTGATGGGCATCGTCGTGGCCGTGGCAGGCTTGGCGATTGGCCTGACCATAGTAAGCATCGCCCAACCGCCCGCAAACATGCCGCCGGCGGCGCAATCAGCATTCAAAATATCGATGACCGTCGGCCCGATTATCGGCCTGCCGTTCGCCCTGGCCTACCCGGTGTTCCTACTGATATGGTTTGGCCGGGCCAAGGTCAAACAGCATATCCAAACCTGGCAAAACTGACCAACCATGACGGCGGCCAACCCAAAACCCGACGCAATCGCCCCGCTGGCCGATGCAATCACTGCGTCCGCCGCGTCCGACCCACCCGGGCCGACCTGGCCAATCGCGATGGTTGTATTCACGATGGCCTATGCGGCGTACGTGCTGGTGAGCCTCATCCTTGGCATCTCTCTGAAACTGAAGGTGCTGATTGTATTGATAACAGGCTTCGTCCCGACTGGCGTCGCCAACCCATCACTATGGCGGTTGGAGTCCACCTTGAGTCTGTTGTACCCACTGCTGGTCTTGGCCGTGATCGCCCCGGCAATAGGGCTTTGGCGACGGCGGCGATGGGCTCTCTGGGTTCTGGGCTCATGGGCCGTGGCGAACCTTCTGTTCATGCTAGGGCAAGTTGTGATTGTGATTGGAATGTCGATGTTTTCCTCGTCGATCATGAACTGGCTGCTTTGGCGTGGGCCGAGTTTCTTATGGTCAACGTGGTTGCCCGCGTTTGTCATCATCTGGATATCTCGCCCCACGATTCGCCGCCAGTTTGGTCAGTGGGTCAACGGCACGCTGCCAATACCCCGGCCAACCTGGGCAGTCGTCATCGGCTGGCTGTCGATATTCCACGCGGTACTGGGGATGATCGACATCGCCAGCAGAGTGGCTCACGCCGCCGTTCAGGTTGTCGTGCCGGTAGGTGGCTCACTGTACAACTCCCTCCCCGTGGGCGCGTCTCTTGCCGACTGGCTCCAATGGATTTGGCGGGTCGTGAACGACCTGCTGCCTTGTCTTGCCCTGGCAGCACTGGCGGTGCCGGCGATAGCCTTGCTCAAGCGCCGCCCAAACGCCGCCCGACTGCACGTCATCGGCGCGGCCATTGTGCTTGTCTCGGTCTTGGCAGAGCCAATCGTGGATGTCTGGCAAGGCTTTCAATTTGGCCATTATTGGGGGCCCTCCGTGCGGTCGATCATCCGCGACCTTATCCCCACCATCTACCCGCTGTTCCTGCTGATATGGTTCCTCAGGCCAGAGGTTAAGCGCAAGGTAGCCCAATGGCGAGAGCCGGACACGCCGGATATAATGCAAGCCGCGAATGAAAGGGGCTGATGATGGACGAACAAGCGAACCCAAACGACCGTGCCAACCCGGCGATCGATGCCACCACACCCCCGGCCGACGGGGAACCGGCGGCGACCTGCGGCGTCGAGCAGCAGGCATTCGTGCCAGCTGGGGCATATGCCACCGGCATCGGCGGGCGGCGCGCGCTTTGGCCGGTGGCGATCGGAGCCGTGTCGGTTGTTCTGGCCGGGCAAGACCTGCTCAAACTAATAGGCAGCTTTTGCATGATTCTCTTTCGAGGCTCCCTTTACCGCCTCCCGGGGCAGTTGGTTTCGGAGTTCAAGAATATCGATGCAAGGGCGATCCTTGGGTTAGGTCTGGGGATTGGCTCCTTGATCCCTCCACTTCTGCTGCTGTCAGCCGGGCTTCTGATATGGCGGCAGCACAGGCGGGCATTAGGATTGCACAGGGCCTACGCGATCCTCATGATCATCCTCAATCTGGCGTCGCCCATCATTCTCTTCTACACATATCCTGAGACTCTCCGGCTGAATTATGCTTTCCACCTTATCTGGCAGGCCACAATCGCCGTCATCTACCCGGTCTTCCTGCTGATCTGGTTCTCCCGCGCGAAGGTCAGGGCCGAGACGCGGCTGTGGCGATGAGCGGCTCGCGACATCTATAATCCTGGCCACAAGTGAAAGGGGCTGCTAATGAACGAACAGACAAACGACAGCGTCAGGCCGGCAATTGACGCCACCACATCCC
>CAZMBZ010000387.1:0-3908 GCA_964564285.1 uncultured Planctomycetaceae bacterium | reverse complement strand
AAGCGGTTCTTGTGGGCATTGGCGCCCTCTTTGAACTCAGGATACAGGCTGGGCATCCCCAGGCAGGACACGTCGGTAAAACGGCCGCCACCAGTGACCGCCACGTAGTAAGCCGTCGCATGTGTGGGATACCACATCGGCACCATGCCTCTTCGCCAGCCGAACCGATCGATCTTGCCGTTCTTGGGGTTGTAACTTCCGATCGCCGCAACATTGTCATGGTAGTACTCACCCTCCGAGTAGATGATTTTACCCAAGGCGCCGGCCTGGTATTGCATGCGCTTTGCGTAAAGGTCCGCATGGAAGGTCGAGGTCTCGTTCATCATGTACTTCTTGCCGCTCTTCTTGACGGCAGCGAACAGCTTCTCGGCATCTTCTTCCGCCTCGAAGCCAAACACGGCTGGCACAGCGGAGACCACATGCTTGTCATGATTGAGCGCCATAATCGCCAGACGCGCGTGACTTGGGGCGTCGGTGGCGATATAGATCGCCTCGATACTCTTGTCTTTGATCATCTCCTCGCAGGAGGGGTATGTCTTCTTGGCCCCCACCGCCTTGGCCAGGCCCGCACAGCGGCCGGGGTCGAGATCCGTGGCCGCCACCACCTCGACATTGGGATGATTCTGATAGAAGAATGCCGCCCCGAACCTGCATAGACCGTAGCCAGCAATACCCACCCGAATCTTACGATCCGATTTTGATTTCCACTTCCCCGCACTTTCCGTGATGACTTTCGGTGATGGGATCTTCTTCTCTGGTCCAAAACCGGGAATGACCTTGCCATCGGCGTCCCTGGGCAGGTCGTCAGCGGCCCAGGCTGTTCCAGCCATGCCGGCCATACCCAGGGCTGCGCCCGCCATACCAATCCGCCCGACAAACTCGCGCCGTGAGATTTCTGCAGGTCGATCTTTGCCCATAGTTCATTTACTCCTCTTATCCATAGTTTTTGACTTCATCTCTACCTGATTTTGCTGAAAGGGTTCCACTTTTCATAGTATTTCATTTTAGCAGTGCCGGTTTGCGGATTGACGTAGACCGGGAGCCAGAGATATCGCGATTTATTGAGGTTATTCTTGTCTGGGTTCCACCATTGATCGCACATCGCCATCAGGGTGTCGGTTTCCTTGATGTGCAGAAAACTGGTTATCTGCCCTCCCCAGGTCTTCTGTTCGGTCATGATGGCTGCCTTGCTGTATGGACCCAGGGGAGAATCGGCAAGAACGTATCGGGTTTCCGTGGGGTTCCACCCCTGCACTCCTGATGCTGCGATGATGCACTTGCCCTTGTATCTGATCATCGCCGGCGCTTCGCCTCCTGATGCAATGGCGACCGCGCCATCTTTGTTGGAGGCAAGATAGTCGTCAGTCAGGCTGTCAACGAGGATGGCATATTTGTGACGGCCCTTGCCAAACCGCACTTTCTTGTCGTAGGTGTGATGATCGGTATACACAAGATAAGCCTTACCGTCGTCATCCTTGAACACGTTCAGATCGGAGCCGAACCCGGTTTGCGAGCCGACTTCTCTGGCGCCCATGACTTTGAAAGGCCCGACAGGCTTATCGCTCGTGGCCACCATCACGAAGACGGTTGGATAGTGCGTGTGGTACCAATACCACATGACGTATTTCCTGGTCTTGTCATTGTAGATGACGTGTGCCCGGCCCACGGACCCGACAGCGCCCCAGCCCTTGGCCGGGCGGGGTAGAGCTACACCTTCATACTTCCAGGCGACAAGGTCCTGCGAGCTGTAGGCCTGAATGCCATTCCATACGGCAAAACCAGCGGCTGTGCCGTATTTGCCTTTGGGATTACCGGCGTAGCTGCTGCCGTACCAGTAGAAGGTGTCTTGGACACGGGTGATATGGCCGTCATGAGCCAGGACGGGTCGGCCATGAAGGTCAAGCCAATCGGTGTTGTTGGCGATTGATACTCCAGGGCGAGCCGATGTCTTCACGCCGGATGCGCCGAGAATCTCCTCGCCGGGCACCTCGGCCTCGGCGGCATTGATAAGCCCGCCTGCTGCAATAGCGCCGAGCGAGCCAAGGCCGACATTGCGAAAGAACCGGCGCCGTGAGGTGGGTCTGTTCATGATGAATCCCTTTCAGTCGGAATAATAGGACGATCACCTGTTTCTGGCGCCCAGCCTTCCTTTTCCTCTTTCTTGACCGGCCTATATGCTTGGGACACTATATCATGTACTCCCCTTGCTGACGTGTTGCGCCTCCGATTTGGCGAAATCTTGTCTTGATGCTATGTCGGCCGGCGGCGGGCGACAAGGAGAAAGCGGCAGGAGAAAGCGGCGGACACCCGGCGGAAATGCCCAATGCCCAATGTCCCTCCTCAATACATATGGACATTTCGAGGGGCGTTTTGGGTAACGAAAATCCGCGGAAACGAGTTTGCTCTGCTCCGAAGAGTGTAAGTGTCGTTTGGATAATAGGATAGTCATCCATTTAATTGTCCGTTGCTTTCCGTCCTTCCCGGCCTGGTGACACTGTAAGACGCCCTGGCCGTCGTTGCTTGACGGCGACGGGGGGTGATCGGCATAATGCATCGGCCGCTTATGACTTCTTCGCATGGGGCATGGGCGTCTGGCCCGCAATATCAACGACTTCACACGAGAGGACGCCTGGACCATGAGAATCGAGCATTTTGCCCTTAACGTGGCTGACCCGATTGGGATGGCTCGGTGGTATGTCGAGCATCTCGGTATGCGGATCGCCGTCGGTAGCGACGAGCCTCCGTTTGGGCATTTCCTGGCCGACGGCGCCGACGAGCCAGACGGCGAAAGCAAGGGCAATGCCGCCGGGCGGGCGATGATCGAGATTTATCACGACCCGGAAGATCCCGTTCCGGACTATGCGGCCCAGCCGCCGTCTCGGTTTCACCTGGCGTTTGTCTCTGCCGACCCGGCCGGGGACCGCGACAGGCTTCTGGCGGCGGGCGCCACGTATATCGAGGATGTGAATCTGCCGGACGGCGGGTATCTTATAGCGATGCGAGACCCGTGGGGCCTGGCAATTCAGCTCGCCAGACGCGGGCGGGAGATAGTGTAGCGGGCTGCGTGCCGCCCGCCCCTGCTCGCTGCAGCGAACAGGCCGACAAGCAACAAATGCAGGTTTTCAGGGCACGAACACCAGGTTTCTGGTTCCCCGCTTCCCCTCGATTCCGCTCGGGATAGACCATCCCAGTCAAATATTCCGGGGCGATACTCAAATGGGTTTTGAACCTTTCCCGTCAAATTGACGATAGAAACAATGACGCTTCGGCGGGGTCGGCCCCTGGTCGGGCGGGGTAGGGGCGCTTGCAGCGCTTGATTGACCAGCCACGAAGCACTAGAATAGATATGGGTTGTCGGGATTAAGAGCCACTAGGATAAGGTATGCGGACGGTATGGGTCGCCAGAACCCTCCGACCGCTTGACCGTCGAAAGCTCCCATGGGAGCGAGGATAATCAGGCTATGTTCGAACGATTTACCGAGCGTGCGCGGAAGGTAATGGCGCTGGCCAACCAGGAGGCCCAGCGTTTCAACCACGAATACATCGGCACCGAGCACGTTCTGCTCGGCCTGGTGAAAGAAGGTTCGGGCGTCGGGGCCAATGTGCTCAAGAACCTCGGCGTGGACCTGCACAAGGTCCGCATGGGCGTAGAGAAGCTAGTAAAGCCCGGCCCAGACATGGTTACGATGGGTAAGCTGCCACAAACCCCGCGTGCAAAAAAGGTTATCGAGTACTCCATCGAGGAGGCTCGCAACCTCAGCCACAACTACGTCGGTACGGAACATATCCTGCTCGGCCTGCTTCGCGAGCATGAAGGCGTTGCCGCACAGGTACTTATGAATCTAGGCCTGAAGCTCGACGAGGTCCGCGAGGAGGTGCTGAGCCTTCTGGGCGCGGGTGTCGAGCCT
>CAZMBZ010000386.1:0-3957 GCA_964564285.1 uncultured Planctomycetaceae bacterium | reverse complement strand
TGGCTCAGGAATGTTGGCGATCAGCACGGAACGAATTGTGAAAACCCAATCGAAACCATCGAAGCGAATGGCAGCCTTGCTGCTTGTCGTCCTCACGGCGGTGTTAGTGACGGCTGCGCCTGGCAGGGCGGCAAAGTGGCGGGTCGAGACGGCCGACGCTCGCATACTGGCGGGGCAGTTGGTGTCGATCTCCGCCGATAAGGTCGTCATTCAAACTGCCAAGGGGTTGCGGGAACTGCCCGTCACCGATGTGGTCGAACTTGTCGGCGGAGACAAGCCGGACGATATCATGAAAGTCAGCGCCCGGGCGATCCTCCAGACCGCACAGGGCGATGCGCTGGCTCTTACGAGCGTGTCCTACGACGGGCGGAAGCTCGTCGCCGTCGGCGGCGTTGTAGGCCGGGTTGAGATGCCCGTCGAAGTCGCCCGGGCACTGTACTTCCCAGGTGCGGGCAAAACCCCGGCCGAGCTGCTCAAGGGGTATGAGCGGATGAAATTGGGCGATGCTTCCGGCGACCGCTTGTTGGTCACTCGCACAGGTGCCCAGGATATCGCCATCGACGGCGTGCTTGAGGGTATCGACGATGCTAAGGTAACCTTCCATTGGAAGGAACAGTCCCGAACCGTCGCCCGCAAGTCCGTGCCGATGATCTTCCTGGCTGCCGTGGAGGCCAAACAGTCCGGCGCCGTCGGAACGCTTATCGCCCGCGACTCCAGCAGGATTCGCTTCCGCTCGCTGACGCTGAAGGCGGGCAAGTTCGTCATCGACAGCCCCGCGATGGGCAAGATAACGCTGCCTCTTGCCGAGGCGTCAATGATTAGGCTGAGCAGCGATAACGTCGTAAAGCTCTCCGACCTCAAGCCGACGGTCGTGAAGGAGTACGGGTACTTCGAGACCACCTTCGCCCATCGCGTCAACAAGTCCGTCGCGGGCAAACCCCTGCGGCTCGGTGGGCGTGAATACGCCACCGGCCTGGGCACGCACAGCCATTGCGAACTCACCTACGCCATCGACGCGGCCTTCACGGCCTTCGTGGCGGTCGTGGGAATCGACGACGAGGTCCGCCCCAACGGCGACTCGACGGTGACGTTCCTCGCCGACGGCAAGGCGCTGGGCGAGGCCTTTCACGTCACCGGTCGGGACGAGCCGACGAGCGTCCGTCTGGACCTTCGCGGCGTCAAGCAACTGACCATCCGCGTGGACTTCGGCCCCGATGGCCTGGGCATAGGCGACCACGTTGACATCGTCGGCGCCAGGCTGGTCAAGTAATCGCGACAGCCCTCGGCCGGGACTAGGCAGCAGTATCGATGTCATAACATCTGGACCAAAGAACCGTGCCAAGCTACCTTCGTTGCGCTGCGGGATTTTCTTTGAGTTGTTCCTGTTGGAGTGTCTTCAAGCGGTCAGATATTGGCGCGGGGCCGTCACATAGCGTTACTCATTGGTTGTTCTTTAGCTTGTTGTGCCTGCACCAGTTGATTTCAGACCAGACAGGACCCAGTTTACGCTGGCCATGGTGATCAGTTGCACGCGGCCTGCGTCATCGACGAGATAATGCGTCGGCACGATGCTCCGCCCGATCTGCGAGTAGCAGTCCAGTTTGGCGCTACCGCCTGCAAGGGGGATTTCGACTTTGCCGGCGTAGCGAAGGATCTGGTCCGGGCGGAGTGTTGAATCGTCCAGCAAATCGAAGGTGAGCGGCTTTGCCTTGAGTTTTCCCGACGCAAGCAGTGGCAGCAGCGCCCATCGGCCTATCAAGGGATTGGCGGTCGATCGCTGCTGTGTCCAGGACTTCGATTTCACGATCATGGCCTTGCCGTCCCAGACGCCCTTTTCGACAAAGTGCAGATCCCGGAATCCTCGTACCGATGAGTCGAGTGTCCAACTCCTGACCGTATTGAATTCGCCCTGGCAGGTCAGTTCCGTCTTGAGGATGTTCTCCGGCCTGGTCTTCCTGACCTCGGTGGTCTTGCACGTGGCGTCTGAGAAGGCGACGTCAATTGACCCCTTGATGCTGTTGATTGACTTGGCCTTGGAGCCATGGCACGCGATCAGCGTATATTTCGCGGCGAATGCTCCGATCATTGTTCCCTTGGCAGCGGGATGGAACTTCGTGAGATAACCGGTGACGGGCTCAATGGCAGGCGGTTCGGTAAAGATGTTGCCCGCGCCGCCGCGGCTTGGCTTCCTTGGGGTCCTTTGCCTGCTCGTTCCTTCATGATTTGCGGCAAGCAGGGGCAGGAACCCTTGTGCGGCAAGCGATGCCGCCCCGGTCAGGTGCAGAAACTCTCTTCGATTCATGGCTATGCCTCCTGCCTGACCTTGCGGTACCAATCGAGGCAAACCCGAAATGGCCCCGGTTTGAGTTCGTCGATTCGTTCGCACAACTCGATCTTGCCAAGGTACTCGCGCAGGTGCTTCTTGTGCCTGGCTGCAACGGTCTGGCCTTCGACGCGGGACGATAGGTCCTTAATCTCGAGCGGGTCGGCCTGGAGATCAAACACCTTCACCGGGCCATCACAATAGAAGATAGTTTTGTACCTGCCGTCGCGAACGCCAACCTGTCCTTTACCAAGGAAGGATTCGCCGATTACATACTGCCGCCACCGGGAGACGTCCTTGCCTTCGAGAATAGGCCGAAGGCTCCTCCCTATTGTCGTCTTGGGCAACGCCGGTACTCCCGCGTAGTCGCAAATGGTAGCCGGAATGTCAACGCTGGAGGTCAGGTGTTCGTTTTCACGCTTGCCTTTGGCAATCTCGCCGGGATAAACGATGCAGGCCGGCACGTGCCAAGCTTCTTCCTCCATGTAACCTTTCGATAATTTCCCGTGGAATCCGAGCCCGTCGCCGTGGTCCGCCGCGAAGATCACCATAGTGTTGTCGGCGAAGCGAGAACTCATCAACGCGTCGTAGAGTCGGCCTATTTCGGCGTCCACCATCTCGACCCAACGGTAGTACATGTAAATGTAGTAGCGCCAATCCAGGTTCGTCCAGCCCTTGGACCGCGTCGCGTACTTGTCGTCCTTCTGGAAGTTCTTCGGCAGCGGCGGAAGCTTGTCCGCGATCTCCCTGGAGAATCGAAACTTGCCCTGGCCGCCGTTGGCGCCGGAGGTGTAGCAGCAGTCATGCGGGTTCATGAAGCCGGCATTCAAGAAGAACGGCTTGTCGCCCCGGTAGTTTTCCAGAAATCCCATGCACGCCCGCGCGATCGCGCCGTCCCCATGCTCGCCCTTGTCTGACCCACAGATGACCCGAAAGCTTTTTGCCACATCCCTGCCCGGAATGTGCCACTTGCCCGCATAGACCGCTTCATAGTCGCCCCGCTTACTTAGCCACTGCCCGAGGTCCGGCAGATTGGGCAGACACCGACAGCCATTGACCGGAACGCCACTCTCGCTGGACATTCGACCCGTATACCAGCTCGCTCGTGCGGGGCAGCATTGGGGCATGGCCGTGTAGTGCGACATCAGCGAGCAGCCATCCCTCACGATACGGTCAATCGCTGGCGTGCTGACAAAAGAGTTGCCATATGCCGAGGTGGCCTGGAAGTGCATCTGATCGACGTGGATAAACAGAATGTTCGGTCGCTTGGCCATCCTGATCTGCCTTATTGCTCACTGGTGCTTTGATTACAGGGCGGCCCCGCCTCTGGATCGGAGGACCGCAACTGCTGAGCGGGTGACTCTCGCCTGCCACGCTCTACTCCCTGCCGTCTGCACTGACGATGCGATTGTCCGAAACCAGGATATCCCGACAGTCGCGAAATTGCAGGCCAAACCTGCCAGATAATACGCTAACGGTGATTTTCCAGTTGTGCAATTTCTTTTCAGTAATTGCCGGCGGAAAGGTTCCTGCTGGCGTTCGTCAAGTTCTGCGTCACAGACCGTCAGTTTCATGGAAACTTGTAACACTTCACTGACGTGCAATAAGAATCGCACACGAGTGGGGTTCAAACA
>CAZMBZ010000385.1:0-3962 GCA_964564285.1 uncultured Planctomycetaceae bacterium | reverse complement strand
TACCAGTGCGCTTCGAAGCGTCGGAATAAAATCCTCGTCGGCGATCATACCCATCGCCGTCAGCAGTGCCTCTCGCAAGGCCGGGCCGTAACCGTTAACCCCGGGTGCGTTGCTCTGGGTATATCGAGCAAGCAGAACCCGTACCGCCAACTCGTGCATATCCCCGTTAAGCGGGGCCGCCAAGGCCACCCTCGCCAACGCCCCCGCCGCCGCGGCAGCAACTGGCGAATCCTTGGACTGCACCTCGGTAAGAACCGGCCCGACGACCTTTGGATCCTTCAACTGCCCCACCGCTGTCAGCAAGCCCTGCTTGACCTCGGGAATCTCCTCAACCTTCAGCCGACCCAACATCAGGTCCGCGGCGTTCGGATCGCCGAGATTGGCCTCGAGCATCGCCACCGAGCGTCGGATACGAGCGTCGTCGTCGGCAAGCATGACACATAGCTGAGCCCGGATTTCCTCGGGCACCTCACCACTGGCCGATACGCGCCGATCGGTGAGCTTGACGCCCACCAGCCTGACGTCGGGCAATGGATCCTTCAGGAATCCGCTGAGCAGTTTGTCCTGCTGGGCCGCCGGCGTCGCACCGTAGTAATCCGTCATCGCCGCGGCAAGCCGGCTTTTCAACTCGGTGTTCTCGCCTTCCAGGCGGGTCTTCTCGCGAGCCAGGCTCTCGGCCAGATCCGCCAACCAGGCCGACGCGGGCTTGTCCTTGTTCTTCGACCACCATCGACGCCATTTTCGCAGGTCGCTGCCAAATGCCCGAATGTTGGTCAGTTTCGCCAAACTCTCAACCGCGGCGTGGCGGATAGCCTGGTCTTCATCGCCGACAAGCCCAATCAGCGTATCGACGGCCTGGCGATCCAGCACTCTCTGTATGGCCGAAATCGTCACCAGCCGGACGGCCTTGTCGGACTTGTGGTCCCGAGCAATGCCCAGAAGCTTCTCGATCACTCCGCCGGTCTTGTAAGACGCGAGTGCCCTGGCTGCCGGCATGCGGACGGACGGCTCGGCACCAGCCAGCATGGTCATGAGCGGCTCGATGAAAATCGCCTGGTCGCTGCCTTGGGCGGCAATGGCCTCGGCGATGGCTATCTGACCCATGCGATTGGTCGGGTCATCGAGGAACTTCTTCAAAGCCTCAGCCGCCTGGGGATAGCTGCGGCTCAGCAGCATTTCAGCCGCTTCGGCCTTGGTCTTGGCAGTACGGGTCGGATCGGCGAGTTGGCCGGCAAACATCCGCACCTCCTGCTCCCGCTCGCCAGTCAAGCCAGCCCCGCCCGCCTGGACCGCCATCACCGACATAGCCGCCAGCCAAACGCAGCCCCAGGCCGTCAATCGGATTGCCTTTCTCGCCAAAACCATTATCGCCAACTCGTCCTCTCGTCGCCCAGCCGCATGCGCAGAACAAAACATTCGCCCGCCCTACCAATCAGACGCTCATAGAACTCATTATGTTCGCGCATCAGAAGCTTCGTATCGAAAAAGCGCCAAAAAAATCAATACCTGCCCAATAACATGCCAAAACAGCCCAGTCCCATGTGCGGTGACCACTTCAACAGTATCGACACGCCGAGGCCTCGGGCATCAGTGTTTGCCGAGCCAAATGAGTCAAACCAGCCCTGCCTGAAAGCCAGCCGATGCCGGCGTTACCGCCTCGACGCGGAAGGTTCTCATTGCATTGACTTTGGGCCGTGGTAGGATACCCCCCATGACTGACCCTACCAACGCGATAACATACCGGGACGCCGGGGTAGACATAGCCGCCGGAGAAGACATGGTCGAGCGGATCAAACCGCTTGTCCACCGAACGTTCACGCCGCGAGTTATGGACCAATACGGCGGCTTCGCCGGGCTTTTTCGCTTGGACTACAACGAAAAGCTCTTCAAACGTAATTACAAGGAGCCCGTCCTCGTCGGCTGCACCGATGGCGTGGGCACCAAACTCAAAGTCGCCTTCCAAGCTGGAAAGGTGGACACCGTCGGGATCGACCTGGTGGCGATGAACGTCAACGACCTCATCTGTGCCGGGGCCGAGCCGCTGTTCTTCCTGGACTACCTCGGTGTCGGCAAGGTGGACCCCGCCCGTATGGTCGATATCGTCAAGGGCGTGACCGACGGCTGCCTCCAGTCCAACTGCGCCCTGCTCGGCGGCGAGACAGCCGAGATGCCATCCTTCTACAAACCCTCCGAGTTCGACATGGCCGGGTTCGCCGTCGGCGTGGTTGAACGCAACCGCATCATCGACGGGTCCAACGCCGAACCCGGCGACTTGGCCATTGCACTAGCCTCCGATGGGCTGCACTCCAATGGCTATGGCCTTGCCCGACGGGTACTTCTGGAAAAGGCCGGGTACAGCCTTGACGACCGCCCTGCGGAATTGGAGGGCCGATCCGTTGGCGAAGAGATGCTCACGCCGACGAGGATCTACGTCAAGCCGGTGCTGAAGATTCTTAACCGATACCGCGTCAAGAAGGTAGTCAAGGCCCTGGCTCACATTACCGGTGGCGGCCTGCCTGGCAACCTGCCACGCGTCCTGCCTGACGGCCTGACGGTGCGGGTAAAGCGAAACAGTTGGCGACCGAACCCGATCTTCGACCTCATCGCAGCCAAAGGTCCCGTGGACTCGATCGAGATGTCCAAGGTGTTCAACATGGGCGTCGGCTTCGTAATGATAGTCGCCCCCACCTTCGCCAAGCCGATCATGGACTGCCTCGGGCGGATGGGCGAACGCTGCTGGGTGCTCGGAAAAGTTCGCAAGGGCGGCCCAGAGCTCATGTGGACATAAATTTCCCACAAACCCCTTGACCAGACACGGCTGTACAAGGTAACTTACTTCGCTCTGTAGGCTTGGTGGAGAAGGTCCATACCCAGTACTTCGCCAGGGTCCACGGAGAGACTGTCTGGGAATCGTGTAAGGTTTTGATTCGTTTCGAAACCCCTAGATAAGCTTAGGCAACGCCTAGGTTCGGATGCTTGAATCTGAACCAACCTTTTGGAGGTGCCGGCTTGGCAAACGAATTAGCAAAAGAACTGATCGATGCTGGAGTACACTTCGGACACCGCGTAAGCCGGTGGAATCCGAAGATGAGGCCGTATATTTTCGGCAAGCGGAATCTGATTCACGTCATCGACGTTAAGGAAACCCTTCGCGGCATCCTCTTGGGCAGAAAGTTCCTGTCGCAGGTCGCGGCCAAGGGCCTCGACGTATTGTTTGTCGGGACCAAGCGACAGGCTCGCAAGGCGGTCGCGGAAAACGCGCTGCGAATCGAGATGCACTGGGTCAACGACCGCTGGCTTGGCGGAACGCTGACGAACTTCAGCGAGATCCGCAAACGCATCACGCGTCTGGAACACCTCGAAGCCCTCGATGCCGAAGGCAAGCTCGACCAGTATTCCAAAAAGGAAGGCGCTTCGCTCCGCCGCGAAATGCGGAAGATCCAGCGAAACCTCGGCGGGCTTCGCCGCATGACCCGCCTGCCAGGCGCGCTTGTCATCATCGACCAGCGCCGAGAAATGATCGCCGTCCGCGAAGCCAGGAAGCTTGGCATTCCCGTCGTATGCCTTCTGGACACCGACAGCGACCCGGACGTCGTTGATATCCCGATCCCCGGCAACGACGACGCCATGCGGGCTATCGAGTTGATTGTCAAGAACCTCGCCGACGCCATCGGCGCTGGCGTGCAGGAGCGAGGCAAGGCCCAGGCCGACGCCGCCGAAGCCACCCAACGTCGCAGCCGCAGGCCCACCACGGCCCGGGCGATCGACGAGAGCGAGACAGCCTCGCCAGCCGTCGAAGCGCAGAGCGAACCCGTTGCCGAGCCCGTTGCCGAACCAGTCGCCGAACCGCCTGCCGAGCCCCCTGCCAAACCCCAGGCAGAGGCGCCCGCAGAGGCAAAGCCCGCAGATGGCGAGCAGGCGCAGGCCTGATTTCGGTTTGAGCCAAACTAGTACAGCTACCG
>CAZMBZ010000384.1:0-4038 GCA_964564285.1 uncultured Planctomycetaceae bacterium | reverse complement strand
CTTCGGAGTTGCCTTTTACTCGCGGCGTCCATACCGGCGCAATGGAGATTTGGCCATGTCGAAGAAGAAAAAGAAGAATCGCGCCTCGGGCAAGGTTCGCAAGGGCCTTTCGGGGATTCGTTTCGGCCTGAACTTGCTGGTCTACACACCCACGTTTTCGCGGGAGAGGATCGATCTCGTCGCCAAGGTGGCCGAGATGGGCTATGACGGCGTGGAGATTCCCTTCAACGATCTCGACGTGCTGGATGGGCCAGCGACGCGGGCCGCGTGCGACAAGGCCGGCGTCGGCGTGACGAGTTGCTGCGTCCTCATGCCGGATGCCAGCCTATGCTCGGGCGAGTCTGCCCAGCGAGGCGCTGCCCTGGCGAGGTTGCGGCGGATGATCGACATCACGGCCGAGATGGGCGGCAAGGTCATGGCGGGGCCTCTCTATTCGCCCGTGGGATGTATGACCGGCCTGGCCAGGTCTCAAGACGAGTGGAACTGGTGCGTCGAGGGTCTTTCCGCAGCCGCGGACCATGCCCGCCAGGCGGATGTCACGCTGGCCATCGAGCCGTTGAACCGGTTTGAGACATACGTTATCAACACCGCCGGCGATGCAGCCAGTATGGTCCGGGCCGTCGGCAGCGACAATCTGCGGGTGCAACTCGACACGTTCCACGGCAATATCGAGGAGAAGGACACCGCCGCGGCGATCCGCGATACCGGCGGACTGCTTGGGCATTTCCACGCCTCGGAGTCCGACCGCGGCGAACTCGGCACGGGGCAGGTCCGATGGAAGAAGGTCTTCGCCGCACTGAAGGACATTCGTTACGGCGGATGGGTTACGATCGAGAGCTTCGCCACGGGCATCGTGGACCTGTGTGCCGCCGCTTGCATATGGCGGCCCATTTACGAATCTGCCGACCGCCTGGCAGTCGACGGGCTGGCGTTCCTCAAGCGCCAGGCGGCCCGGGCGTAGCAGGGGGGCGGCCTCGCTTACGCGGACGATCGGCGAACCGAACATAATCAAGACACCACGCGGAGTGCCTGCCCATTCGGGAAATCCAGGCTCAAGACCCTGCCGGAGAAGCACCAGGCCGACGGCCTGTGCGTGCGGGGGCAACCCGCGGAGATTCGACCATGGCTGCATCGGGAATAACCACGCCGGAGAAGGACATCCTGCGGGAGTTGGCCCGGCGGGTGCGAGAGATTGCCGCCGAGCCGGATCAGCAGCGGCGCAAGCAGGCTTGGTATCGGATCAACGGCCTGCGGTGCGGACCCATTCCCGTGCTGCTGCGGGTGAACTCGCTGTATTTCAAGGAGATCATCCCCGATAGCGCGTTGCGGACGTCCGACACGAAGGCCCTCGGCTATGAGAGGCAGCTCCGGCTGAAAATATGGCAGTGGGAGAACATCGACGACGACAGCGTTACCGAGCCGGTCGTCGAATATCGGACGGCCGTTCGCGAGCCCCGGCTGATCCAGCCGAACCGGGATCGGCCTGACGTCGAGCATCTCGGCGCGTTCCACGTGACGCCGGTGATTCGGACCGAGGCGGACATCGATAAGATTATCGAGGACTCCGCGTGCGGCGTCGATTGGGACGCCACCCAGCGAAACCGCGAATGGGTCGAGGACGTGTTCGACGGGATTCTCGAACCCGTTCGCGCCAGGCCGGGATCGTGGACGGCGCTGTTCGATTACGTCTGCGAGATTCGCGGGATGGACAATCTGTTCATGGACATGGTCGAGCGGCCCGAATGGCTCGATGAGGTCATGCGCCGGCTGTGGGACCTTCAAATCATAAAGCAACGCACCTTCGAACGCGAAGGCGCCCTGGTGGTCGATAACACCTACCAGCACAACTACAACGGGGGGCTGAGCTATACCCGCGAACTTCCCACCGACGGGTTCGACCCGGGCCGCATCCGCCTGAAAGACACGTGGGCGCTCTCGGTGGCGCAGGCGTCGGTGAGCATTTCTCCGGAGATGCACGAGCGGTTCATCACGCGGTACGAGCGGGAGTTTCACGCCATGTTCGGCCTGACGTCCCTGGCGTGCTGCGAACCGGTCGATCGGAAGATGCACCTGCATCGCACACTGGCGAATCTCCGCCGAATATCGATTTGCGCCTGGAACGACTTCGCCCGCGCCGCCGAGGCGATCGGAACCGACTACATTTACTCGATCAAGCCAACGGCCATTCCCATATCCCGGCCTGACTGGGACATCGGCCAGGACGAAGCCCACCTTCTCAACATACTGAACCAATCGCGTGGCTGTCACGTCGAGATCATCAACCAGGAAACCGCCACCTGCCTCGGCCAACCCGAGCGCCTGACCCGCTGGTGTAGGATGGCCAGAAGGGTGTCGGAGAAGTTCAGCGAGTAGAATCGATGGGGTCGAAACCAGGTGTGAGATAAACCCGGCCCAGGCCGTCGTACTGGTCGGCGGCGCTACTTTGGTGTTCGGCCCATGTCGTTAAACAGCGTCGGCAGGGACTTCCATAGGCCTGTGGGGGTGTAGAGGCTTTCTACTTCGCCGCGGCAGTTGTACCAGCAGGAGGTGCAGGTGTTGTTGGCTGAGGCCGCGCGGAGTCGCTGATGGATTACGGCGGCGGAGTCGTGGTATAGGTTGGCGATGGGGCGGTTCTTGCGTTCGACGCAGATGGCGATCCCGCCGGCGGAGTCGATATTGAAGAACGCCCGCCCGGCCTTGCAGCCGGGGACACCGCCTTCGAGGAACTGGTCGAATCGCTTGAGGTAGTAGGGGTTCGAGAGGAAGTTGGGGTATCGCCTGCGAAGTTCGACAAGTCGCTCGCCGACTGGTCCGTGGTGGATGAACGCCTTCGAGCCGGTCTTTAGTTCGCCGTATGGCTGGACCATGAAGTACGCGTCGCGCTTGGCTGCCATTTGGATGAGGGGCTCGATCTGGTCGAGGTTGTCATCGAGCAGCACGCACATGACGTTCACTCGCTGCCACTTGTGGACCCGGGCGGCGGAGAGGAGTTCGACGGCCCGCCAGGCGTTCTGCCATGCATCATCCATTCCTCGTGCGGCGTTGTGGCGGGCAGGGTCCGCGTAGTCGATGCTGACGGACACTCCCCAGACGCCGGCTTCCATGAGGTCGCGTGCGGCATCGGCGGTGACGAGCCAGCCGTTTGTTGTCATGAAGGGGAAGTGGTACTTGCCGATTGCCCGGACGATATCGGGCAGGTCGGTTCGGAGCATTGGCTCGCCGCCGGCGAGGCTGACAAGCAGCGTGCCGAATGAGGCGAGCTTTCGTGCCCCGTCGGCGAATCGGCTGACGGGCGGCTCGGGCTCGAGGCCCAGCGGATCGTGCCAGTATTGGCAGAACCGGCAGCGGAAGTTGCATCGGTATGTCACCTGCCAGGCGCACCATAGGGGGTGCCTGGTGGTCCAGGTGCGGAACAGCCGGGCCTTCTTTGTCGTGGGGCTGAACATGCTTTTTGGTCGTTCGTAGCCAGTCGCCGGTTGCTGGTCACCGGTTGCCGGCGGGCTTGGTCGGGTCTTGTTTTCACTGTCCTTGCTTACCGGGCCGGGCGTCGTCGGTCAAGGGTCTTGCGAACTTCGGGGCAATTTCGTAGTCTTTGTCTCAATGTACGTTCCGTCGGTCGCCTTGGCGGCGAGCCGGATGGCCGGTTTTGGCGCTGGTCGATCCTTGACAGACGGGGCACAAGTGCGATACTAGCACCAGTCTATGCGCAGCCGAGCGGAGCGTCTGGCAGGTCGTTTCTGTCGTCGGTTGCCAGTTGTGGTCGCCAAAATGAGCGAAAACGAGCCTCCGCGAAACATGTTGCGATATGCGACGGTCGGCTTGGAGTTTTTTCTGACGTTCATACTGTTTCTCTTTGGCGGCTGGCTTTTGGATCGGTTCGTGTTTCGGGTAACGTACCCGGGCTTCACCATCCTGGGCGCGATTATCGGTTTTGTTGCCGGTTTTATGCGTATTACGCGGCAGGGCTGGGGGATACTGAAGTCCGCCCAGAAGGAGCACGAGCAGCAGGAGTTGGAGCGTAAGAAGGCGCGATCCCGC
>CAZMBZ010000383.1:0-4074 GCA_964564285.1 uncultured Planctomycetaceae bacterium | reverse complement strand
TGGCTGCGCACTGGTTGCCGCTGAAGTACCGAGGCACGACCACGTTCATGCTACGAACCGACTCCGCCGCCGGGACCGATCGCTCGCGGGGCAACGAGTCTTTGGAACAGGCCAAGCTGACCCTCCAACACGACCTGCTTGACCGCAATGCATTGGAGACGGTCATCGCGGAACTTGGCCTCGATCAAGGACTGGCCCGCAACAAGTCGAATGACGAACTAACCCGCGAAGGCCAGCAGGCCAAGCAGAAGCTCGTGGAATCCCTCGGCAAGAGTGCTGCGCTAAACTGGGAAGTCAAGTCATCGAATGTGGACCTGTTGTCGTTAAGCTTTACCCACGCCGACCCAAAAATCGCCGCGGCGTTTCCTAACGCGTTGGTGAAGAACTACATCGAGAGAACCAGTGCAAAAATCTCATCTCGACTAACCGGCAGTAGCGATTTCCTGAAGACACAGGTCCGCAATTGCGAGACCAGATTGACGTACCTGGACGCGGACCGCGTCAAGTTTGAGACTGAACATGTCGCCGCTATGCCGGAAAGCCCTGGGGTCGTGCAATCGAGGATCGACGGCCTCAAGGCCGAAATGACGAGGCTGGCCCGTGAGAGAATCAAGGCCCAGTACAGGATCGACGGAATCAAACGCAAGATCGCCCAGTTGAATGAAGTGTTTCCCCATGCCATCGCCCAGTTGAAAAAGAATTGGCCTCAGGCAGTCAGGGACGAGGTCGACAAAATCCTGAGCCCTTGGCTACCGGACAAGGGGACGGCCCCATCCGCCTCTCAGCCGGCCAGAAGGACAAGCCAGGATTCTCCGGGCAAGCCTACCTATGACCCGCTTGGCTTGTACGCGATGAGCGAGGCAATGGCTGAATACCGAATGGCCATGAAGGAGTGGGAGATTCTCCAAGGCGAAAGTGCGGACATTGAGAAGAAGTACCACAACTTGGTGGCGCTGATGTCTAATTTTCACGTGGTCCGCAAGAGATACGAGGAGATACGCAAGAGATTCTCCGAGCAACAGCTCGAGTTGAACAAATGGCATGCCCGGCTAAGCGAGATCCAAATGGCCCTTTCGGGCGAGGCAGCCAATAGGCGGACCCACATGACATGCATTGAGGTGGCCCAGGTGAAGTTCCTGCCGGAGTCGCCTCAACTGATGCGAATCCTGGCAGGTGTGATCTGTGTGGTGCTGCTGGCGATCCACTGGGCCATCAGCCCGCTGGTGACTCTCGGCCAGAAGGCCATCGCTGTCGTGTGGGTCTCGCTGGTGTCGCTGGCGCTGCTGTTGTTCATGCAACATCCGCTGGCCGTGCTGGGCTTGAGCGCTTGTGTGGTCATTTCGGCCTGGCTGGCGGTCGTGTTGGATCGCTGCTGGTTGCGATCAAGGGCCGGGGCTCTAGTGGTTCTCGTGTTCGCCATCGCCATCGTCTGTGCGGGCGCGATGGCGATGAACAGCATCACGCTGAAGTTGCAATTCCCGGACATGTTCGCCGAGTGGAAGGACGCGCCCTTGACGTTCATTTACGAACGATGGCTCACCCCCGTGGGCGAATGGGTGAGCCATCTGCTCTCGTGATGACGACCGGCCGCGCGGGGCTGACCATGCTCGTCCCGGCCTTTTCGGCATCTTCTGCGAGAGTTTTCTGTCCGCGCTTTAGTGGGGAATCCGCGCGTGGCTGGTTGTACAATGGCCAACTGCTTTGGCCCTGCTGCCGAAGGAAAGCGAAAGGATGCGGGCGCATGATGGAATCGAAACCGACGGTCGAGTCGTTGCGAAAACATACCAGACGGACGTTTCTAAAGGTCGCGGGGATGGGTGCGGCCGGACTTGCTGTCGGCGACCTTGTCGCCAAAGGAGATCAACCGGTGTCCAAGCAACCGAATATCTTGTTCATTTTCACAGACGATCTGGGCTACGGCGACATAAGCTGCTACAACTCCGAGGCCAAGGTCACTACCGCCAACGTGGATTCACTTGGCAAACACGGCATGCGTTTCATGGACGCTCACAGCCCATCGACCGTCTGCACGCCGTCGCGGTACAGTTTGCTTACCGGCCGGATGTGTTTCCGCACGGGCTATCGCGGCGTGTTCTGCGGCGTTGGCGGGCCTTGTCTTATCGAGAAGGAACGGCTGACACTGCCCCAGATGTTGCGCGAGAAGGGTTACACGACGGCTGCGTTCGGCAAGTGGCATGTGGGGCTGACCTTCCTGGACAAGGACGGCAAGCGCGTGACCAAGGGCGGCGTCGAGGGCGTCAAGGAGGTGGATTTCTCGCGGGCGATTCCGGATGCGCCGATCCATCGCGGGTTCGACCACTTCTACGGCACGGCGTGCTGTCCGACGACGGATTGGCTGTACGCGTTCATCGACGGGGATCGGGTTCCCGTTCCGCCGACACAACTGCTGGACAAGAACACCATCCCCAAGCATCCGTACTCCGTCGATTGTCGTACTGGCATGGTGGCACCCAACTTCAAGCACGATGAGGTGGATCTCGTCTTCCTGGACAAGAGCAAGCAGTTCCTCGAAAAGCACGTCAAGGAGACTCCCGACAAGCCGTTCTTCCTGTACCACGCGATGCAGGCGGTGCATCTGCCGAGCCTGGCGTCCGATAAGTTCAAGGGCAGCACCAAGGCCGGCCCGCACGGCGATTTCATCTTCCAGATGGACTGGGTCGTCGGCGAACTGCTCAAGAAGCTCGATGGCCTCGGGATCGCGGACAATACGGTGGTCGTGTTCGCCAGCGATAACGGCCCGGAGATCGCCTCGGTGGTCAACATGCGGAAGGACTATCAGCACGATGGCGCGCGCCCGTGGCGCGGCATCAAGCGGGATGACTGGGAAGGCGGGCATCGCACGCCGCTGCTCGTTCGCTGGCCGGGCAAGATCAAGGCCTCCAGCACGACCGACCAGTTGACGAGCCTGACAGACGTCATGGCGACTTTCGCTGCCATCGCCGGCGCCGAGCTTCCCAACGACGCAGCCGAGGACAGCTACGACATGCTCCCGGTACTGCTGGGCACCCAGGCCGACAAGCCGGTTCGCGAGTACATGCTGGAACAGACGATCTCCCTGGCGATGTCGATCCGGCACGGCAAGTGGAAGCTGCTCGCCCACAAGGGCTCGGGGGGCAACAACTACGAGAAACGCGAGGTCCTTCAACCTTACATTATCGCCGACACGGACCCCGACGCCCCCGGCCAGCTCTACAATCTGGAGACCGATCCCGGCGAGCGGATCAACCTCTACAGCAAGCATCCCGAGATAGTACGCGAGTTAACGGAGCGTCTGGAGGCCTTCAAAACCTCTGGGCGCAGCGCGCCGCGACGGTCCTGAGGAAGTCCCGCCAGGCGCCGATTTGCCGAAAGCCTCGCCTTTACCCGTGCACGCGCCGTGTCGCAAATATGCAAGAATTAGGATTTTGTTCAAGAATTATGGGGGGATCACCTTGAAACCCCCCGGATACCGCGCTATAATCTAACGCGCTCCAGAGTTGGCGGAGAGAAGAAATACCGACTCTGCGAGGCGAGAAGGATTAGCTCAAATCCTCCTTCCTCCGGCCTTTTGGCCACAGTATGCATCAATCAAGTCTGCAATTAGCTATGCGCGTGGCTTCTCGCGGTAGTCAGAGGCCACACGTAGTTGTGGTGTTCGATGGTGTGTCTTTTGCATATCGGCAGGCATACTTGGACCGTTCATATCAAAACAATGTTTGCGCGCAAGTGTACAGCGGGAGTTGTGTCCTAAACGTTTGGGGCGCAACTATTGCGCGCGTCTTTGCATAAGGAGAAAGAATATGAGGACCCTGGTGTTGATTGCAGTTGTAAGCTTGTCACTGGCCAGCGTGGCCGGGGCGGCGGGCACGTTTGTCGGCGGGGTTTACACCGAGGATTTCGACTCGATGACCGCGAATGGCACGGCTACGCCGGCGAACTGGATCACCGGCCCGTACACCACCTATCTGAACCGGGAATTCCTGGATGGGCCCTCCCCCTCGCCGGTGACCAATACGGCCCTAGTCCTTAATCAAGCGTACCACCAGACGCTTTTCTCGTCTTGAGCGCAAAAAG
>CAZMBZ010000382.1:0-4107 GCA_964564285.1 uncultured Planctomycetaceae bacterium | reverse complement strand
CCGCAAAGACCATTCCAGACGCCGTCGGTTCCTGCAGACGGAACCGCACTACCGAAATGACCGTCTCCCCCTGTCCGGGCAGGTAGGTCGCGTTGGTGCGAATCTCGGTCCCAAAAAAGGCTCGACCATAGCTGTCGCAGTAGCTATCCACCGTCAGTCGGGCCGCCCCGTTGCTGATCGTCGGCGTCCAGCCGGACTGGGCCACCCGCAGTTGCGTCCTGCCGAGGAAGGTCCCGTCTCCATTGCCATACCACACCGGGACGTACCACGTCGTAGTGTCAAAGGTCGCAAAGTCGTCATGCAGCAGCACCCCGGCCAACAGATCCGGCGCTGAACCACACAGGACAACCCACACCGCCGTCACACGTCCGAACCATCGTATGGACTTCATCTTCACGTCTCCTTATTGTATTAACAGTGATGCTCCCGAAACCACCATGCCACGAACCGAGGGTATATTTCAAACGCCCTTGCTTCTTCTCCGTAACCCTACTACGGTGCCCAGAGCCAGAATCGCCATCGTAGCCGGCTCAGGGACCTCCGAGACACGGAACCCGAGGCCGAAGATGCGGTTCGCGTTCGTCGGGCCGACCTAGTAGTCGCGGCACGACGCGAGCAGGTAGCTGCCGACGTTGCTGGCCTCCCCGCCCAGCAAGCCCGACCCATCCCGGATTGCCTCGTTCCACTCCCAGACGTTCCCGCCCTGGTCAAACGTGCCGTAGGGGCTGTCGGGCAGCTCGAACTCTCGCTCGACCAGATTCTCGACCCATTTCTGGATGGAGGTGTCCTCTTCGGCCACGCGAATCCGCAGGGCTTTGTGCGTATCGACCGTTAGACGAACGATGATGGTACGACTGGTTTCGGTGTTACCGGACCGTGAAGGCATCGCCAATTCTCCTTCTCAAGACGGGTTCAGGTTGGCCAGGCATTCGCTTCCACTATGCCGTGATACCGTTATTGCATCAGCAATAGAACACCTGTATATGGTATACATGCCGAATTGTCGGAAAGGGACAGACTATGACAGACCTTGATTCCCGACCCGCCCGGCCCGGCCGATTTCACTGGGGACGCGTGGTCAGCCTAGCCGGCGCGGCGGGTTTGTGCGTGAGCTTCTTCATGCCGCAAGTCAACTTTCTCGGGCCTGTCATACCGGTCAAGGTCGTCGTGCAAGAATCTGACGGTCTGTTCCTTGTCACCATCGGACTGCCGTTCCTGGCGGCCATCCTACTGCTGCCGCTACTGGCCTTTCGGGCGGTGCCGCGAATGTACGGCACCCATGGCGTCGGCAAGTTCCTGGCGGCGGCCGTTTGCGCGATCTGCCTGTCCGTGCTGAGCGCCATTCTGGGGTGGATAACATATTCTGGTTTGCCTGGGGGCGGGAGCATCGGGTGGGGCATGATCTTCATCAATACCGTGCCGGCCGTGGCGGTAGTATCGCTGGTGCTGGCGATCGTCGCGCTGGTCCGGAGCCGCCTGCCTCGCAAGGCCGCCGCGGCCCAGTTCGCCCTGGGGGTCAGTTGCCTGGCCTACTTCACCTACTTCACAACCGTGGGCGTAACCGCATGCGCCGGCCTGTGGCTCAGTATCGCCTCCAGTGGCATGCTGGCAATCGGTTCAGCCATCGACTGGTTCCAGTATGCGCCCAAGAGCGTGTCGCGGGCGTCTCACCCCGCGACACGATGAACGTCGTAACCATGCACCCTCTTACGGCTCCTGCCAGCCTTTTGCCCGCTCCACCACCTTACACCAGCCGGCGCGAAGCAGGTTGCGCTACCATTTCTTTGAGAACGGGCCGGACCTTCAGGATGAATACACCGCTGAGGCCGTGGCCATGTCGTGGCAGACGTACCTGGCTGCACGCCGTGGGGGCCGAACACCCAGCGTCGGAAATCTGGCGTGGTACGCCATCCGAAGCGTGCTGTCGGGCCGAAGGCTAGCGGGCATGACATCCACCGACGCCCTCTCGGCAACACGCTTGGCCAGGACGAGACTTGGCGCCCACACCAGCCTCACTGATTTCGAGGGCGACCCTCAACACGCCTTCTACCGCGTATTCGGTGACCGCCGATGGCGATGGCCGGTGGTCGACGTCGTCGGGGCTAAGCTGGACTGGGGTGAATTCCTCGCCGGCTGTGATCATCGCGACAAGTTGATCGTCGAGATGAAGATCGAAGGCTACCCGCAGACGGAGATCGCCGCGGAACTGGGCATATCTTCGCCCGCGGTATGCCAGCGGCTGCGCGCGTTGCGTCGGCGATGGGACACTCGAGCCGTCGCGTGATGACCAAGTCGGCCGCCATGACTGGCCGGACGTTGTCGCTGATGGCACAACCGAAGCGATCAAAGGCCGCAGCCTCGACGCGCTGCCCCGTCGAACCCTAGCACTTCACGGTATGTTGGACGCTTTGCTCGGTCCATTCTCTTTGCGGAGCGAAGCACTCACAGCGGAGCGTGTATGGCTCGATGAGAGGCTTGGCACGCCGGGCGTGGCTTTGCCCGGCCCCAATGATCGTTGGGGGCCAAGAACATCCGGGCATGGCTCGTCGGGAGAAGTGGTCGATGACAACGGCAGGCCACCAGAAGAAAGCGGGCCGGAGAAACTCCGGCCCGCTCACGTCTCGATAGGCGTTGGAGCCTAGCCCATGTCCTTGAGGCCCTTCATCGCGCGGACCTTGATCTTGGTCGACGCGGGCTTGGCCTTGACGTCCATGAACTCGCCCGGCTTGAACGGGTTGGGGACGTTTTTCCGGGCCTTCTTCGCGGGGACCTTCTGTTTCTGAATCTTGAGCAGGCCCGGAATCGTGATCATGCCTGCGCCGCTGCGGCCCAGACTCTTCTTGATCACGCCGTTCAGTGCCTCGAAGACCGAAGTGACCTGCTTCCTCGTCAGATCGGTCTGTTCGGCGATTGCAGTCATAATCTCGGTCTTCGTCAGCGGTTTCTTCGGTGTTGCCTTGGCCATACGTGCGTTCCTTCATAGCAAGAGATTGACCAACCGGGGCACAGCGACGCTCCCCGGGGATGGCGGCCGAAACACATCCTTGAGTAGCCGACATCCTTGAGTGTTCGGGCCACGCGACCCGATTCGCAAACAATGTTGCGCCCGCACCATGCAGAGGTCAACACGAAATTCACTTGGAAGGCAACCGACTTACCCCTCCGGGGGCGCCTTCTGTAGCGGGGCACTGACGGCAGAGCGTACTTACGCTGTCGGTACTTACTACTTGCACGGTAATGGTCTGACGGTCAGAGCATGGATCAACGAAGGCTACGGACTGGAGATCTGGGTCCCTGAACTTCTCCGGGTCCTGGATCCCGACTGGACTCCGTTTACGTGGACAGTCGTTACCGATTCCCCCTACGGGGAGGGGGAACTTATGCCGGATCCGATTGAGCCAAGGCAACTTCCTTTCACATGGTCGCTTGTCCCGGACCTTAGCAGGGAAATGATCACCTGCGGGGTAATTCCTCCCGGCCCACCCGACCCACCCCCGGGGTTCATTTGGATGCCCAACCCTTACGCGAGCTATAACGCCACAGTGTTCGAGGTGACCCAGGTGCCCGAACCCTCGGCACTGCTTATCATGCTCGGAGGGCTTGCTTCTCTTTCAGCTATGAGACGACTGCGACGCTGGCATTGACGAGGCGAGGCATGTATGAGGGCTCAGCGCCGCCACCACAACCTTCACCTTCATCGTCCTGCCCTTTCGAAAAGTGCCTAGACCATCACCATGAGCACGATTGAGCAGATCGAACCTCCGAAGGCGGGAACGTAGAGCGGTGCCTTCCCCGTCCGTGCTATGTTATGCCACCGCGCATCCGCCATTCGTCAACGACAAACATCGGAAGTCTTGACAGGAAATGAACTACGGGAAACACCCTAGTCGGACAACTCCGTGGTCAGGCTTGCAGTTGCCATGCGGGCGATCGAGACTGACGTGCTGTAAATGTTAAAAGATAGAACACCAAGCAGGCGTTAGGCGGGCCATACTACCTTTTTCCTAACAAAGTCGCTTACGTGGCGAGCCAAGCGGCGAATTGCCCACGCCGGGAGCTTCTAAGCGTCTTGGAGCGGGCGAAGATGGTACAACCGAGCGAAGAAGG
>CAZMBZ010000381.1:0-4115 GCA_964564285.1 uncultured Planctomycetaceae bacterium | reverse complement strand
GGCGCGGATCGTCAACCGGTCTGCCGGGCGGATCAGCGTCTTTTCGAACTTCACATGCTCGCCCACGCGGGGCAAGTCCAATTCCTGAGGAACGTCGGCGAACCCGACGTCTGTTTCCCTGACAGCCTGCGTCCAGTGCTGCATTTCGCCGGCCTTGACGGCTGTGATATAGCCGCCCGCGTCGATGAGGACGTACTTATCGTGCGACAGCACGATGGGGTTGCCCGCCAGGTCGAGCGTGTTGCTGGACTCGCCGGCGTTGGCGACGTAGGCCCGCTGCCCGCCGGCGAGCAAGGCCTCCGTGCCGACGATTGTTTCCTGGAGTCGCGGATTGGCGTCCACCTGTCGCCCCCTGCCGCCCCGCTGGGCCTCGATCTGCCGCAGCGTCCGCAACTGGGCCTCATCCACCGTTGCGAAGTTGACGCTGTTGACGCCCTTCTGGAACGTGATGCCCAGCTTGGAAGCATCCCCGGCCGAGATGCCAATGTTGCGACTGTTGACGGTCACATCCTGCCAGAGATTCGACGAGAGCTTCTCGGCCAGATCCTTAACGACCTTCTCGCGGTTATGGATAGCCCCGCCGCCACCGGAGCGACCTTTCTCGCCCGGCCTGGCGTCGCTGAACGCCCATTTGTAGTTTCGCAGGATGTAATCCTCGAACCGGGCCTTCGACGCCTCCGCGGGCGCCCCAGGCGTCGCGTCGTTTGGACTAAAGCCCATTAGTTTGACATCATTCATTGACGCGCCACCATCAGTAGTCACCAGCCCACTGGACGCCTGGCCGGCAATGTTGCCGCCGATTTCCACCTGCGGGCCTCGAATGTCTCGAAGCTTGGCCAGCAGTTGCTGGACTGTCCGCTGGCCACCCGGCCCGGCTGTAACGATAAGCCGGTTATTGCTGGCGGTGGCAACCGCGAGCCAGTTCTGCATGCTGGCTTCGGCGGAGCCCATGGTGATATTTGCCAATTCCGCCAAACCCTCGGCCCGATTGTTCAAGCCCGCAGCCGTCTGCGTACCGTCCGATTCGATCACCAAATCGCGAACGTCGTATCTGCGAGTGACGACGCCAAGCCTCACTTGATTGGCCCTGGCCTGACGCACCTTCAGGAGAAGCGCGTTCAGAGCCCTGTGATTGGGGGCCGTCTGAGTTACGACCAACAGGCCGTCGAAGACCTGGATGAAACCGGGAATACCCATCCCCGCGCCGCCATCAGGATCGGCCCAGGACTCGCGGTCGATGGAGTCGCGAATCATGGCAACGAGTTTCTCAAGCATCTTCTTCCTGGCCAATTCCATCTCTCGTCGAGTGTCGCCCGGGGCATCCCACGCCAACAGATCACGGACGTCGTACACGTTGTGAATGGGATTTCTGATAAGGTCCGACCCGGTCGAGATGGTCAACACGTCGCGGTCAATCACGTAGTCGAGATCGGTCCGGGGCGACTTTCCGTTGATTTGTCGCAATACCATATCCAAAGCTTGCTGAACCGTGATCTTCCGGACGTCGACACTGATCTTGGTGGTCTGTTCTATGCCCGCGTTGTTCAGGGCACGCCAGTTGACGTGAATGTTGGCCTCCGAGTAATCTTGAAGGAAGGCGGTGACGTCTTTGAAGTCGATATCGGTGAACTTCAGCCGTTCGATCTCCCGCTCGAGCTTACCGCGAATGGGCGCGTCGGGGGCTACCTCGCCTGCTGGCGGGGCTTGACGGTTATGGGGGGTCTTCTTGGCCTTGCGAAGCATATCGAGAAGTTTGCCCAGGGCTTGGTGGTTTTGGACCGTCTGCGTCACCACCAGCGATCCGCCGAAGAACTGCACGAAGCCGGGCGTCCCTGCCCCCACACCGGCCTCAGGATCGGCCCAAGACTCGGGGTCGATGGTGTTGCGGATCAGGCGAATGATATTCTCCACCAGCTTCTTTCTGGCCGTCTCCTTCTCGCGCCGCGTAGTGCCCGATCCATCCTGCATCAGCAGATCGCGAACGTCGTAAACGCAACGGACAGGCTCCTTGGCAAGGTCGGACTTGGTGGAGATCGTCAAGACGCCGCCCTCACTCACGTAGCGAAGCTCGGCATCGGCACCGGCTGCGGCGCCGCTGACGTCACGCAGCACAAGGTCCAGGGCCTGCTTGACCGTGACCTTGCGGACATCGACGCTGACCTTGGTGGTCTGCTCGATGCCCGCGGCGGTCAGGGCTCGCCAGTTGACGTAAATACTAGTGCCCGAATACTCGCGGAGGAACGTGATGACGTCCTTGAAGTCGGTGTCGGCGAAGCTCAGCCGATCGATCTTCCGCGTGAGCTTCTCGCGAAGGGCCACGTCGGCGGCTGACTCGCCCTTGAGCGATGCCTGCTGAGTCTTGTGGGGCTTCTGGCCCTCGCGTAATTCCGCGATAAGCTCAGCCAGGGCCTGGTGGTTCGGACCCGTCTGTGCGACCACCAGCGAACCACCGAAGTACTGGATGACGCCGGGAGTCCTCGCCGACGCACCGCTCTGAAGATCGGCCCATGACTCGGGGTCGATAGAGTAGCGGATCAGGTCGATTAGGTTCTCTGCCAGCTTCTCTCTGGCCAGTTCCCTCTCGCGTTGCGTCACGCCCGAGCCATCCTGCATCAGCAGGTCCCGAACATCGTAAACTCGACGGACAGGCTCCTTGGCCAAATCGAACTTGGTGGAGATCGTCAGGATGCCACCGTCAATCATGTAGCGAAGCTCAGCGTCGGCACCGGCTGCGGCGCCGCTGACGTCACGCAGCACAAGGTCCAGGGCCTGCTTGACCGTGACCTTGCGGACATCGACGCTGACCTTGGTGCGATCCTCGATGCCCGCCGCGTTCAGGGCTCGCCAAGAAACGTGAATGTTGGCTTTTGAATACTCTTGAAGGTATGTAATAACGTCCTTGAAGTCGATGTCGGCGAAGCTCAGGCGATCGATCTTCCGCGTGAGCTTCTCGCGAAGGACCGCGTCGGGGTCTGGCTTGCCCTTGATCGATGCCTGGCGATTCTGGGCTGTCGCCTGGGCCTCGCGGAGTTGCTCGATGAGCTCGGCCAGGGCCTGGTGGTTCGGGCCAGTCTGGGTTACGACCAGCCGGCCGGCGCGAAGATGAATGAGGCCGGGCGTTGTGGGCGATGAGCTGTCCCCGAAAGCGGCCCATGATTCGGGGTCGATCAGCATTCGGATCATGGGAACGAGGGCCTTCGCCTTCTGAAGCACATCGCTTGCCGAACCGCCCTTCACCAGCAAGCCACGAACATCGTACATCCTGCGGATGGGTTTTTTCGCCAGGTCCAACTTGGTGGAGATCAGCAAGACGCCGCCGTCAATCATGTAGCAAAGCCCGATATCTGAATCGGCCCAGATGCAGGTGACATCACGCAGCACCAGATCCAAGACTCGTTTGACCGTGACCTTGCGGACATCGACGCTGACCTTGGTGGTCTGTTCGATGCCAGCCATGGTCAAGGCTTTCCAGTTAACCTGAATGTTGGCGCCCGAATACTCGCGGAGGAACGCAATGACCTCCTTGAGGTCGATGTCGGCGAAGCTCAGCCGCCCGATCTCCTTGTCGAGCTTCTTGCGAATGGCGGCATCGGCGTCGGCGCTGTTGGCGTCTACCCCGATAGCCGGGATGGCACCCAGAAGCAGCGAAGCTGCGATGCCGAGGATTATCGTTCGTTTCACCTGGCAGCTCCTTTCCAGGTGTATTCGGCGCGGATCGTCAACCGGTCGGCTGGGCGGATCAGCGTCTTTTCGAACTTCACAAGATTGCCCACGCGGGGCAAGTCCAATTCCTGAGGCACATCAGCGAATCCAACGTCTTCTTCCCTAACAGCCTGCGTCCAGTGCTGCATTTCGCCGGCTTTGACGGCCGTGATGAAGCCGCCCGCGTCGATGAGGACGTACTTTTCATGGGACAGCACGATGGGGTTGCCCGCCAGATCGATCGTGTTGCTGGACTCGCCGGCGCTGGCCACATAGGCCGCCTGCCCGCCGGCGAGAAAGGCCTCGGTGCCGACGATGGTTTTCTGCAGCCGCGGGTTGGCGTCCACTTGTCGCCCCTTGCCGCCCCGCTGGGCCTCGATCTGCCGCAGCGTCCGCAACTGGGCCTCATCCAC
>CAZMBZ010000380.1:0-4165 GCA_964564285.1 uncultured Planctomycetaceae bacterium | reverse complement strand
ACAATCTGGTGAACTTCATCAAGGCGCTGCGCAAGGACTTCAACGCCCCCAACGCGAAGTTCGTCGTCGCCACGCTTGGCCAGACCAAGAAGGGCGCCACGGGCAACGAGGGAAAGGTACTCGAGGCCCAACTGGCGGTTGATGGCAAGACCGGCAAGTACCCGGAGTTCAAGGGCAACGTGGCCACCGTCTATGCCAATCCCTACTGCCATGGCGGCGCCTCCAACGGCCATTACGGCGGCAACGCGGAAACCTACATGGATACCAGCGAAGCCATGGGTAAGGCAATGGTTGAGTTGATCAGCGGTTCGTCCAAGTAAATAACAAAGCGACTCACGTTGCATACGTGAATGTTGGTCGTGAGTTCAAGCCTGCCCACCGGCAGGCGGGTATCGTTGTATGATTTAATGAAGGCCCGACGGCAAGTGCCGTCGGGCCTTGGTTTACGCCGCAAGCCTGGCTCCCGTTGCAGTGTCGGACAAAATGCCGATTGACAGATACGTGTTGCGGGAATAGACTTTGCCTGCCATAGTTCAGTCAGGCATGGGGAAAAATGCTGGCTGGACTTGGAATTGTAAGATAATGCGGTAGTGCGACAACCGTGGGAAGGGCCCGCGGCTCTGTCGGCTTGTGCCTGCCGTTTAACGATTCATTTGGAGTTTCCATGATCAAACCTCGCCTGTTTACACCCGGGCCAACGGACGTTCCGCCGGAAGTCCTTAACGAGACTGCCAAGCCCATGTTTCACCACCGCACGCCGCGTTTCCAGGCGATGTTCGGGGAGGTGAATGCCGGGCTCAAGAAGATGTTGATGACCGAAAACGACGTCCTGACCATCGCCGGCAGCGGCACGGCCGGGATGGAGGCAGCCATCGCATGCGCCTGTCGCCGGGACAAAAAGGTCCTGGTCGCCAATGGCGGCAAATTCGGCGAGCGATGGGTCAAGGTCGCCAAGATATACGGTCTGGACGTGGATGAAGTGGTCCTGACGTGGGGTACGGCCTTGTCGCCCGAAACGGTCAAGGAAAAGCTCGCCACGGGTGCCTATGGCACGGTGGTGGTGGTTCACAGTGAGACGTCCACCGCTACGGCGTGCGATCTGGAGGCCATCGGCAAGGTTGTGGCCGAGACGGATGCGATCCTCATCGCCGACTGCATAACCGGGGCCGGGGTTCTGCCGCTACGGACGGATGAGTGGAAGATCGATATCGTCGCCACTGGCAGCCAGAAGGCCCTTATGCTTCCGCCGGGGCTTGCGATGCTGGCGGTAAGCGAGAAGGCTTGGAAGGTTATCGACACCATCGTGGCGCCTTGCTTCTACCTGGACCTCAAGGCCTACCGCAAGTCGGTGGCCAAGAACGACACTCCGTACACGCCGGCAGTCAGCCTGATCCGCGGCATGAAGGTGGCGGTCGAGATGATCAACGCCATCGGCATCGAGAAGGTGTGGGCCCGTGCGGCCCTGCTGGCCAAGGCGACGCGAGAGGCCTGCGAGGCTCTTGGCATGAAGGTTTTCTCGCAGCAGCCCAGTGATTCGGTTTCTGGCATTTTGTATCCGCCGGGTGTTGACGACGCCTTCCGCAAGATTCTCAAGGACAAGTACGGCATCAGCGTTGCCGGCGGTCAGAACGAACTGAAGGGCAAGTGCTTCCGCGCCAGCCATATGGGCTACGTCGATCCGATCGAAACCATTGGTCTGATCGCCGCCATCGAGTACACGCTGGCTGATCTTGGCGTGGAAGTCGAGATCGGCAAGGGCGTGGCCGTGGCTACCAGAGTCCTGCAGGACTGGGCATAAAAGGGAGGCTAAACCATGTACAAGGTATTGATCGCTGACAAGCTAAGCGCAGTAGGCATCGACTGGCTCAAAAGCCAGCCGGACGTTGAGATCGACAACAAGCCCGGCCTGTCGCCGGAGGAGCTTGTGAAGACCGTCAAGGATTACGACGGGATGATCATCCGCAGCGGGGCCAAGGTCACCGCTGCGGTGCTCGAAGACCCGGGTCGTCTGAAGGTCATCGCCCGGGCCGGGGTCGGCGTGGATAACGTCGATGTGCCGGTGGCGACCGCCAAGGGCGTTATCGTAATGAACACGCCTGGCGGCAACACGGTGTCTACGGCGGAACTTGCGCTGACGCTGATGATGGCGTTGTCGCGGAAGATTTCGCCGGCCAGCGCATCGCTCGAAGCCGGTAAGTGGGATCGCAAGGTCTTCCAGGGCACTCAGGTTGCTGGTAAGACGCTGGGTATTGTGGGCATGGGTCGGATCGGCCGGGCCTTGGCGGCCAGGGCGGCCGGGCTCGATATGCGGGTCATCGGTTACGACCCGTTCTTTGCCGGTGGGGATTCCAACGACGTCGAGATGGTCAAGGACCTCATCGAGTTGTGCAAGCGTTCGGATTACATATCCGTCCACGTTCCCAAGAGCGCAGAGACGACGGGGATGATCGGCGAGGCCCAGTTCGCGGCCATGAAGCCATCGGTGCGGTTGATAAACGCCGCCCGCGGCGGGATCATCGACCCGGCGGCTTTGCTGGCGGCGATTAAGGAACATCGCGTCGCCGGGGCAGCGCTGGATGTGTACCTCGCCGAGCCTCCGTCCAGCGAGGCGGAACTGGAGCTTATTCAGCAGCCCAATGTCCTGTGCGTGCCGCACCTGGGTGCCTCGACTGAAGAGGCCCAGGAGCAGGTCGCCATTGATGCGGCCGAGCAACTCGTCGAGGCTCTTCGCGGCGGCGAGGTCCGCAACGCCATAAACGCCCCCGGTTTCGACCAGGCCCTTCCGCCGGCACTTCGGCCATATACCGAACTGGCTGGCCGTATGGGTACGATCCTGTCCGAGATCACGCCCGGGGCGCTCAAGAAGGTGGAGGTCATCTATCGCGGCGCGATCGGCCAGATGAACGTCGCGCCTGTCACGACTTACCTGCTGGTTGGGCTTGTTTCTTCTCGCATGGAGATGACCGTCAACGTCATCAACGCGCCCGTCCTGGCCAGGCAGCGAGGTCTGGAGATCGAACAGATCACCTCCGAGAAGGTGCGCGAGTTTGCCAACCTTATGGAAGTGACCGTCGAAACCGACCAGGCCAAACGGACGGCCGTCGGTACGATCTTCGGCAACCGTTTCCCGCGGATTATCGCCATCGACGGCTATCGCATGGAACTCAAGCCCGAGGGTCCCATTGTCATAATCCTCAATGATGACAAGCCAGGCGTTGTAGGGCGGTACGGCATGCTGTTCGGCGGCAACGATATCAACATTGCCGACATGACCTTCAGCCGAAAGATGAAGCTCAAAATGGCCATGGTCGGCATCAATCTTGACCAGGCCCCGCCAGAGGCCGTCATCAACGATATCCGCAACATAGATTTCGTCCGCGCCGCCCACTACATCAGCCTGCCGGAGCTTCCCAGCGGCGAGAAGGACGAAGTCGGCTGAGAACTAATTGAAACACATGCTGGCAAGGGCTAACATTAGTCTATGACAACGGTGCGTTACATCCACTGGCAGGACGGTGATATGTGGTTGGGATACTTGGAAGACTATCCCGATTACATGACGCAGGGCGAGTCTGTCGAGGAACTTCAGGAGAACCTGAAGGATCTGTATGAAGACTTCACCGGTGGGCACGTCTCTGGCGTTCGAAAGGTGGCGGAGTTTCGAATCGCATGAGGCGGGTTGATCACCAACCGCATCTTCGAGAAACCGTCAGACTGACATAGCGACCGGAGTGGTTGGTTCGCGAAAGGAGTTGCCCATGGCGAGCAAACTTACGACTTTGGCGAGCGCAATTTCGGTTTTGGCGGCCTGCATGGTCGTCTCGATCGCCCGGGGCGCCCAGCCCGCATCCAAGCCGGCCGTCGAGGCCGAGGAGGTCGCCAAGTGGGCCGGCGCGGAGTGCGTTTTCACCGGGCGGCTCAAATCCGTCTCGGCCGGGCCGGTGGGCAAATCCTACCCGCCGATGTATACCCACCGACTCACTTTTGCCTTGGAGAAACTCCTTCGCGGCCGGGTTGATGGGACGGAAATCGTCTGCTCAAATGTAGCCCGGCAGATCAAGCCGCCGCAGTTCCCCGAGGGCAAGATCTGCCTGGTCGCCGCGGCGAGTGGCAGGGGGGGTATGAAGGTGCTGCGCGTCGAAGAGCAGACCAAGGATAATCTGGC
>CAZMBZ010000379.1:0-4202 GCA_964564285.1 uncultured Planctomycetaceae bacterium | reverse complement strand
CAACGTCCTGCTGGCCAGCGTGGGGGTGATAGGCATCTATCTGGCCCCGATGTATTTGGTGGGCCACTGGCACTACGAGGCGGGTTTGTGCATGGCCCTGTCGGCTGTGTGCATTGTGGCATTGTACTTCACATGGTATCGGAACCTTCCTTCTGCCGACGAGGAGGCTCCTGCCAGATCGCCCGATCAAGCTCCTGCCCAGGCCAAGGCAGTTGCTGTCCATCCCGAAGACCAAAGGGCGTGAACTGGTCCAGCGACTTTCGGCCCGGCTGCGTTGCGGGGCGGAGTTCAAATGGAAAACTCCGACCGACTGTTCCGCAACGCTTAAACGATGGAGGTCTGAGATTGAAACACCAATTACGTTCGACTGCATTGCTGACCATGTTGGTGGCGTTGGGCGTGTCCTGCATGATTTCAACGGCTTCGGCCGTCAGTGCCGAGAAACCCTCAACTACGATTGTCTGCTCGCCGAAGGCCGGCTTTCAGGAGCGGTTGGCCGGGCTGGAAATTCGGCGTTACGTCTACCTGCGTACCACCGAACTGTTGCCGCTGGAGCACCGTTCCACCTTGCCGGCCAAGGGCGACGCGATCATCGTGGCGGTCGACTCGTCGCTCCAGTCGCAGCAGTACCGGCTGGAGAGCCGTATCGAGGGCAATCGCCGCGTTCTGCGTATCACCGGTGGCAGCGGGTTGGCGTGCTTGTACGGCGCATATCGTTTCGTCGAACGATTGGGCGTACGGTTCTATCTGCACGGTGACGTGGTCCCCGACGAGCGGATCACACTGAAACTGACCGACCTGGATGAAACCCACAAGCCGCTGTTCGAATTGCGGGGGTTGAACCCATGGGGTTCGCACCCATTCGGTTTCGACCTGTGGAACACTGACGATTACAAATCGCACCTCAGTCAAATGGCCAAGATGAGGATGAACTTCATCGGCATGCACTGTTATCCCGAAGGGCATCCGTATGCCGAGCCCACGGTGTGGGAGGGCACCGACAAGGACTTCGACCAGCAAGGCCGCGTGAAGTTCAGCTACCCGTCTGTCTATTACAACGCCTTGTTCTCCACGCGATGGGGGGGACTGCGACCGGCGCCAACCAGTCAATATCACCTGGGGGCGGCGGCGCTGTTTGATCGTGACGGTTGGGGCCCCGAGGTGTTGCGGGGCCTCGCCCCCAGGCCGACTACGCCGGAGACCTGCAACGAGGTATTCAATCGCACCGGCGCGATGTTCCACGAGGCGTTCGGCTTCGCCCGGAGAATGGGTGTGAAGACGTGCCTGGGCACCGAATCGCCGCTGATCATGCCCAGGGTTTTGCGGGAGCGTCTTAAGACTCAAGGCAAGAACCCGGCCGATCCAGCCGTCGTGCAGGAAGTGTACGAAGGCATGTTCAAAAGGATCGCGGCTTGCCACCCGCTTGACTACTACTGGTTGTGGACGCCGGAGGGTTGGACCTGGAGTGGCAACACGACCAATCAGATGAAGACGACGATTGACGACGTGAAGATTGCGCTGGCCGCGATGAAGAAGGTCAATGCTCCATTTCAACTGGCCACCTGCGGCTGGGTGCTCGGCTCGGCGAACGATCACTCTGGTTTTGACAAGGTTTTACCCAAGCAGGTCGCGATGAGCGCCATCAGCCGTGGGCTTGGCGAAAATCCGATCGATCCTGCCTTCGCGCGGATCAAAGGCCGTGGCAAGTGGGCTATCCCCTGGATGGAAGGTGACAACGGCGGCCTGGCCGTCCCGCAGCTTTGGGTGGGCCGAACCAGACAGGATGCCGTCGATGCCCGCCGGTACGGTTGCACCGGTCTGATGGGCCTGATCTGGCGAACGCGAATACTCAGCCCGAATATTTCGCAACTGGCCCAGGCGGGCTGGGAACAGCCTTGGGATGTGCCGGTGGCGACTCAACCGGAAGATGGAACCGTCGGCGGAAAATTCGCCAACTACGCCGGCGCGGCAATTGAAGGAACCGAAAACGACCTTGTCTATCAGACCTGTCGTTACGACACGCGCGGGTATGACTTGAAGATTCCCAACGGCAGATACCGGGTCAAACTGCAATTCTGCGAGCCACATTTCAACTCAGCCGGCAAGCGCGTCTTTGACGTGCAACTCCAGGGCAAGAAGGTCATCGAACGGCTAGACATCTTCGCAAAGGTCGGCAGGTTTGCCGCGCTGGATTACTCGTTCGATGACGTGACGGTCACCGGTGGGCGATTGAAGGTCGAGTTCACCTATGCCGTCTCGCTGCCGTGCGTTTCGGGCATCGTGATCGAAGGTCCGAATCTTGCGCGGAAGATCAATTGCGGCGGGCCGGCCGTCAAGGGTTACGCGGCCGACTTCCTGCAGGCGAAACCATCCAAATCCGGTAAACAGATACGCAAGGTTCCGTGCGACGACTTCTACGCCGACTGGGCGAGGGCGCTGTTCGGCGCCCGGCCCGCCGGCGAAATTGCCACCATCTTTGCGACCATTGACGGCCGGCTGCCGCGTCCGCTTTCGCGCGGGTGCCCGGCCGGGGTAAGGCCCAACAGTCAGCCGTGGGAGCAGGTCGCCGGGGCCTACGCATTCGTCGACGACCTCGTCAAATGCCGCGCGGAAGTGATCGGAACAGGCAGCCGCGATAGATTTGACTACTGGTTGGGCACGATGCAATATCTCCGCGCCGGGGCAAAACTCGACTGCGCGGTTGGCAAGTTCCTCGCCGTGATGAAAGATGTCAACGCCGAGAAGGCATCAGCCGCGCGGAAGCGACTGGCGATCGAGTTGGGTGTGCCCGCCTATCGCGGAATACTGGCCGCCTATCGCGAGGCGTTCGGTCACCTGTTGGCCACTGTCAGCACCAACGGCGGCCTGGCGACCGTGATGTACTGGGAGCACGGATTCTACCCGCAGGCTATAGGCGACCCCGGTCGACTTTTGGCCAAAGCCCTGGATACGCCGTTGCCTGCCGACCTGATCCTCTCGCAAAAATACGATGGGTTGGCGCGGCTGATCGTGCCCACGGTCCGTACCGTCCTGTTGCGCGGCGAGCAGTTCCGGTTGAACGTCCTGGTCCTCTCCGACAAGCTGCCGCGGAAGGTGATGTTCCGCTGGCGGCGGCTGGGAGACGGCCCCTTGACTGAAGTTCCGTTCGAGCATGTTGCTCGGGGTGTCTATCGTGTCGAATTGTCGAAGAAGGCGACGGCTGAGGATTTCGAGTACCACGTCGAGGTCTCGCCGGCGTCCGGGCAGGCCCTGCACTTTCCTTCCACGGCCCCGGTCATGAACCAGACCGTTGTCTGTGTCCCTGATTAAACAGAGAATGTGTCGTCCAATTGCGAGAAGTGTACGAGTCCGGCGTCAACAGCCCTCATATGGAAGGTCGTAGACAATGAGAACGATAACGATTTGAGCAATCCTGTTTGCCTGGTGGTCTTCTCTGCTTGCGGCGGATTCGGCCTTGACCGGTGACAGCAGGCCATCCGACAGTGCGGCCCTGGAGGCGCGGTGTGTCCCTGTCTTTGGCGATCATGCGGTTTTCCAGCAGGGCATTCCCATTCCGTTCTGGCGTTGGCACCGGGCGCAGCGAAATTCGCCCACTGGCCTTTTCAACGTGGTGGCGACGATGGTCGGAGCGTCTTTCGGGGTTCGGGCTCTCTTACTTGTAGAAAGTCTTGCCTGCGGCAGGCGTTGGCGTAAAACATGCAAAGGCTGTTAAGAAAACGAGTCATGCGTCTGTTTCCATAGGTGCCCAGAAATGTTCATTGCACAACTTTAAGGCTACCGGCAGGTCGACGATGCTAGGGCATTGCCTGCTTCGGCTTCCTTGGCATACGAACCGGATCCTGCGCAGGAACTCCAACGAATTTGCCTGAGACCGCTTAGTCCGATCCGACCGTTCGCTGCTCGGAACGTTTGCTCTGATGGCCGGGCCGGCGTTTTCAGAGGAATTTTGCCGCGGCCGCGAAGCCTTTTTTGGCGGCCTGGCAGGTCTGGGCGATGTCCTGGTCACTGTGTGCTATGGAGACGAACATGGCTTCGTACTGGCTTGGCGCCAGGTAGATTCCGGCTTCGAGCATCGCATGGAAGTAGGCTTTGTACGCGTCGGTATTGGAGGCTGTCGCCCCCGCATAGTCGCCAACCGGCCCCGGTGTGAAGAAGCAGCACATCATGCTGCCGACTCTCGTGAAGAAGACCTTATCGCCGAT
>CAZMBZ010000378.1:1447-4220 GCA_964564285.1 uncultured Planctomycetaceae bacterium | reverse complement strand
ACTTCCGCGCCGACGAACATGGCGGGGAGGTCGCCGGCGAGCTTGTCGTCATCGACCGCGACCGCCGGACGGGCAAGCCCGTCGAGATCGACTGCACGCGCTTCGGCTCGGGCGCCTACAGCGTGCCGACCGTTGTCGAGGACCTCGAATTCCGGACCAAGGCGAAGTTTCTCCTGGCCGTGGAAACCAAAGGTATGTTCGAGCGCCTCGTCGAGGAGAACTTCTACGACGAGCAGCACTGCATACTGGTTTCGATGGGCGGCGTGCCAAGCCGGGCCTGCCGGCGATTCATCCGCCGCCTCGCCGACGCGAACAAACTGCCCGTCTACGTCTTCACCGACGGCGATCCTTACGGGTACTTCAACATCTATCGCACACTGAAGGTCGGCAGCGGTAATGCCGCTCACCTCAACGAGTTCTTCTGCGTGCCGCAGGCGCGGTTTCTTGGCGTCACGCCGGCTGACATCATCGAGTACGACCTGCCGACACATCCGCTCAAGGATGTGGACCGAAAGCGAGCCAACGACGCGATGAAGAACGACCCGTTCATCCGTCATTACAAACAGTGGCAGCGGGCGGTCGAGAAGATGCTGAAAATGGGCGTCCGCGTCGAGCAGCAGGCCCTTGCAAAGCATGGCCTGGAGTACGTGGCCCGAACCTATCTTCCCCAGAAGCTTAAACGGATCGACGCGTTTCTGCCCTGACCGCGATGATCGCGAGGTACCGAGTTGATGAGCGAAAAAGAATCACCTGAAACGAACCCGGCCCCATCGCTTTTGCCCGAGGCCCCCGCAGGCATCGGACGAAAGATCGTCACGGTCGTCGCGCTGGCGGCGGTGGTGCTGTCCGTCGCGACCGTCTGGTCTGTCCCGCGCCCCACTGGCGACCTGTACGTCGGCCTGGCCGCCGGACGCGATATCATGGCGGGCAAGATGGGAAAGGTCGATGACTGGGCTTTCACTACCGAAGGGCGGGTGTGGATCAACCAGAACTGGGGAACCAACCTGGCGTACTATGTCTCCCACGAGCTCGCCGGCGAGACGGGCCTGCTGATTCTCAAGGCCCTGATGCTCATGGCGGGCACGGGTTTTCTTGTCTTTGCATGCCGGCGGCGAGATGCCAGTTGGCCTGTCGCGATGATCGTCTCGGCCGGGGTTATCGCGGCCGGGCGAAGCTTCATTGATCTTCGCCCGAACCTCACCACACTGATGTTCGTTCCCGTGATGCTCCATCTGCTCTACCGCACAGCCGGGAGGCCCCGGCGGATATGGTTGACGATGCTGGTTTTTGGGGTGATCTGGGCGAACCTGCACGGTGGGTTCACGCTGGGTTTGCTGGCGATGTTCTTCTGGGCGTTTTGCGTGGTGATCCTTCCGATTTTCGGTCGGGAGCGCTTGTCGGCGTGGGTGCCCGGTGCCGCCATCGCCGGGGCCGTGGCGGCGAGCGTTTACTTCATTCGCCTGAGTTCGGCTGTCCAACTGAAGAACAATGACTTTGAATGGAAGTCAGTGAGCATTGTGCCGGCAATAATAGTGTTCGCTGTCGTGCTGGGCATCTGGTACTTCATCCGCCGGAATCTGGGAAAGTCGGGCGGTGCGGCTGATCCTGGCGAATCTCTGGCTCCGCTGGGTCAGACGCTCAAGGCGAGTGCCTCGGGGATGGTTCGCCGGAAGTGGCCCTACCTGGCGGCGGCGTTTGGGGCCGTGGTTTTGGCTGGCGTGGTCACGCCGTACGGCATACACAACGCTTTTCGCGATTTCAGCAAGCTCACGATGCCTTTCTGGGAGATGTGGAACCTCACCCATCCACTTGTTGTGACGATCAGCGAGGACAGCAACATCTGGCGGAGCGTCATTGAGTGGAACAGCATCTTCTCGATCGGGATGTCTACCTTCGGCACGTCGTGGGAGTTCTTCGGCATAGTGGGATTGTTTTGCGTGCTCGTGCCGCTTCAGGTGGCGGTCAAGATTTACCGCAAAAAGCTACTGGACGTGGAGGACTTCGTTCTGCTGGCCGTGATCTTGGCGGTTTGCTTGGCCATCATTGCCCAGGCCGAGCCAGTGCGATCAGAGTTCGATAGGATAATCGGCAAGATTGTCTTCAAGGGCCTGGCTGATAGCCCGTCGTATCGGGATATCTGGGAGCGGCATTACGGCTGGCAGACGGTGATGATTGTTTTCCCGTCGCTCGCCCTGTTTACGGTTGGTGTTTCGATTGCGGCGGTCTCGGCATGGCTCCGGCGGAGACAGATGTCAACCTGGAGCGCCGAGCGTATCGGCATAGTCGTCTTCGACGTCTGCATAGCGGCGGGGGGGATCAAGCTGGCCTTCGGCTCCAGGCGGTTCATGCCGCTGGCGCTTATGCTTCTGGCGCCGATGCTGGCGCGGCGGATGCAATGGCTTTTGAGTTGGCTGGGCGAATTACTGGCCGGAGTCATCGAGTCCGACGAGTCGCCCGCCGGGCGGCCGGCCGGCAGCGATGCGCCTTCGCATTCGACCGGCAGGGGGTTGTTGTGGCACCTGCCCGCGGTCATTATTGGCTTGGCCGTTTTGTTTACCGTCGGCATCCAGGCTCGTCGCAACTACAATCGCTACCGGACCGACAGCCCGATTGTTCGGGACAAGAGCGTTCTGAAGAACATGATCACCTACAGCCAGATGTTCCCGCCTTACGCCAGGGACTTCATCCGGGACAACGACCTGTCCGGGCGGTGCTTCAACGAGTGGCGATGGGAGGGCTATCTGCGGTGGTACTGCCCGAAGCTCAAGATGTT
>CAZMBZ010000378.1:0-1347 GCA_964564285.1 uncultured Planctomycetaceae bacterium | reverse complement strand
GCGACATCAAGGCTCTCGATGAGTTGAGCGACAGCGTCTACGAAAAATGGAATTGAACCCCAAGCCCGGATCGCGGATCGCGGACGGCAGGTGTGGGCGTCAGCTGCGGTGGAAGAACCCTTCCATTTTCGTCGGGTCGTGCCTCACCACTGGGCGGGCAGGTACTCGTCCACGTCCTTGGCCGTTATCACGTGCTTGGGCAGGTAGTAGACCGGTTTGAGGTCGGTCTTGCCGTTAAACCAGTCGGCAGCGAGCTTCATCGGAAGCGCGCCGTCGGCCTCGGGGCTCTGATACGTTATCGCATGTAGCGACCCGGCCTTGATGAAGTCCATGCCCACCTTCGAGTTGCCGGCGGAGACGCGAATTATGTCCGCCCGACCCGCGTTCTTGCACGCCTCGTTAATGCCGATCTGGGCTCCCGAGTCGTCGGCGCTGACGATGCCCTTCAACTCCGAACCATACTTGGTGACCCACCCGGAGACGACCTGGGCGGTCTTCTCCGCCTCGAGCATGGTCGTCTGCATGTCCAGGCACTTCATCTTGGGGGCTATCTTCTTGAGCTCCGAGACCACCGAGAACGTACGCGAAAAGAACGGCGACCCGCCGGGCATGTGCCTAACAATGCAGTAGCCGCCCTCATGGTTCATCTTCTCGGCGAACTCGCGGGCGAGCATGCGGAACTGCCCCCAGTCGTCCGGGCCAGTCCAAGTGAGCACGTAGGGCATGCCACGGTCAACGGGAATAAGATTGCTGGCGATTACGGGAATGCCCGCCCGGTTGAGCTTCCGAAGCATCGGCACGACGGCCGTGGCGTCCACGGGAAAAATGATCACCAGGTCCGGACGTTCGTTGATGACCTGGTCGACCTGCTGCGATTGAATGTTCACATCCGCGTTGCCGGCCGTGAGAGTCTTCAGACGAATCCCGTAAGCGCTGGCGATCTTCTCCATGCCTCGCGTGTAGGCCGTGGTGTACGGGTGGTCCATGTGTCGCAGGCACATGACGTACTTGCCTTTGGCCCCGTCGGCGGGGCTGGCGGGCATGTTCACCTTTTTGCAGTTCCAGCCGGCGTACTCCATGTCGTACCAGCGAAGGGGGTTCTCGTCGGGCAGCTCGGTTGGGTTGGCCGGGCGGGCAGGGGCCTTCAGCGGCGAGGTATCCATGATAATCAGCGGCTGGTTGTCGGTGGACTTCAGGTCCGAGACATCCACCGCCAGCGACTCGGCGAGGGCTGCCTTACGGTCGGCTGGGGTCTTGGGGTTGGTATTACGGTCTTGGCAGCCGACGCAGGATGCCATCGCCACGATCAGGCCCGTCGCCATCGTCCAACGAAGTGTCATGAGGATG
>CAZMBZ010000377.1:0-4251 GCA_964564285.1 uncultured Planctomycetaceae bacterium | reverse complement strand
AGAATGTCGAGCATCAAGGAAGAAGACGCAGGCAATGCCTTAGCATTGCCGAGTACTTTTAATACTGACGCAGACGCGTAGGCATTCGGGCCGCTCGCAGCAAGGGCAGCTTTCTAAACGGGCTGCTAGACGATGTGACAAATGAACGGATACGAACGAATCGCCGCAGCAATGGCGGGCGAAATGCCCGACCGTGTGCCGATCATGCTGCACAACTTCATGCCCGCCGCCCGCGAGGCAGGCTTCACGCAGGCCGAGTATCGCTGGAGCGCCGATAAGATCGTCGAGACGCACCTTCGCGCTGCCGAGAAGTACGAACTCGACGGCATACTGCTGGACATCGACACGGCGACACTCGCCGACGCGGCTGGGGTCCCGATAAACTTCCCTGAGCACGAGCCCGCCCACGCCAAGGCCGGGTGCCTGCATCTGCTGGAGGACATCCACGATAAACCCGCACCGGACCTGCGTAATCATCCACGAGTTGATATCTGGCTGGAGGCGGCCGAGCGGCTCGTCGAACAATGCGGGCGCGACCTGTACGTCCGCGGCAACTGCGACCAGGCGCCGTTCTCTTTGGCCAGCATGATCCGCGGACCCGAGCGGTGGATGGTCGACCTGCTGACCGAAGGCGACGAACCGCACTGCGAGGCCCTGCTGGAATATTGCACATCCGTCACGTGCGGCTTCGTGCGGTTGATGAGTCTCACTCAGGTGCCGATGGTTTCCAACGGCGACAGCCCGGCCGGGCCGAGCGTGATCTCGCCGGACATGTACCGCCGCTGGGCTCTGCCCTACGAGCAGCGCGTCGTGCAAGCCGCCCACGACGCCGGCTGCCAGTACGTGCTGCACATCTGCGGGTCAACCGAGGCGATCCTGGCCGACATGGTCCGCACGGGTGCCGACGGCTTCGAGCTTGACTACAAAACCGACGCCGTCACTGCCCGGGAAGCTCTTGGCGACAAGGCGGCGTTCCTGGGCAACATCGACCCATCCGGCGTACTCGCCCTGGGCACCCCTGCCGATGTCCAGACCGCGACACGCGAGTTGCTGGAGGTCTTCGCGGGCAGGCCCCGATTCATCCTCAACGCCGGCTGCGCCTTGCCGCAAACGACCCCCGAGGCCAACATCCGCGCCATGATCCGCGCCGCCCGGGAGTTCGAAGCCTAGGGGCCGTCGCGGCCGCTCATGCTCGGTCGATCATCGCGATCCGTTCGACGTGTCGGCCTCCTTCGAAGGCCGTCGCCAGCCAGAGGTCCACTATCTCCAAAGCTTCCTCGACGGCGAGCATTCGCTGGCCGAGCGAGAGGACGTTGGCGTCGTTGTGCTGGCGACCAAGGGCGGCAGAGCGAAGATCCCATGCGATGATGCATCGCACGCCGGGTACGCGATTGGCAACGATGGCCTCGCCGTTGCCCGATCCCCCCAGCACGATACCGCGTTCGAAACGCCCATCCGCCACCGCCTCAGCCACCGGGCGAATGAACGTCGGATAGTCGCACCGCTCCGCCGAATGCGTGCCGAAGTCCTCGACCTCATGGCCAGCATCGCTGAGGTGCCGGGCAATAATCTGTTTGTATTCAAAGCCCGCATGGTCCGAGCCGATCGCGATTCTCATCTGTAACGTCCTTAAAGCGTTAGTGCCTCTAGAATAGCCTCACGCAGGGCAGGGTAGCTATAGTCAAAGCTCGCGTCAAGGAGCGTGCGAGGAACCACGCGCGCCGAGGCCAGCAGGAGTTCATCAGCCATCTGACCGAAAGCGAGGCGCGCCGCGAAGGCTGGTGTTGGCACCAGAGCGGGCCGGTGCAACGCTCGGCCGAGAGCGGCTGCGAACTCGGCGTTGATGGCCGGGTTCGGCGAGGCAATGTTTACCGGACCCGCCAGGGACTCGTTGTCGATGATCAGGCCAACGGCGGCGACGGCGTCGGCGACGGCGATCCAACTGATGTACTGCCTGCCGGAGCCGATTCGCCCGCCCAGACCCATGCGAAACGGGGTAAGCATTTCGCGAAGAGCCCCGCCGCGAGCGCTCAGTACGACGGCGAAGCGTGTGACTGCCACGCGTATGCCCGCCTCGGCGGCAGGTGAGGTCGCGGCCTCCCATTGCTGGCAGACGCCTGAAAGGAAAGTCTCTCCCGGCCCGGCGTCCTCGGCCAGGAGTTCATCGCCGCGGTTGCCGTAGTACCCAATGGCTGAGGCACTGACAAGAACGCCAGGCCGGACGCCGACGGGCAGATTCGCCAGGGCCTCCGACAGCATTCGCGTGCCCAGGACCCGGCTGTCGCGGATGCGTTCTTTTTTGGCGGACGTCCATCGCCCGGAGATCGATTCCCCCGCCAGGTTGACTACCGCATCGAAGCCCGCCAGAGCGTCGCGGTCGATCGAGCCCGCGGCGGGGTCCCATCGCACGTTGCCGGCGCCGGCGGTTCTGCCCGGTCGGACCAGGGCGCTTACATCCTGGCCGGCAGATCGCAGGCTTTCCGCCAGGGCCGACCCGATAAGGCCTGTCGATCCAGAAATCAGTATTCGCATGTTGCTGTCACCTCATTGTTGCAGCCCATTCAAACGCCAGGCCGGGCGAATAAAGCGTCAGTTCATTCTCCAGATCGCCAGGTTCAGCGTGGCAGCAAAACTCACCCAGAGCAGGTACGGCAGCAGAAGCAGCCCCGCCCACTTGGACACCCGCATGAAGCAGCCGATCGTCACGATGATGGCGAGCCACAACAGGGCGATATCGACCAGTCCGGCAGCGGGAGATTGCAGGCCGAAGAACAGGCCCGACCAGGCGACGTTCAACGCCAACTGGATCGCGAATGCCCATGCCGCCGCCGCAACGCCCGGCCCGCCATGCCGCCAGACCATCCAGGCCGCCACGGCCATGGAAAGATAGAGGACCGTCCACGCCGGCCCGAATACCCAACTCGGCGGCGTCCAGTCCGGGCGATTGAGCGTTTGGTACCACGTCGCCACGGACCGACTGGTGAATAACCCCCCGATGCCGGCGGCAAGCATGACTATCAGAATGGAAACCGCCAGTCCGAGTATCTGCCTTGGTCCGCTTCGCATCATTGCCCGCCTTTCTGTCTCGATCAGTCTTTTCAGGGAGACCTCTATGACATTGGCGGCGTTCCCGGCAGGCATTCCCGGTCGAGAGAAGCTGGGCTCGGGTTTTGGCATCAGGGCGTCAGTTGTGGCTTCTGCCCTGGCCGTCGTCGGCGTCGTAGGCGCCGCCTTCGGCGACCCGCCCGGCTACCTCTACTCGTTCAACGCTCTCAGCCTTGCCGGTCATCGGATCAATCGCCGCCAGTATCCCGCACATTCGAGGATCGCCCTCGGCGATATCGAATCGAGCGGGCATTGACGTGGTGAGAGCGCTTAGAACGCGATCCTTTCGACGGCCCAGCACGCCGTCGTAGGGACCCGTCATACCAACGTCCGATATGAACGCCGTCCCGCCGTCGAGCACGCGCGCGTCGGCGGTGGGGATGTGCGTGTGCGTGCCGAAGACAATGCTCGCCTTGCCGTTGAGATACCAGCCCATGGCGATCTTCTCGCTGCTGGCTTCGGCGTGGAAGTCCAGCACGCGAATCTTCACGTCCGAGGGCATCTCCGCCATGACCTTGTCCACGGCCTGCCAGGGAGAATTCCAGTTGCCCATGTACATCTGGCCAAGGGCGCACGCTACGCCCACCTGGTAGCGGTTGTCCTTGGTCTCCACGACGGTCCATCGCTTCCCGGCTGCGGGTTGCAGAAGGTTCATTGGGCGAACGATGCGGTCGGACTGCTCGAGGGTCTGGATGATCTCTCGCTTGCGGAATACGTGGTCGCCCAGGGTGATTGCATCGACGCCGTAGCGGTGGAGCTTCTTGACGATCTGCCGGGTAATTCCGCTGCCGCCGGCGGCGTTCTCGGAATTGGCTATGACGAGATCCACTTTGTGTTCTTCGATGAATGCGGGGAGTTTGTCGGCGAGCACCATTCGGCCGGGGCGGCCTACGACGTCACCGAGACAGAGGATGTTGATGGACATATGCGATTGCTTTCCACGCCCCAAGGGCGGCCGGAGTGCGGAAACAGCACCGGCCGGCAACGCCCCAGCCGAGCCGCATACCGCCCGAACGCTCAGGATTGTAGCGGACGCAAATGCCGATTGCCAAAGGTTAAATACCGAATACCCCACACTCTCGCCGCGCAAACACAAGGGCTCCCGAGGGGAGCCGTACAGAACAACCGTAGTGTCGATGTCTGGAG
>CAZMBZ010000376.1:1990-4305 GCA_964564285.1 uncultured Planctomycetaceae bacterium | reverse complement strand
CCATGGACGATACCGAAGTCGGTCGCATCTGGGACGCCAACGCCGAGGCTTGGACCGCGCTTAGCCGGGCTGGCTGTGACGAGATGCGAGATTCCTTCAACACGCCGCAGTTCCTGGCAATCCTGCCGGACATTCAGGGTCTTGCCGGCTTGGACATCGGCTGCGGCGAGGGCCATAACACGCGACTGCTGGCGAGTCGCGGCGCGCGAATGACAGCCATCGACATATCGCCAGCGTTCATCGGACACGCCCGCCAGTCAGAGCGGAACGAGCCGCTGGGCATCGAATACATTGACGCCAGTGCCCAGGACCTGCCCTTGCCCGACGAATCGTTTGATTTCGCCACGGCCTTCATGAGCCTGATGGACATCCCCCAGCCGGAACTGGCTATCCGCGAGGCTTTCCGCGTGGTTCGGCCCGGTGGGTTCTTCCAGTTCTCCATCTGTCATCCGTGTTTTCAGACGCCTCGCTGGGAGTGGATCCTGGACGAAGCAGGCGAAAGAACCGCCATAGCCTGCGGGGACTATTTCGATCGGGATGACGGGCGAGTCGAGGAATGGACATTCATCACCGCGCCCGATGAGTTAAAGGGGAGATACCCGAAGTTCCGCGTTCCTCGCTTTTTTCGCACACTGAGCGAATGGATCAATACGCTCATCGATACAGGCTTCACCATAGCGCGCCTGCAAGAGCCGGCCCCGGACGCCCAGGCCGTCACCCGAAACCCCAACCTGCGCTGCGACCGCCTGTTCGCCTGGTTCCTCCACGTCCAATGCCGCAAGCCCAAGGACAAAGCCAAGTAAGAGCTTCCTTCGTCGGGCTCGGTCAAAGGTTGTCGATTTCCAGCCGGCGTGTTGTTTTGCATCGTGGCGCGACGGGCGTATAATGGCCCTCTTCCTGGCTGGCTCGGTGGGTCGGCTGATTGGCGGACACTGGCATAAGAGAGCAAATATGACATCGTTGCAGGCGTTGCAGGATCGTTTTGGGCGGAACGTGGTCTTTCAGTTGAACGTTCGACTTCTGGACGGCGGGGACAAACTGGGCGCGGTTATCTCGGCGACCATCGGGGCGGGCGCCCACATCGGGCAGGTCAACTTGGGCAGGGTCCTGAAGGACTCGATGATCTACGAGCTGCGCGTCTTCGCCGAAAGCGACCAGCAGATGGCCTCGGCCCGAGAGGCTGTCGCGGCAATCGCTGACGTCGAGGTCCTCGAAGTGCTGGACATGGCGATGGAGATGCATCGCGGCGGGTCCTGCGAGATGCGAAGCCGCGTGCCCATCACATCCAACACCGACCTGCGGATCGTCTACACGCCTGGCGTGGCGAAAGTCTGCAAGGCCATCGAGGCCGACCCAGCCAAGGCACGCGAGTTCACCGGCATACCAAACAAGGTCGCCATCGTCACCGACGGCACGGCCATTCTGGGCCTTGGCGACATAGGCCCCCTGGCGGGGATGCCGGTTATGGAGGGCAAGTCGGCGATTTTCTGGGAGTTCGCCCGCGTCTCGGCCGAGCCGATCCTGATAGACACCAGCGACCCGAAGGAGTTCATCAACGTCTGCGAGCGAATCGCTTCCACGTTCGGCGCGATACAGATCGAGGACGTCGCGGCCCCGCAGTGCTTCGAGATCACCCGCACGCTCGACGAGCGACTGGATATCCCGGTCTTCCACGACGACCAGCACGGCACGGCCACGATCGTCCTGGCGGGCCTTTACGGTGCGCTGCGGCAAATCGGCAAACGCATGGCGGACATCACCTGCGCGATTGCCGGGGCGGGCGCAGCCGGGACCGCGATTGCCAACCTCCTCATGCATGCCGGAGTTCAGGACGTGGTCCTGGCGGACTCCAAGGGCATCGTCTACCAAGGTCGAGCCGAGGGCATGAATGCCGAGAAGGTCGTCCTTGCCGAGCGGACCAACCCCCAGAACATCACTGGCGGCATCGCCGAAGCCATGGCTGGACGGGACCTGTTCATCGGCGTGTCCAGGCCGAACCTCGTCTCCCAGGAGATGGTCCGGTCGATGGCCAAGGACCCGATTGTCTTCGCGCTGGCCAACCCGGTCAGCGAGATCAGCATCGAGGACGCCCGCAAGGCCGGGGCCGCTATCGCCGCTGACGGGCGGAAGATGAACAACGCCCTGGCGTATCCGGGCATATTCCGCGGCGCGCTGGATGCAGCCGCGAAGTCCATCACCATCGACATGATGATGGCAGCGGCGGAGGCACTGTCGAACATAGTGCCCGAAGGCGAACTGCTTCCCGAGATGATGAACCCCGCCACGCACCAGGCTGTCGCGGCGGCGGTTCGCGG
>CAZMBZ010000376.1:0-1890 GCA_964564285.1 uncultured Planctomycetaceae bacterium | reverse complement strand
GGCGCGTTTGAGATATGCGTCCCCAGTTGGATATTGAACATTTAAGCATTGCACCTTGCCAAAAGGAGCGAAACATGAAGGCACTGATAGTTTACGGTGGATGGGCAGGGCACGAGCCCGGCCCGGTCAGCGAGGTAATCGCCAAGGCACTTGGCGAAAACGGTATCCAGGCCGAGCGGTCGGACACGCTGGACAGCCTCAACGATCTTGACCGCCTGCTGGAGTTGGACCTTATCGTCCCGCACTGGACAGCGGGGACGCTTTCCGGCGAGCAATCCAAGAACCTCATCCAGGCCGTCGAGCAGGGCGTTGGCATCGCGGGCTGTCACGGCGGGATGGGCGACGCGTTCCGGGATAATCCTGGCTATCAGTACATGGTCGGCGGGCAGTGGGTGGCCCATCCGGGCGGCAAGTTGGAATACACTGTCCACATCGTCGACCACGCCGACCCCATCACTGCCGACCTGAGCCACTTCCGCATGAACAGCGAGCAATACTACATGCACGTGGACCCGTCGAACCACGTGCTGGCGACGACCGTCTGCGAGTGCAACGGCTGCACCCTGCCGGTAGTCTGGAAGCGGATGTGGGGCAAGGGTCGGGTCTTCTACAGCTCGCTGGGCCACGACACGAAGGATTTCGACGTGCCCGAGTGCCTGACGATCCTGACCCGCGGCATGGCCTGGGCGGCCTGTGGCCGAGAGGCAACAAGGTAAGTTTGGGCACGTAACAACCTGTTTTACATGCGGTTGCCGACAGCCTGTCGTCGCGGGAATTCTCTTGCGGACCGATGGGCTCCTGAGGTATCCTATTTGGTCGACTAGGGAAAGGTTGCCAAAGGACGCCACCAGCGTCCTTTCTTGGTATAAGGCCAGCGTCGACGGTCGAGGCAGGCATCCCGTTGGGCGGAGAAGTCGAAGGTATGGCAAAAAACAATAATTCCGCATTCGAGAATGGCTTCCCCTTGCCGTTCGAGAAACCTATCGCCCGGATGCAAAAGCAGATCGCCGACCTCGAAATCGAACAGGCCAAGACGGGGCGCGACTATGCGCATGAGATCCGGCAGTTGCGCAAGCAGTACGTCTCGCTGATGCGGAAGACCTACGAGAGTCTCACGGCCTGGGAAACAGTGCAGGTCGCCCGGCATCCGCACCGACCCATCGGCGGCGATTACATCGACCGGATCGTCAAGAACTACGTCTCGCTGCACGGCGACCGCCGCTTCGGCGACGACAACGCCATCCGCGCCGGCTTCGGACGAATCGGTACGGAGAAAGTCGCCCTGATCTGCCAGCACAAGGGACGCGACACCAAGGAGAAAATCGCCTGTAACTTCGGCTGTCCGCACCCGGAAGGCTATCGCAAGGCGTTGCGAATCATGAGGCTGGCCGAGAAATTCCACCTGCCGGTCGTCTGCCTCATAGACACCGCCGGGGCGTACCCGGGGATAGGCTCGGAAGAACGCGGCGTCGCCGAGGCCATCGCGGTAAACCTTCGCGAGATGAGCCGGCTGCGCGTACCGATCGTCTGCGTCGTAATCGGCGAGGGCGGCAGCGGCGGGGCCTTGGGTATCGGCGTCGGCGACCGCATGGCCATGATGCAGTTCGCATGGTACTCGGTGATATCGCCGGAAGGCTGCGCCGCAATACTCTGGCGAACCGGCGAAAAGGCCCCCGAGGCCGCCAAGGCCATGAAGGTGACCGCAAAGGACCTCCAGGGCTTGGATATCATCGACGACATCGTCCCCGAGCCGCTGGGCGGCGCCCACCGCGACCCGGCCGAGGCAGCACATAACCTCGAAAGACACATCGTACGCACACTCCGAGAACTCGCCCGAGTACCGATCGAAAACCTCGTCTCCCACCGCTACGACCGCTGGCGCCGAATGGG
>CAZMBZ010000375.1:0-4317 GCA_964564285.1 uncultured Planctomycetaceae bacterium | reverse complement strand
CCGTTCCTTCGCGAAGATGACACAGATTGAGAGAATCACACCCCAAGCAATCGCGCTGACGGCCAAGCCTATCGGGAACAGATCGACCCAACTGCCCCACCCTGTAAAAATCACCACCGGCAGGTTGACCAGCTCAATCATGGACCCCATCGCCTTCGATGCCCAACCTGGCGATAGCAGTGGCGATAGGAGTAGGTCAATGCCGGCGAAAACCAGGTCGAGCACTATCGCCCCCCCGGCCGCAATGACAAAAGCCTTGCGAGGCGTAAGCCAACGAGCCACCGGTTTGGGCCTGGGCAGGCAGAGATAGACAGGCCAGAGTGCCAACCAAAATAGGAGGGCAAAAATGCCGTAATTCGTGTCGCAACTGAAACATGAGATGGCGGCATCTAACGGCGGCCGCCCCCCGTAGCCATGGTGTCCTAGAGGGGGTACGTTTCCATCACGCATGTCATGCAGGAAACCCAGAAGGCCAGTCATCTTGGCGCCCAGTTCGGAATCGCCAGTCTCGGCTTGCGGGCCTTTCATAACGATCCGGGCAAGATTTTCGGCGTCCAAAGGCCCTCTGTTGCCGGCGGATTCCCACATGCCTTTGACGAGGTCGAGGTGAACGGGCCGGTCGCCGTCGGTAAGGACCTTCATCTCAGCCGAACCGTATTTGTACCTTGGCGTGTCCGGGCCGACCCACCGCCACGCGGGCTCGGTCTCAGCGCGAATGATAATCAAGGCGTCGAGCTCGTCAGTAAGAATGAGGGCCTTAACGTGCACAAGGCCCCAATACATGCCAGGCTGTGCGGCAAGGGCGAAAACACACAGCAACACGCCAACCAGCAGGTAGCCCACCGCGAAGGATTTGTCCCGCTTTCGAGTTATGACAAACATGTTGCTCGCTCCCCGGACGCATGGCGGCCGCTGGATCGTCCTACCTCATTATCCCACAATTCACGCGGCGGACAAGCGGCAAAAGTGCCGAAGACATCTCGGCGTAGTCCTGCCCTTTGGAGATGCGGCGACGAGACCCGATGTACATCGGGACGCCCTCGCCGCTTTTGCTCGACGCGGGAAGACGCTTTACGAACCCGCCGAAGCGCATATTGTAATCTGCATTTAGGATATTCATATTGCAAGGACACCCTCAAGAAGCCCGGTGTCCTGTCCGTCCTGTGGGGGGCTAGTTGATCGAGCGTTCTGGGCAACGATTGTCGTCTCTCCTTGCCCAAACCGCCGCCGCGCGTCACAATGTTCGCACGATGGAACGCAGGGGATCAGACAACCCGCTTTCGCAGCGCATTCTTTCAGCCGGCGCGCCGGTGGTGGTCGTTCGCGGCCCGGCGGGGTGCGGCAAGACTACCGCTGCGCTGGCGATCTATCGCAGCTACCTCGACGACACCCACAGCCCGCAATGCCTGCTGCTGGGGCCAAACTCCCCCGCCGTAGGCGACCTTCGCAGACGGATCACTGATGACTCGCCCCGTGGCGTGGCGGTGGCACCGGCGGTGATGACTTTTTCCGGCCTGGCCGGGCGGGTACTCGCGGCGGCCGGGACGCCCTGTTCGCTGGACTGGCCAACTGCCCACGGCAAATCGAGCCGCCCCTGTTTCGTCAAGAGCGATGCCGGCAAACACAAATCCCAGCGTGGCCATCAACCCCCTGACAACCCGAATCATCCCCTTTCATCCCGTAGGAACCCAAGGTCCGCGTTCGTCCCTGCCAAATCTTCTTCTGCTTCTTCTTCTCCTGCATATCCTGCATCCCTGCTAAAATAGGCGGTTCCGGTGGTTCCCTTCGGTCACCACCGGCTATGCGCCAACGGCCCTGCGGGCCTGGAGGAACGCAAAGCAATGACATCTGACAGCGTCGCCACTTGTCTTTCTTTCGCTGTTAACCCATGGCAGACTGGAATTTTTGATCCAAGAGGACGAACAGCCTGTCGGCGTTTACCATGTCCGGATAGATCAGCATGCGTACCGGTTTGCAGCCGTCTTTCTGAAACTCTGCAAATTTGACTTTCTTCCAGGAGTAGGGAACCCATGGTCGAATTTTGCCAAGGAGGCCTACCCTCTGAAAGTCCTGCCAGGCGAACGCCTTCTTCCTGCCGATACACTCCTTTACAAGAATGCCATCTTCATCAACCTTGTATTCTCTGAGCGCCAGTCTCGCGTAGTGCAATAGCAAAGCAGAGAACATCCCGTCGGTCAGGGCACACCACCATAAGAAGGACAGGCTCCTATTGAGCGAGGGATGAAGAAAACCGGCTATTACGAATATCAGGCAGGTGCATGCCGTCAGGGCAAAGAACACCATGAGGAAGTAGCTCATGCGCCTTATCGCCGTACTGTAATGAACGGTGAAGTCACCTTCCATATCCTGGAACATGTCCTGCTTGAAGGTCACTGTTAACAGGCGATCCGGCAAGATGAACGTCATGAACCAGCCCATGAACAATCCAAAACCCACTCCCTGGCACAGGCCTAACACGGCGAAGAATACAGGCCCCAGGTCTTTCCCATGTTCCATTAGATAAAAGAACATCCCCATACCCAGCCCAAACATCCCCCCCGTGGGAACACTGGCTCTGAGAAACTTCTTCTTAAGGGTATGTCTCTGAGGCCCAGCCAGTTCGTCAGGGGTGCCTATCGACTGAACAGCCTTCTCCGCCGCCTCGGCCTCCGTTCCGCCCACTTTTTCAAAAGACGCCTTCCTCTCCAGAAGGTGATCCCTTATCTCCGCCACCGTCTGCAATCTTACCCTGGCCGAGCCGAGAAGCTCCCGGTCCAGTGCCGTAAGGAAATCATCCAGTACGGGATTCCCCGTCAAAGCCGCAGCGGGGATATCACGACCGGGAAACCTTGTCAGCCCTGCCAAGCTCATCCCACACCTCCCTTGCCTTCGAGAATGGTCCGCCCGAGTATCCGGGCGACCTTGAGCCAGTCCTCGATGCGCTGGCTCAGATGGTCCTCCCCAGATTTGGAGATCCTGTAATACTTCCGATCCGTCCCACGATTGCCAGGCTTCCAGTAAGCCTGAACAAAACCCTTTGCCTCCAATCTGTGCAACAGTGGGTAAAGCGAGGACTCGCGAAAGAGTTCCCCGTCCTCCTGCATGCGTTCGGTAACGGCCTGGTAGATCGCAAAGCCGTAACTGTCGCCCTTGGACAGGACATGCAAGACCAAGGCGTCCAGCAACCCCTTGAGAACCTGCGCACCATTCTGGTTCGAGCCCATAGCACATAAGGATAACATAGTAAGGGTTACATTGCAAGCAGTTTCTTTCTGTTGTGGTGGAGCCGGTGGCGGAACCGTTGCCCCGCTTGACCTATCGCAAGATCGTTACCCCGACTTAGCCGGCGATGTCTTGCGCCCATACTTCCTTAGCACCGTTCACGGTGCTTTGCCCCCGCGACAGCGGGGGTTTAGGCCAGGGCTTTTAGCCCTGGTTGGAATGCAATGCGGCAATTGTCCTTGTTTCATTTCCTCCCAGCGAGCTTCAGCACGCTTACCCGTATTCGATAGCTCTCTTGGCTAAAGAAGGCTAAAGCCCTCTGCAAGCACGCCGAGGCGTGCTTAACAAAAACAAAAGGGGCACCCCGATAGCCCCCCAGGCCTGAAGGCCTGGTCTATACCCGCCTTCGGCGGTCAAAGCCCCGTGAACGGGGCTCAAGACGAGATCGCTTGACACATACCTCGCTTCGCCGAGCAGGGGCCAACACACTACTCTTGCCCAAACCGCCGTTGCGTGTCACAATGTCACCACGATGGAACGCAGGGGATCAGACAACCCGCTTTCGCAGCGCATTCTTTCAGCCGGCGCGCCGGTGGTGGTCGTTCGCGGCCCGGCGGGGTGCGGCAAGACTACCGCTGCGATGGGGATCTATCGCAGCTACCTCGACGACACCCACAGCCCGACATGCCTGCTGCTGGGGCCGAACTCCCCTGCCGTAAGCGACCTTCGCAGGCGGATCACTGATGACTCACCCGGCGGCGTGGCGGTGGCGCCGGCGGCGATGACTTTTTCCGGGCTGGCGTCGCGGGTGCTCGCGGCGGCTGGGGAGGAGTCGCGATCGGCCTCGCCGTTCGAGCGTCGGCTGCTGCTGGCGGGGATCGTGGATGAGTTAAACGTGGCCGGGCAACTCGCGGCGATTGGTGCCGTGGCGGACACGCCTGGACTGGTGGTGGCGCTGGACCGGGCAATCGCGGAGATCAAGCGGGCCGCCATCGAGCCGGATGACCTCGCCCGCGCCGTCGGCGGTGCCCGCGACCGCCGGGGCGATCTGGTGGCGATCTACCGGCGATACCAGGAGGAGCTTCAGGCTCGCGG
>CAZMBZ010000374.1:0-4362 GCA_964564285.1 uncultured Planctomycetaceae bacterium | reverse complement strand
TCGACGGCCTGTACGTCGTCCTTGGTGTCACTCATTACTTCTTTCCTTTCGTGCGGCCTTCTTGTTCGTCCACGTCACTGAGGTAATTGAAAACCCCGTTTCTTCGTTTTGTTCCTATATTATCCAGTCAAAATAACTATTAATTGAGCCAGGCCACGAAGCCCCGCCTGTTCCGGTTGGCCTTCTTGCTTGTCCGTCCACGTCACTAAAGTAATTGAAAACCCCGTTTCTTCGTTTTGTTCTTATCTTATCCAGCCAAAATTATTACATTATTGAGCCAGGCCACGAAGCCCTGCCTGTTCCGGTTGGCCTTCGTGATACGGTGCCATTGCGACCCAAGCGCTTTCGGTTGGAGATCTTGATATGGCCACGGAGTTCTTAACCGAGTCGTCCGATGAGCCCTTGCGGCGGCGACGGACGGTCTTTGTTGCGGATGACTGGAAAAACGAGGCCACCAAACGGGGCATCGTCGATTATGCCCGGACCCGCGACTGGGACGTGCTGGACCTTCGCTGCTACTCGATGGAACTGCCGCGATCAATCCGCCCGGACGGCATCCTTTTCAATCTGGAGGAAGAGAATGCGACGCTTGCCAAGCAGCTTCTCCAGCTGGGCGCTCCGGCGGTTGAGATCGAAGACCATTACGCAAGCTTGGCGTGTCCCCACGTAATCTGGGACCGCCGCGCCATCGGCCGGGCCGGGGCGGAGCACTTCGCGGAGAGGGGATTTCGCCGCATGGCCTACGTGCGAAGCGAAATTTGGCGAACCCCGCCACATAACGTGATTTGCGAGAGTTTCCTCGAACACGCCCAGGCTCTGGGAGCGACCGCCCACGCATTTGAGTTCCAGCGCCTCGGCCGGCTGGTGCCCTGGACGAGCATCGATGTCTTTGCGCGCAGGTTGCGGAAAGAACTGGAGCATTTCCAACTGCCCGTGGGCATCTTCGCCTTTCACGACATCATGGCGACCCGCATCTGCCACTTCTGCGCCGCCGCCGGGCTGAGCGTTCCGGAGCAGGTGGCGGTGCTTGGAATGGGCAACGACCCGCTTATCTGCGATTGTGCCTCGGTGCCGCTTTCCAGTGTGGACTCCAACCGGTTCGCACAGGGCCGGATCGCGGCGGAGCTGCTCGATCGGCTCATGGACGGCGAGGCGGTACCGGCCGAGTTCGTCGTGGCCCCGTCGGGAGGCGTTGTGGCCCGCAAGAGCACCGATGTGCTGGCGATCCCGGATTTGGACACGGCCCGGGCGCTGCGGTACCTGTGGGAACATCTCGCCGAGCCGCTGAGCGTCGGCGACGTGGCACAGGCGGTCGGCGTCTCGCGTCGGACGCTGGACCGCGCATTTCGCACGCACCTGGGCCGGAGCGTCACCGACGAGCTCAACCGCAAGCGGATCGAGCGGTGCTGCGAGCTGCTGACCGGAACGCGACAGTCAGTGGGCTCGATCGCCCGGCAGATCGGCTTTCGCACCGAGCCGTACTTGTTCCGCGTCTTCCGCAAGCAGATGGGGATGACGCCGAGGCAGTACCGGCTGGCCCACGCCGCCAGGGGCCGCGAGGCCGAGTAACCCGACCTCCCCGACGGGCGGCAGTGACCCTCGGCGAGAAGAACAAGGCCCGGCTTATCAGCAGCCACCGCGTGCGAGAAGCCCAATTGACTCGGCAAACAGAGACGGTTTTGCTTCCAGGAGCCCTTGCTCCAGTCAGAAAACACTCAATGGCAACACGTTAAGGAAAGGGGTCGGGAATGGCGAGGCCAAGGTTTGGCGCTGGTTTGGCGAAACGCATCCCCGGGACGGTGTATGGTCTCAATACTCAGCTTCAGCTCAAGTCTAGCGGTAGCAAGCAGTTTACCGAAGCTATGAGAGATCCGACTCGACCTGCCCCCAAGCCAGGTGGGACGGTAGAATGGCGTCCATGATCCTTCAGACATGGCAATTAGTCGTTGTTGCACTGGCCGGGGGTGGATGAACCAACAGCAGCAGGACGTCCTTGCGTACTTGGCAGAGGAAAACCGCGTGCTTCGTGAGCAGTTCGGAGGCAAGCGGATCCGATTCACCGACGACCAGCGCCGGCGCCTGGCCGCCAAGGGAAAGGCTCTGGGTCGGAAACTCCTTGAGGAGGTGTGTACGCTGGTGACCCCCGATACCGTGCTCCGCTGGTATCGGACGCTGATCGCGAAGAAGTATGACGGCAGCGCCAAGCGCGGGCCAGGCAGACCGCGAGTGCAGGAGTCAATCACGGAGCTGGTGGTCCGCATGGCCAAGGCGGACCTCTCCTGGGGGTACGGTCGCATCCAAGGGGCGCTGGAGAATCTCGGTCACGTGATCAGCCGATCCACGATTGCCCGGATCTTGAAGGAGCATGGCATCGAGCCGGCACCCCAGCGTCACAAAGGTATGTCGTGGTCGACGTTCCTGAAGTCGCACTGGGAGGTGCTCGCGGCAACGGATTTCTTCACCATCGAGGTGATGACGCTCCGAGGGTTGGTTCGGTACCACGTTCTGTTCGTCATCGAGCAGTGCACACGTCGAGTCCAGATCGCCGGAATCGTACCGGAGCCGGATGGGCGATGGATGGCGCAGGTGGCGCGGAACCTAACGGACGCCCTCGACGGGTTCCTGCGGGGCAAGAGATATCTGATCCACGATCGCAGTCCGCTGTTCACGAGCGTTTTCGCAGAGATCCTCAAAGCTGCCGGCGTGAAGGTGGTGAAGCTACCGCCGAGAAGTCCCGATCTGAATCCGCACGCCGAGCGATTCGTGAGATCGATAAAATCGGAATGTTTGGCCAAGATGATCTTCTTCGGCGAGAGACAGTTGCAGCGTGCCGTCGAGCAGTTCGTCGTACACTACCACGGAGAACGAAATCATCAGGGCTTGGGCAACCAATTGATTCAGCCAGGTGAGTCTGTCGGGAAGGCAGAGGGGGAGATCCGCTGTTACGAGCGTCTGGGCGGCTTGCTTCGGTACTACCACCGCGCTGCGTAGGCAGGGTGAGATCGCGGCGCTCCATGCGCAGCAGGCGCCAATCAGGCGGCTGTGGCACCGAGACAAGCGCCTATCCATCATTGCAGACCGTCCATCGCGCCCAGAATCTGCCCCGCAAGCGTGGCCGACAGGTCCGATCTAGTTTTGGGACCATGACGGGCTCCGTGCCCGCGGCGGTGTTTTCGTGGACATTGAATGGAAGGATGGCAAACTGACCAAAGCGACTATCAAGTCAATCACAGATATAGCCGTCACCGTAATGAGTGCCGAAAAGTCAAAGATAATCAGACTGAAGAAAGGCGTTCCGACTGCAGTAATGTTCTAAGGGAACATACGCGTCAAATGCTGGGAGCGTTAACCAACCCTGTCGAATGACGGGGCTCCGATGCGGCATACGACGGACGGACATAGGTTCTGATTAGATAAAAGTCGAATCCAGGGGTTCGTGATGTCAGGTGTTCCCCTAACCGAAGGCGACCTGGCCGGGTACCTGTGGCATATCGGCAAGGAAAGAATGGCTCTTTACAGAAAGGGCCGGAAAATGACCATGAATCCGAGATTTTCCGCATGGACTTCGACCGACGACCGCCATCGGCCTCTCTTACAAGTCGATCTCAGATCGCGAGACCCGCAAGCATTCTCTCTGCTCGGTTGAACGGCACGCCATGGACGGTGACCATTTCGCAGAATGACACCAGTGCGACCATCCTGGCGATTCCCGAACCTGCCACGCTGACGCTGCTGGCCTTGGGCGGACTGGCGGTCATTCGCCGCAGACGCAAGTAGCCTGCCCTTCGCCAGGATTTCCCTTCACTCAGGCGTTGCCAGTGCGGGGCCGAACAGCCTTGGTTGGTCAGGGTTGGCCATAGACTGGTCATAGCAGTGTACACTCGTAAGTCCTTATGGCATAAGGCGTGGTCACCCGGTCATAGATAATTCCCTATTGAGAGCCTTAAGGAAGATATAAAAAAGAAATATGTGTATATAGGTGGGAGTTCAATGTGCCGTTTTGCTATGACCACCCTGACCGCGCCGGGGGCATGCTGGAAGTGCCAGGGCCTGCCACTGCGGTTGCAAGCACTTCCCCGCCATCTACACCCGGCCGACCTGGGGCAGCCTGCCTACGGAAGCCCAATGGGAGTACGCCTGCCGGGCGGGGAGCAAGACCAGGTTCCACTTCGGAGACCGAGACGAAGACCTGAGCGACTATGGCTGGTGGGGATATGGCAAAGAAGGGAACAGCGACAAGCAGACTCCCCCGTAGGCGGGAAGAAGGCTCTCATCGCAAGCCGTCGGGCAAGACCGCTCGCGGCGGACCAGCCCAGGGCGACACGATTCTTATCGTGACCGACCGGCTGGACCTGCCTGCCG
>CAZMBZ010000373.1:0-4371 GCA_964564285.1 uncultured Planctomycetaceae bacterium | reverse complement strand
TCGCCAACGGGTCGTCCGCCAGGCAGAGTTTGAACGGATCGAGAAGCTCGTGGCAAGCGGCGGGGGTCTTCCGGATTACGTCCGGGTCGGCCAGCGCTATCTTGAAGGTGACCTTCGGGCGTATGTGACGAGGAATCGCAGCGTTCTTGAGCAAAGGCCCGGCACAAGCCTGGAAGTATTCGCGGTACCCGAACCGTCCCAGCAGCGTCCGGCCTGCCAGGTGGCGACCGCCACCGAACATCTGATCGTTGACCTGCTTGTCTTCGGCGACAAAGACCAGCGGTCCGGCGAGACGAATGACGGTGTCTTTGGACCAGACCTTCTGTCTCGTCGCGAGGAAACCTCTATTGCCCATCGGGTCCAGTTCGATCAGGCGTTCAAGCGCCTTCTGCACCAGTTCCTCCTCGAAACCGGCCTGGAAGGGCGATTCGGCCAGCTTGCTCGTTGTTTTGAACAGGGGCGACTGGGTATAGGTCCTGACGTTATTGGGCGGCATGGACATCTGTTGTGGTTCATCCACCGTCGCCTTCAAGAGGGCGAGTTGTGTTTCGTGGCTGGTCGATGCCTTGGATATGGCCTGCACCGCCTGCATTCGCACGAACTCCTTGGGATCCTTCAGCAACCTGGCGAGTTTGGAGAGGTACTGGAGCGAGGCATCCGGGCCACACGCCGCCAGACCGCGGCAGGCCCCGCCGCGATAGCGAGATTCCTTGCCGTCGAGTAGTTTCCCCAGGCGCGGAACTATTTCCTTTTCGCCAACTTGGTATCGTTTGGCCAGTTCGCTTGCGATCAGTCGTCGTACTTTCGGCATGAATACGTCAAGCAGGTCGAACAGTTCATCCGTACTTCGCTGTTGCCAGGGCGTACCGGCACGCTTGATCAAGGATGGATCATTGAGTTGGTTCAGGGAGATGGCGATCAGATGGCTCATATCCCTTTTCGTCAGCCACAGGGATTTATCCGGGTCTTTGCCCGTAATGATCGTCTGCTTCAGCGGGGCTGAGTAGTGCAGCACGTAGGTCGCGGTCGGACTGCGTAGCGTCTTGGCGCCGGTGGGGGAATGCAACACGAAGCTGCCGTCGTGGCACCGGCACAGTGTATGCCACCAACGCATATTGCGCATCGTCACAATGGTCGCCTCCGGACCGCAGAGCGTCGCGGCCCATGGCGACCAATGCCAGAAGTAATCATTACCGTGCCCGCCGCGCCGGGTGAAGGAAGCGTGGGTGGACATCTGGGCGAAATACTTGGCGCCGTGGCTATCGCCGATGAGTTTCAGGGCGTACGCAACGCCCGTATTCTTGCCGTTGCTGTCATCTGTCGAGGCCGCGGGATGGAAACCGTAGGGGATGGCGCCCTTGTCCGTGTAGGAGCCGAAAAACTGACGGGACCGTTTGACGGCGGCGTCGATTTCCGGGTGTTTGATCCCCAATTTCTGCGCCAAGGCAATGAGGAAGAAGCAGCGATTGCCCGAGGCATTCAACGCGCCGTAGCCCGGGTTCATGCCATGCAACCGGCCGCCGTTAAACGACGCCTGGGCCCAGCCATGCCCCCAGGATCCGCCGCCGGCTTGGCCCATGGCAGTTCGGATGGCGAACCTTCGCAATGCGGGCAGGACGAACTTGTCGCCCGTGGCGTCGTAGTAGATCGCGCAGTCCAAGCCCTGAAAGCTCATGTACCAACTCTTGCCCGGCAGACGGAGAGGGTCATCTTTGGTTTGGGGCGGGTGCCAGACTCGGCCGTTCTTGCTGCGCACCCACTGGCGGACCAGTTCGCGGTGTTCGGGCTTGCCCGAGGCGACCAGGGCGAGGGCTTCGAGCACGCCTCCCCGGCCGCTGCGGGGACGGTTGGGATCGACCACGAACCGCTTTTCAAGGACCTTCCAGGCGTTCTCGCGGATCTTCGCCGCCTTGGGGCAGTCGTAAGGCGAAGTGTCGCTGTATGGCGGCATGACGGCGAGATTGAGGACCACCTCGCTCTGGTAGGCGTCGATGGGGAAGTCTTTGAAGTTTGCGCTCTCGACCGCCTTGGTTCTTGCCGCTTCGGACTTCCAGTCGTAGAGGGAATCATCAGACTGTGTTTGGCCTAGCAGTTTTTCGATATCCACGTTCGAGATATCTTTCTTGCCGTTTCGCTTGATGAAATTGCGATCGCGCCAGACTCGAAGTTTCAAGATGCCTTTGTTTTCAGCCTTTTCAGCTTCAATGATCGCATTCCCGATGGTGATGCCCATATTTCCACCGGCTGCGAAAGTCTTACCGCTTATCCCCAGAATGACATCGCCCCACTGGATTTTCCCATCGGCGGGTGAACCTTTAATCACCGTCTCGGCCTGAATCTGGTCACCTTTCAATCCACCAACCATGTAGCCCACGATCCCGGTTGGACCGAGGTTCCACGTGGAACTCTTAATCTTTTCGCCGATCCGTTCGCCTTTGGTCAGGTCTGTAAGGTTTCCGGGACGCTTGGCCTGGGCGGGATCACTAAGAACGCCCGCATTTGAAATCGCGGCCCGCTGCTCGGGCGTAAGCGTTCGTTCCTGCGCGATGCTTGATGAAGCGAGACAACACAGAACGCCCGCGACAAGTAGAGCCTGGATATTTGCGGATCGGTTGATTGTCATTACTGTTTCCTTGGGTGAATATGACCGGCTTATCGGCAGATAAAAAACGCGAAACCAGTCGCACGGCCTAGGTTCGCAAACCTTTGAAGTATCGCCTGGGGGACTGGTGTCGCAATGTCCCAGACGATATGAACGGTCTGCCTGGTTCGGGCATGAGTTGCCCTTCGCTCGGCCAACAGTTCCACGAATCTGGCGAGCATTTGCTCGGCGCGATTAGGGGAATCGACGACAAAGGAGTTTCGACAGTACCAGAGCGTCTCAAAAACGAAATCATCGTCCATCGCCTCGTCATCGGCGACAGCGAGGACTTCGACGGGCCAGAGTTTAAGCGGCAGGCGATAGGCCGTTGTGGTGGCCTGGGCGGCAGCCTGGGTATCGTCAGTCATAAAGACGTATGATTCGCCGCGTCGCGTGAACATTCGCATTTCTTCCAACAGCGTTCTACGAGGCGATGCCGGGCGGATCGCGACCGGGTCTCGCGGCGTCATCGTGTCGATCCAACTGCTGGGCAGCGGCAGCGGGAAATAGGCTTTGTCGTACTTGTTGGCACGGTAGAGGTAGTCAATCACGACGAAAAAGAGTCCCAAACCCAGCATCACGCGAATGACCATGAGATTCGCCGCGTCCAGTCGATCCGCCGCCAGCTTATCGGCGTCGCTCATCAGGATCAGTTCCGACGATGCGCCTTCGCGCGGTGTTTCGGGCTCGACGCCCTGGCGGGTGTCGGTTGCCCCGATCTGCGATTCCAGACTGTTATCTTTGACGTCTGCGGATCATTGTTTCTTCCGGTTTTTCCATTGGGGGGTAACGTCTTTGTCGAAACGTTGCATGTATTGAAGATCGGCTTTGTCCATGCCGGCTTTGTCGAGAAAGTCATCGCCTTCGTCTTCGGCGAATCGAATCTGCGCCACTTCGCCGGCGCGCTCGGCCTTGGCGGCCTGTCGGGCAAGTTCATGGCGAGCCAGTTGATCTTCGATCTGCCTGGTGCGGTCCACCTGGATACGATTGACATAAGTCTGGTAATTCACCTTTGCCAACACCAAGGCCGTGACACCCAGCAGCAGCGCAACAAAACAGAGTCGGCACCGAGGCCTTCGCAGCAGATGCAACAGCCACAGCAGTGGCATGCACAGCCACAGGCCGATGCTCACATAACCAATAGTGCTGAATATCTCCCAGTTCATTGTCGTTTATCCGATTTCGGAAACCTTTGTTTTACACCGCACATCATTTTCGCGCCTTCGACACCGCGTCGTTCCACTGGTTGAACGCGTAATAGACAAGATTCACGCCAAGGTGCATTGCGGCATCACGCACTTCCGGAGTCACGTCGCTGTAACCCGGTGACTTCCACGCGTCGTTCATGTCGCCGGGATGATAAAACACCATCCAGCGACCTTCATGTTTCAGTCCCAACGCACGTCGGCCCCCGTGATGCCAAAACGCGGGCGCTCCGTTGGGAAATCCAAATGGAAGTTGATACAACATGTCATCGTCGGCAATGTCGAGCAACGGCTTGTCCTGGAATACCTGGCTGATGAATCGCCGGAATGAACGATCAAAGCGCTCGCTGCCGGCATCGGCAATCAAGAGTCCGCCGTTGAGGCAGTATTCGCGCAATATCTTCCGGTCGCCAGGCGTGACAGTGCCCATATTGCCATTGCCCGTGAGAAATACGAATGGCGGAAAGCCATCGTCTGGGTACTTTGCGAGCAGGGCGATGGAATGGCTTTCGCCCTTTGACGCGA
>CAZMBZ010000372.1:500-4398 GCA_964564285.1 uncultured Planctomycetaceae bacterium | reverse complement strand
CCGAAGACCTCGACCGGCAGTATCGCCTTGGTCCGATCGGTAATCGCAGCCTCCACGGCGTCGGGGTTCAGGTTGTAGCTTTCGGGGTCGATATCGACGAACACCGGCTTGGCGCGCTCGAACAGCAGGCAGTTGGTCGTGGCGATAAAGGAAAACGGCGTGGTCAAGACTTCGTCGCCTTCGCCAATGTCCATAGACCGGACGCACAAGTGCAGACCGCTCGTGCCGCTGTTTACCGCAATGCCGTGCTTTCGGCCAACATAGGCGGCAAGAGCCTGCTCAAAATCTATCGTGCGCGGGCCGATGCTAAGCCGGTCGCTATCGAGTACGGCAGCAACAGCCTGACGCTCCAAGTCGGTAATATTCGACGCCGACAGAGGAATTGATTCGTTCATAATACCTTGCTCTTATTGCAATTGTCCAACAGGCTACGTCGCACGTAGCCATACCTGCGATATATCGACGAGAACGACGACAGCCTTTATCTAGACCGCCGACCCACTCACATCAAGGTCGGGCCATGGTTACCTTATGCGCCAATCCGCACAGAACTCACTGCTTATGCCTTGGCAGTCGCGGATATCACCACCTCATCGCCGCGCAGGGCGTCCGATGACGCGGCAATTCGGATTGTGCCGGCCTGGGCAGTGGACTGGACGATGGCCAGGCACATGCCGAAGAATGCCTTTCGATTGTCAGCCTTGGTCGATTCGAGATCCACCGGGTCGCCGTTGTCCACGCCGATAATCCCGCCCGGGCCGGACACCTCGAAACTCACGCGGTTGTTGGCGTTCGGGACAAAGTTGCCCGCCTCATCGACAATTTCCACCGTCACATGCACCACATCCTGTCCATCGGCGTCGATTGTTTGCCGGTCGGCCGCCAGGCTGATGGCGGCGGGTTTGCCTGCCGTAGTGTACTGCTTCTCGGCGACGGGTCTGCCTTCATCGTAGGCAACAGCCTTGAGCGTGCCCGGTTCGTAGGGCACCATCCAGGTCAGGTCCATCTTGCCTGCGATGGATTTCTTTCCCAGAGATAGGCCGTTGAGCAGCAGTTCCACTTCCTGGCAGTTAGAGTACGCCAACACGGGGATTTCCGTGCCTTCCTTGCCAGGCCAGGTCCAATGAGGCAACAGGTGGACCATCGGATCGGCGGTCCACCGGCTCTGGTAGAAATAGTAGGCATCCTTGGGGAACCCGCACAGGTCGATAATGCCGAAGTTCCAGCTTCGGCGAGGCCAGCCGCACGATTCACCCAGGTAGTCGAAGCCGGACCAGCGGAACTCCCCGGCGATGAAGTCATTCTCACTGGTGGCCGCCCAGGAGTCGCGACAGTTAACGCGGACATACGCATTGTCATAGGAAGAACGATAGTGGGGATTCACGCCGTCGAAGACTTCCGGCTCGGCGAGATCTGGCGTCTTCATGATTCCACCGCCAGGGTCTTTGTCCCGGTAATGGCTGACGGTCTGATACACGCCGCGTGTCTGAAGAGTGTGGGGCACCTCCGAGGCGAAGAGCTTCCAGCCGGGGTTTTCGCGGTGGTAGTTTTCATACTGGAAACACCCCCCGCCGCCACCGTTAATGCCGATGACTTCGAACTCCGAGGCCATCCAGACATCCTTGCCCTCCAGCCAGTTGTGTCCGCACGTCACCGGCCTGGTCGGGTCCAGTTCAGCGATGGCGTCGATCAGTTGCCGCGCGACCTTAACGCCGACGGGACTGAACTGCTCGCGAATCTCGTTGCCGACGCTCCAGAGAATCACGCACGCGTGATTGAGATCTCGCTGAATCCAGTCGCTAACATCTCGCCGCCACCACTGCTCGAACAGCGTTGCGTATCCGTTGGGCGTCTTGGCGACGGTCCACTCGTCGAAGACCTCGTCGATAACCAGAAAACCCATCCGGTCGCACATATCCAGCAACACCGGCGACGGCGGATTGTGGCTCGTGCGAATAGCGTTACAGCCCATGTCCTTGAGAATGCGAAGCCTCCGGGCCAGCACCGCATCCGGCACGGCCACTCCGACACAACCAGCGTCATGGTGCTCGCAGACGCCTTTCATCTTGACGGGCTTACCGTTGAGAATCAGCCCGCGGTCGGCCTCGAAAGCGACACTGCGGATTCCAAACGGCGTCTCGATGCCATCGACCACCTTGCCCTCGCCAAGCACTTCGCTGCGAAGGATATAAAGACTAGGCGCTTCCGGGCTCCACAGGTCCGGATTCTCAAAGGTCAGTTCCTGCTTAAAACTGTGTTCGCTCCCGCCGGGAATGGCCTGGCTGGACTCGACCGTCGCCACCGTGCGACCCGATGGGTCCAGCACTGTCGAGCGCACGGCCACTTCGCAAGCCGAACCGGTATCGTTACACGCGATTGACGTGAGGGTCAGCGAGGCCGCGTCGCTGCTGGATTCATCCGTGGCAATACGCGGCGACCAGCGTGCCAGATGAACATGGTCCGTAACGCTCATCCACACGTGTCGGTAAATCCCCGAGCCGGAATACCACCGCGAGTTAGGCTGACGGGAATTGTCCGCGCGGACGGCAAGGATGTTAGGTCCGTCGATGTTCAGGTGGTCCGTCAGGTCGTACCGCAGGCCGACATATCCGTTGGGCCGATGGCCCAGATGATGCCCGTTGATCCAGACGTCGCTCTGCCAGTAGATGCCATCGAACTCGATGGCAACCTTCCTGCCTGCCCACTCAGCCGGGGCAACGAACGACTTGCGATACCATCCGATCCCGCCGGGATAGAATCCCCCGGAAGAACCGGACGGGTTATCCTTGGAAATCGTCCCTTCGATGCTCCAGTCGTGCGGCAGGTCCAGCTTCCGCCAACTGTCCGCATCCATCTCCGGTGACTGGCCGGCTTCGACGTCGCCCAAATGGAACAGCCAGTCGGCGTCAAATGACCTCCGCTCGCGCGGCGACAGTACGACAGGGCCTGTATGTGTGCTGGTCTGTGTTTTACTCATGCCGTGGGGTTTCTTTCGATAGAACTCAGTATGCCAGGAACCCATTAAGCAAGATCAGCTTCGCGGGTGACTCGTGGCGGCCTCAATGGTCTTGGTCTTTATGCGCCCGTCAGACTCCGCCGGACTCTTGCCTAGCCTGGACTTACTGACTGCGGGGCTTGTTTTTTGTCATTCCGGCACTCCGGGGCTGATCGTTCACAGACTATTCCTTCAGTCTGCGCAAATATATTTTACTTAAACTGACCAATCTTAGCCCCGCAGGAATCGCAAGAGCATAGACGAGTGAGATTATACAATTCCAGCCCCACGGTTCAATGCTCCATGGGCATCGGCACGTCATCGCCACTCAAGCGGTCAGCGGTTGGATCCGGCCTTCAACAACTTTCCGATCTCCGCCAATGTCTTGATACTCGATTCCTCGATCTTGCCATTGCGGTCAGGGCCGACATTCAGCAGGAAGTTCGAGTTTCTGGCATGGGCCTTGGCCATGTTGCCCATGACGCCCTTTGCGCTGCCTGCGCGGCAGCCCTTGTTCCAGAACCATCCCTGTTCCAGTTTCCAGCACGTTTCGCCGGGGGCCTTATTGGTCTCCGGAAAATGTCGCAGTTCCTTAACGGCGATATCCACGAAGGGCGTGCCCTTCTTACCCCAGCTCCACCAGTTTGAGCTAGCGATGATATTGGGTCGCGCGCCTCTTATGACGGGCAGGATTTCCTCGGCTGGCATAATCTTGGGATCGAGCGCATCGTTCCAGATGTAGAAGACATCGGGGTACTTTGTCAGGAGTTCTACGATCTGTTTCTTCTGGAATTCGTTTTGCTCCTTCAGCGTATGGGTTGCGGGGTCGCATTCCGGCGGCAGGACTTTGAACTTCCCGTTGTTCTTTCCTTTGTCAAATCCCGGGTGGCGCCAGCAATAGTA
>CAZMBZ010000372.1:0-490 GCA_964564285.1 uncultured Planctomycetaceae bacterium | reverse complement strand
CCTTCAACCCGCGGCTTTTGAAGGACTTGATGAATTGCGCCACCAAGTCCTGCTTGTACGGGCAATCGGGATTCATTACGTCATAGGTCGTGTACTTGCTGTCCCACAGGCAGAAGCCCGCGACGTGTTTCACTGTCAGCACGCCGTACTTCATACCCGCCGACACAGCCGCGTCCGCCCAGGCGTCGGTATCGACCTTGCCGCCCGGGTTAAAGTCGGCGGCGCTATGGTAGCCCGCGACCCATTGGGCGCCCTTGTAGGTAGCCATGTTGTAATGGAGGAACATGCCGAACTTCAATTTCCGGAAGTCATCCTGTAACTGCTTGACCGCCTTGCTCGCGCCGATCGCATCTTTGTCCGGCGTCTCGGCCTTCCCCCGGCCGGCCAGGGCGGCGGCGATGCACTCGGCAACTTGTTTGCTGAGTTTTGCACAGCCAGCCCCGGTAAAATGCACATTGTCAGGTGCAGGGGAATATTTCTTCAATTCCGG
>CAZMBZ010000371.1:0-4416 GCA_964564285.1 uncultured Planctomycetaceae bacterium | reverse complement strand
ACGCCGTCGTTTACGACCAGGCCGGTTACCGACTGCCTCTGGTGGCGGCGGCGGATGGAGAGCTTCTGCTTGAGGTGCAGCAGATAACCGTAGTCGCTGACGATCTCCTTGGTGACCTTTATCGCCGACGCGATCGCGCTGCGATTGTCCTCGGCGAAGCTGAAGGTAATGTCGTCCGCGTATCGGCTGTAGGTCGCGCCGATCTTGGCCGCCAAGGCCGACAGGCGGGTGTCCATGCCGTAATTGACCAGGTTGCTGAGACGCGGGCTCGTCGGCGCGCCCTGGGGCAGTTGGCCGTCGCGGGTACACCACTTCACCAGCAGCATGGCTGCCTCGCTCGACCAGCCGATCGCGGCGAAGTACTCCCGAACGCGGGCGGTCGTGGTTGATGGGAAAAAGTCCCGGATGTCCATCCGCACAACGACCGAGGCGCGGGCGTGCAGGCGAGCGTGAGTGGCGATGGATCGGCCGCGTTCGAAGCCCATCGCGGCCGGGTGGGCACGAAGCCTGCCCAACACTCGCCGCAGAATCCGTCGCTGGAGAGCCTTAAGCTTCGGCTGGGGCGCGTGGATGGTTCGCTTCCCGCCGCGCCGCTTGGGGATGGTGAACTCGTTGTACTCGACGGGCACCATCTGCAAGTCGCTGGCGGGCATGCTGAGGCGGCGGGAGAGGTCCATCAGTCCCAGGCCTCGCCTGGCCTGGCGCGAAGGTTCGGGGGCGCGCCCGCGTGCGTCGGACCGTTTTTGCGACTCGTAGCCACCGCCGAATATTCCTCTCAGCCAGTCCAGCAGACCCATGACCATCCCTTCCCCGCGATCTCGCCGCAAATGACGACATCGACAATGGTGAGAATGATAAAAGTTTTGCGGGCGCGACCGGCACCGGCCGCGCCCGCCCTGCCCTGCTACCTGGTGCGACCAGGTACTCATATTCTCAACAGGTCCAACCGGACCCGGCCGACGAAACATCGGCCTACGCTCTGCATTTGAGCTTCGCCAAGACAGTGCGATAGATGGTATGGCCCGCCGGTGCCGGCGTCAACGCCCGATCACCTCCACCAATCCAAGGACCCTGGCCGATAGATAGAGCATGATTCAACCAGTACTCAACCAGGACCACTTCGACTGCGTGCTGACCGAGGTGGTGGAAACTTGCCGTCATCGGCTCTTCGTCGCTACGGCGAACGTCAAGGACCTGCACGTGCCCGCCCCCGGCCGAAGACGCGCTCGCAGCATACTGGACGTCTTCGACGACCTCGCCCGGCGAAACGTGGAAGTCCGGCTCCTCCACGGAGGCGTGCCGAGCGGACCGTTCATCGCACAACTCAAGAAGCACATCCCAGCCACGCTGGAAATGCGACGCTGCCCGCGAGTCCACGCCAAGGTGCTCGTCGCCGACGGGCGGTGGATGTACCTCGGCTCGGCCAACCTCACCGGGGCTGGCCTGGGAGCAAAGAGCCCGCGCCGCCGAAACTTCGAGGCCGGAATCTGGACGGACCAGACCGACCTGATCGACCCCGTCGTGGACATGCTCGAGGAAATCTGGCAAGCCAAGCACTGCCCCAACTGCGGCCGAAAAGATTACTGCCCCGTCCCCCTGGAAGAACCCGAACTCTAACCGGCCTCGGGTAACCTTAGAGCTTGCTAATAGCTCAACCCATGGTAGATTTATCGTAGAGGCCTGCGATCCCGATGCGTATCGAGACGGGCATGATGCAAGCCGGGAAATATCCGGCGAACTCACAACAGCACAGTGGGAGATTTGTCATGATCAAGAAACTCAACCGGGTGGTAATGGTCGCCCTGGCGATGGTGCTTGCGACAGCGGGCCTGGCGGCGGCCGCGGATGACGGCTTCGTCAGCATCTTTAACGGCAAGGACCTGTCGGGCTGGGACGGAGACTCCCGGCTGTGGAGCGTCAAGGACGGCGTTATCCGCGGCGAGACGACGGCCGAGGTCAAGGCCCATGGCAACACGTTTTTGATCTGGGACGGCGGGAAGCTGAGCAACTTCACGCTCAGGCTGAAGTTCCGGATCGGGTCCCGCAACAACTCCGGCGTTCAGTTCCGCAGCGAGCGGGTGGACACGGGCAAGTCGCCCAACAAGTGGGTCGTCCGGGGTTACCAGGTCGAGGTGCAGGAAGCGCCCGGCAAGGTGGGGTTCCTGTACGACGAGAAACGCCGCGGCTGGCTTGTGAACGTCGGCGATCTGATGGTGACCGACCGCGAGGGCGACAAGCTCAACAAGCGTGTCGTCAGCAAGATTTCGGACAAGGCCCAACTCATCAAGGAAGGCTACTACAAGAGCACCAAGACGGAGGAGTGGAACCAGTACGAAATCACCTGCCGGGGCAATCACATCCTCATCAAGCTCAACGGCTACCAGACAGTCGAGCTGATCGACAACGACCAGAAGGACCGCACGCTTGAAGGCATCCTGGCGCTTCAGCTTCACCAGGGCGCGCCGATGCGGGTGGAGTTCAAGGACGTCGAGGTCCGCAAGCTTACGGAAAACTACGGCGAGGCGAAGCTGCTGCTGAACGGCAAGGACCTGACCGGCTGGACCGTTCCCCTGGAGAAGAACAAGGATACCTTCAGCGTCAAGGACGCCGCCATCGACGTCACCGGCAGGCCCTCGGGCTACATCCGCACGGAAAAAGATTACACCAACTACGTGCTCCGCTTGCAGATCCGCCACATTCGCAAGTGCAACTGCGGCGTGCTGGTTCGCATGACCGGGCAGGACAAGGTCTGGCCTAAGTCAATCGAATGTCAGGGCGCCAAGGACAACATGGGCGACATATGGAACATCGACAAATTCCCCATGACCGCGGCCAAGGACCGCACGAAGGGCCGACGGACCATCAAGATGCACGAGACCAACGAACGTCCCGTGGGCGAATGGAACCAGTACGAGATCTACCTCAACCAGGGCGATCTGAAGATCTACGTCAACAACCTGCTCCAGAACGTGGCAACCGACTGCGAGGTGGTTCCGGGCAAGATATGCCTGCAATCCGAAGGCGGCGCGATCCAGTACCGCAACATCGTGATGATCCCCATCCGCGACGGCAAGCCCTGCGACTCGGGCAAGTAGCGCCATCCACGAAGTGATGAAGCACGCGTTTGGGTTGCCGGACCAGCCGGTTTTTTCTTCGCCGGCAAAACCGGGACGTTTTTCGCGTGTTTGTCCTATAGATTCGTCAAATCAAGTCAGTATCGTCCGGCCGGGACACGGCCTGGAAGGAGTTGGTTATGTCGGAAGCTTCGAACAAACACAATCGTCGAGACTTTCTCAAGAGTTCCATTCTTACCGGAGCGGCAGGTGGAGCAATTGTGGCCGGGGCTATGCAGGGCGGCCCGTTGAGCGCAGCCGAGGCAGCCAAGCCCGCCGCCAAGCCCCCCGTGCCCTCCAGCAAGGCGACACTGCCGACGGGCAAGATCGGCAAGCTGAACATCAGCCGTATGCTGCTTGGCGGAAACCTGCTGACGCACTACACGCACAGCCGGGACCTCAAGTACGTCTACAACCTCGCGGCCCACTACAACACCGTGAAGAAGATTCGCGAGACATTGGAACTGGCGGAGGAGTGTGGCATTAACACGATGTCGGTACACAACCCTCCGGGCATCGTGGATATCCTCAGCGACCACCGCAAGGCCGGCGGGAAGATCCAGTGGATCATCTGCCCGACCGCCCCGATCAACGATGACATGAAGGCGTACACCCGCATGGTGGCTGAACTCGCCGACGCGGGCACCGACGCCTTCTACGTATGGGGAGTCCGGTCGGACCCGCTGGGCAGGAAGGGCAAGAAGGGCGCCGAGTTGATCTCCAAGGCCGTCGAGGTCGCCAAACTGCACGGCGTGCCATCCGGCGTGGGCTGTCACGACCTCAACGCCATCAAGGTCTGCGAGGCCGAAGGCGTCGAGGCGGACTTCTACATCAAGACGTTCCACCACCACAAGTATCCCACGGCCCCCAAGCCCGAGGAAATCAAAGGCCCCTACAGCGAGTTCCCCGGCTACTGGTGCGCGGACCCCGCCGAGACCGTCAAGGTAATGAACAAGGTCACCAAGCCGTGGATCGCCTTCAAGATCATGGCCGCCGGCGCAATCCCGCCAAAGAACGCCTTCGGGTGGGCCTTTGAAAACGGCGCCGATCACATCCTCGTCGGCATGTTCGACTTCGAGATCGCCAAGGACGTAGGAATCGGCAACAAGGCCATCGCCGCCGCCAAGGCTCGCACGGGCAGACCCTGGTGCAGTTGACAGCCAATTCGGGGCATTCGCCTGTCAAGTGCAACCGGTGCCGCAAAAGACAAGCACGCGGCGGGCGGATTCCGGGTGGTTGAGGCTTGTCAATCTCGGATTATTCACCAACCATTGACAGTTGATTCTCCCCGATCTTTGGGCGG
>CAZMBZ010000370.1:0-4431 GCA_964564285.1 uncultured Planctomycetaceae bacterium | reverse complement strand
CCGTCTCGCACCGGACACCGCGCCGGATTAAACGCGAGTCACGCGGATTGCACGGTGTGCGTGAAGCTGCAACGATTTCGCGCTCGACTCAAGGCAGGAGCCGTATGAGGTAGTTCTTCACGTACGGATCTGTGCGGGGGGCCGCCGGAAACGGCGGTCCCTACCGCGATAAGCTTTGTCGGGGCGGCGGGAAGCGGTTCGCATGGGTTGTCAGGGTTTGATGCCTTGGGCGGCGAGGAGTTGCAGGAACTTCTGGCGTTCGACGCGTTCGACGTTTCCGTCGAGGAATGCGGTCAGTACGAACGGGGCGTCCTTGTCATGGCGGTAGACCATGACGGTTTTCGCGGAGTTCTTGGGGTCGGCACCTTTGAGTTGTGATCCGAGGTAGATGTACTGCCCCGCAGCCAGGGCGGCCTGCATGCGGTCGTTGGCGAGGTAGGCTCGCATCTTTGGGTCCAGCAGGCTGGCGGGCAGCTTGCTCTGGTCGAGCTGGTACATGGTCACCGCCATGGCGATCATTTTCAGCTCGTTGAGGTCTCGCGCTGCCAGGGCCTTTTCGCGGGCTTCTTGAGCGGCAGGCACTGAAATCCAAAGCATCAGGGGGTTCAGCATCAGTCCCGCCAGGGGGGTTGCGTTTGGCAGGGAGCCGTAGCTTTCGAAGGTGATTCCGTCGGTATCTGGGCAGACGGTTGCAATGGACGGGCGGAGGTACTGCTCGATGGTAGCCAGCGGCGGCAGCCAGGACGCGCGGGCATCCATGACGCCCTCGCCGGCCAGTGCATTTGCAGCCATGGTCCAGCCGACCATTGCCCAGTGGTATACCTGGCGGGCCATCTTTGGTCCGTTGCAGTAGAAGAGCATCGACGGCTTGCCCGCGATTTGTCCCCTGGCTGAGCGGAAGTCGGCGGTCTGCGTCAAGGGTTTGGCTGCGCCGTTGACGGCGACGGCGGACTGTATGACCTGCGGGTAGCCCGCCAGTATCAGGCGGTTCTTATGCACGGTCCAGGCGGGGGCGATGGGCATGGGGTCGCGGCGCGAGGGCAGGGCGAGATATCGTATATCCGCTCGGGCGAACTTGATCGTCTCGACTCTTGGCTGGTCTGGCGACGGACGCGGGCTGGGTTTATCGTCGCCGACAGGGGCGGGTGGCGGCAGCAAGCGAGCCTCGATTTTCTTCAAGGCCCCAGCCAGTTTGACAGGGTCCTTGACGTCCACCGTCAGCATCGTGCCGGCAAGGAAGCCACCTCGCGACGGCGCGCTGGAAAGCACCCAACGGTCGCCCAATTGGCTGAGCAGACCTCGGCCAAGGGATATGCCCAGGTTTTCTTCCAGTTCACCGATGCCCCTGGCGAATTCCTGATCGACCTCGGGGCTCGCGTCTTTGATCGCTCGGCGAAGTTCATCCCATGCCGTTTGCGCTGATAGCCTTGCGGCCAGGACGAAGTCCGCATCCTCCGGCACGCCGGCCAGGTCCGCATCTGTAATTTCCGGCCCGGCCAGGGCCATCAGCAATCCGCGGTGGGGGGCAGGCGTGAAGACCCGCGTTCTGCTGTAGAGCCCGCGGTCCACGACCCACGTTGCTCCCGCGATGGCCGAGACCTTATCCAGGCCCATTGCCGCCGTCAGTTCACGAATCTTCTGGGCAGACTGCTTGGGCGCGCCTTGCCCGCCTGCCGCGGCGGGCGACGGGGCGAACTGCTCGACCTTGCCCACCAGGGTTGTAATGTCCAGGTAGTACGCCATCTGCACCTTGCCCTCTGCGACGGCCTGAAGGCATTGGGCGAACTTCTTGTCGGCAGAGAGTTTGCCGGCCACGGTTCGTTCGATAAGAGTCTTGGGAGCACCCGCGCCGATTCCGACAAACAACGTGTTGTCCAGGTAGCCGATCGAGATTTCCGGTCCCTTGTCAGGCCGGTGGATGCGGTAGGTCACGCCCCCGAGAGTGGCTTCGGTCAGCGGAAGTTCGTCCTTGATGAGGTCAAGCAGGCCATCGAGTTGCTTGGCGAAGGCCTCGCGGTCGGTGTCGAGGTCGATAAGCAGTACGCCCGTGGGGTCGGGGCCATGGTCTCCCTTTTGAAGGTCGATCAGCGCAACGGCTACCGGGTGCTGCCAGGCGATGTCCGCCATGGACCAGGCCCGGCCGAAGGCGTTTTTTTCGTCGTCGCCGCGGATGTCCCCCTGTGCGGCCTGGCCAACAGCCCGGACGATCTTCGCGATATCGGGGTCGTTGAGCAATTGACCGAACATCGAGCCGTCGAACGTGAGGTCTCTTCCGGCCCAGCCGACGTATACCAATGTCCCGGCGGGCAGACGGTCGGCAAGGGGGGGCGCGGGCTTCGCGGCCCCCGCGACGGTCAGGTGCAGACAGACCGTAAGCAGGACAGCTATTGCACGGACTTTCATCCGACATTCTCCTTCTAAGCCCGGTTCGCGAGGCAGCGTTCGCCGCTCATTCGCCCGTCGGGTCATGAACAACAATCTTATCCCCTCGATTCAGCCCTTGGCCAGCACTATTTTTCGTCGGCAGGGCGAGCAAAAAGCCTGTGATCGGTTTCGCGATTTGCCCGAAGGGTTGTACAATGACTTGATGAAGTGGACAGGTGCAATATTAACGGTGTGTCTGGCGGGTGCCGTCGGTTGTGACAGCGCCAACATCTCCGGGCAGGGTCCAACGCCCATGAGGGTTCAGTTCGCCAGCCGTAGCTGGGACGTCGGCAACAACGTCGGGCGTGAGTTGACGAGCAAGCACTACCGCATCTACACCACCTCCAGCCGCCCGGAGATACTCAACTACCTCCCGGGCTTCATGGAGGCGGCCCACAGCAATTATCTGGACATAACCGGCTTGCATGCCAAGCCGGCGGCCCGGACTTATCCCGTCTACATGATGGCCACGCGGCAGGAGTGGGCCGGGCTGACGCAATCGATCGTTGGCGGGCAGTGGGGTACCTACTCGTCTATCTCCGCCGGCGGATACTGCTACAAAGGGGTGTGCGTCTTTTGGGACATCGGCGGGCTCAGCTCGATGGCGGTTGCCTCGCATGAAGGGCTCCACCAACTGCTGCACTATCGCATGAAGGACAACCTGCCGATGTGGATTGAAGAGGGCCTGGCCACGCTGAGCGAAGGCTATGAAATCGACGGTCCGACCGTGCGGTTCACGCCCGAGCGCAACGTATCGAGATTTACGGACCTGCGAAAGGCAATTATCAACGACTGGTGGATCCCGCTGGAAAAACTGCTGGTGATGGACGGCGGAGACGCCGTAAAGCTCGGCGCGCCGGAACGGGCTGTCGGCTACTACGGCCAGGTCTGGGCACTGGCTGTCTTCCTGCGGACGGATCCGCAGTTTGCTCCAGGCCGGGGTAAACTGCTCGCCGACGCCGAGGCCGGAAGGCTCGTCGCCGCCCTGAGCGAAACCGACCAGCAGCTTGCCCGGCAGCTTGTCGGCACGAGATCCTACAATCGACAGGTAGCATTGCCGTTGTTTAAGCGGTATATCTCCAAGGATATGGATGGTTTTGAGCGTCGATACAAAGCCTTTGCCAGGAAACTGGTGAGGTTGCGATAGGCGGCGCAAACCCAGCCGAGATAGAAAAATCTCTCGCAGGGGCCGCGGAAAACATTGAGAAGAAATGAATTCTCATCTTCTTTTCCGGCGACCTTTGAGGCTTCTGTGGGCGAAAAGACTCCAGGAATAACAACAAAACAAACATCAGCAAGGCGGAGGTATCTCCAATATGGATCTGGTTGACATGCTTGACCGCAAGTGGATAAAAGCCAAACTCCAGGCCGACAACAAAAACGACGCGATCAAGGAACTAATCGACCTGCTGGCTGCTCGCGGTGCGATTGGCGACCCCGAGGCCGCCCTGGCGGCAGTGCTCGAACGAGAGGGCGTCCGAAGCACCGGCATAGGCAATGGACTGGCCTTGCCGCACGGCAAATACTCCGGTACCAGTAAGTCCGTTATCGCCATAGGACGGTGCCTCGACGGTTTGGACTTCGACAGCGTGGACGGCGCGCCAGTGGACCTGATCGTCCTGATGCTAAGCCCGATCGATCTGATTGCACAGCATATCCAGGCCCTGGCCAGGATCAGTCGCTTCCTGAGTTTCGACGTCTTCCGCCGAGACCTGCGCAAAGCCACCACTGCCGAAGAGATATTCGAGGTGGTCAGGCTCAAAGAAGAACAAGCCGCCGCCGCAATCCAGTAGTAAGAGCGGTCCTATCGCCGGGACGCGGGTGGGGTGGGCAAAGGCCAATAAGCATCTTGGGTGACCTTAGCAGCCCGTTTAGAAAGCTGCCCTTGCTGCGAGTGGCCCGAATATCTGCGCGTCTGCGTCAGTATAAAAAGTACTCGGCCCCGACGTTCTTCAGCCATTTTCGCGGGGTAGTTGAGTTTACTTGTTTCAAACATCAATAGTGGGG
>CAZMBZ010000369.1:2150-4436 GCA_964564285.1 uncultured Planctomycetaceae bacterium | reverse complement strand
GTACACTGGTCGGCCCAGACGATGATCTTCCCGCCATCGCCGGACTCGACAGCGTCTGCATTGAGTACGCTGGAGGCGTTGACGAAGGTCTGCTGTGCGTTGGTCAGGTCGGGATTGGCGCCCTGGTAGTCGCCGCCGATGAGTATCACTCCGCCGCCCAGCGTGCCGGAAGCGTCGATGGTCGCTCCCTTGACGGACACCTTCTCGCCCAGTATTTCCACCTTGCCGCCAGTGGTGCCGGAAGCGTCGATCGAGCCGGTGACTTCCGTCACGCCGGCCTGAGCTTTAACCGTAACCACGTCGGCCTTGATGCTGCCTGCCTGGCGAGCGGCGAGACTGAACATGTCGCCTGCGCCCAGCAGGACGCTCCCGCCGGAAGCCTGTATCGAACCGGTATTCTCGACGCCGGGCGTGTCTGTGACCTGCTCGGCCGAGCCTTCGAGGCGAACCATTATGTGCCCGCCGACTTCCTCGCTCAGAAGTACATCCTTGCCGGCGACCATCGTAACCAGTCCGTCAACGGCGACGATCGAGCCGTGGTTGGCGACCGTCCGCCCGATCAGTCCAACCGCGTCTGCCACGATCGTGCCGTTATTGACCACCGCTCCGGACGCGTCGGTAAACTGGTTGATCCCGGCCAGGAAGTTCTGGTTGGATATGCTGGAGGCCGCGGCGTAGAGCCCGCCGACGTTGACGACCGAGCCTGGCCCGAAGATTACGCCAGCGCGGTTGACAAGATAAACAATGCCGTTTGCCTGAAGCGACCCGTTGATATGCGTCGGGCTGGCGCTCTGGATACGGTTGAGCACGGTGGCAGTGGCGCTTGGCTGAACGAAGCGGACGGCCTCGTTGCCCGCGACGTCAAAGCTCGAGTAGTTGATGATGGCCCTGTTGGAGGCGGTGATCGTGGTGGTGCCTCCGGCCCGATCGAACGTGGCGCTTCCGCTGACCACATTCTCGCCCTGCGGCGCAGCCATCGCGCCCTGGCTGCAAAGCATCGCCAGGATCGTGCCGCCAATCACCAGGCGCGCGATCATCCTGCCCGCAAGAACAAGCCCCGTCACTTGTCTAATACTCATAGCCAATGCTCCCATGAAAGCCGCACGAGGTTCGTGCTCGCTCTTTAGCTTCTCGGTCCGTCATGTCAAAACGAGCCGGATTCCCCGGCTCGGATTATCAATAAATGAAGGTCGCTACGAAATGCACCCTGGAGTCGCCGGCGTTGACGGTCTGCGTGGTAGTTTCCAGATCTCGCAGCGGAATACCCCAATCCACGCGGAAGTTAACATAACGCGAGAATTGAAGTTCCACGCCTATGCCGGTGCCCATCAGAGTATAGTTGTCCTCGCCCTGAGCACTGCGGCGCCACGTGTTCATCGTCCGCCCGGCGTCGAAAAACGCCCGGACGATCAAATCCCAGTCGGGCCGGCCGTAAACGGTCTGAGGAGACCAGCGGAACGGCGTGCCAACCAGCGGAAGCGGAGTCTTGCCCGGATCGGGCTGGAGCTTCAGCAGGCGCGGGACGTGGAGTTTGTACTCAGCCGTGCCAATCAGCGTCGTGTCGCCGGCGACGGCAGACTCCGGATATCCTCGCACGGAGAAGAACCCACCAACGGTGGACTCGTTCTGAGGTATCAGCCTGTAGCCGCTGAAGGCGTACTGCCCGCGGAAGTGCAGCAGCACCTCGTGGGCCAGGGTCGAGGTCTCGGGGGTTTTGACGTCCCGCCAGGCCTTGGGGTTGAGGACCGGCTCCAGGTAGAACGAATGCAGCAGGTCCCACTTGGCCAGGAACCAATCGCCGTCAACGGGCGTTCGGCCCAGAAGTTCCATGTCCCGTGCGGGCGTCTGGCCGATGGCCTCGCAGTTATGCTCGATTGTGGCCTGCCCGACAGTCGTTGACAGATCCGTAATGCGTTCCATTCGCAGGCCCACGTAGGGCACGAAAAAGTCGCCATCGCCTGTCTGCTGGGTCGTCTTGTTGTCCACGTAAACGTGCCACCAGTACGCACCACCAATGAGATCGACGAACAGTTCGCGATGCTGGTAGAAGTTCCAGATCAGCTCGCCGCCGATTCGCCACTCGTAGCCGTTGAAATCTTCGCCGGCCTGCGGAGTCGTTACGGACGCTTCATAGTTCGCCCAATTGCCGTAGCCGCGCCATCGCAAACGGTCCATCTTGCAGACCGGCGCCTCATAGGAAAGCGACGCCGACTGGGCCTCGGGTCCGAACAGGCATGCGGTCGTGTAATCGAGCGACAGCACGTCGTCGTTGCCGGTAAGCTGGTT
>CAZMBZ010000369.1:0-2050 GCA_964564285.1 uncultured Planctomycetaceae bacterium | reverse complement strand
GCGGGCTTGGGCGCAACTTTCGGCTCCGCTTTCGGCGCGAGCTTAGGTGCAACTTTAGGCTCGGCTTTGGGCGCGGGCTTGGGCGCAACTTTCGGCTCGGCTTTGAGCGCTAACTTGGGCGCGGGTATGAGCGGCGCATCGGTCGCGGCGGGAGCTTGGGAGGCAGCCTTGGGCTCAGGCATGACCGGCGAGACAGCCTTGTCCGCAGCGGATGCGGTGGCTGGGGCGGGCTTATCGGCACCCGCAACCGGCATTGCCAAAGCTGCCGAGACAGCCAAAGCCGCCATTACAGGTATTCGCCATCTATGCGGCGTCTGGTAAGCCCCCAAATAACGAAACGGCCGCGTTCGCGTAGAATCGGCGTTCATACTGGATGTTCTCCGTATGTAGTAAACGTGAACGGAAATTCGTCCTTATTAGTGACGTCCCGTATTTGTCGGCCTAGGCTTGGATAGAAGATGCAGAGCGAGTCCAGACCAAGACCTGAGTCCGGTGCCGACGCCAAGGCTACACCGCCGGCCGGGGAAGTAAAGCGAAAAAAAAGCGAAAAAAGCCCCGTCACCTGGCCGATGCGCAGGCGCGGCAAGAGTTTGGAGTTCGGCCAATCGAAAATGCCCGCGACTGAGGCGTGCCGACAGGTCGATGAATGTCCCCCATGGAGGCGCGGACAAATTGTATGTTGCTTGCTCACTTTATCGAAACTCTCAAAACATTTCCACGCCAGGATCACTGAAATGCCCAAGTTACCAGCCAGAACGGCCAATGGACTACCGGCGGATTCGGCCACAATCGGTCTCGCCCGCTTGCCCAACATGCTGCAATAACTCGACTTGATGCTTTTGGGCCTATCGGCCCGAACTGAAGCGGTACTTTAGTAATACGCTCAGCGTGCCAGAGACCAAGACAATTTGCGAAAGGTCCCGTACCGAGACCAAAGCCTCGGCGCCGAATCAACAAATCCCGGCCAGCGCTGGGCGGACCGGGACTTGTGTTGTTGTCACTCCCCGGCTTGCGTCGGGTCTCGCCGAGGGCGTGCTATTGCAGCGTCAGCGTTGCCGGCTTGACGGTCACCTTGTAGGGCGCCGGGTCATACTTCAAACGGAGGTCGAACTGGCCTTTGACGCTATTGGGCACACTCCATGTGTGCGAGCATGTGCCGCCTCAGCCATAGGCCAGTTTGGCGGTGTACACAATCTTTCCGGCCTGGTCGATCACGTCAATCTGCGGCGCCGGGGGACGCCTGCCGTCCTTGCCGTAAATCACGCTGATTCGCGACCCGGCCGCGTCGGCCTGGCTGACTGAAAACCGCACCCTGTTTCTGGAAATCGTCGCCCGAAGCGACAAGGTGATATCCAAACCCAGCGAAAGCGATGTCCTCTCGCCTGCCGCGATCGTTATCGGCTTGGCCTGGCTACCGTAGATATTCGGGCAGGCCCTAGTGGTGCCGGCCTGGCGATAAAGGCGGAACATCCGCAGCCGGTATTCCCCAGCCGGGACTGTCGCCAGTTCGGCCCCGCCGGTGACGGTAAGATTGTGGCCGTTACCCATCAGCATGCATTCCCAGCGGGGTGAGTTGATGGCCAACTTGCCCATCTTGCCGCCGAAGGGCTTGGCTTCGATCTTCATATTGCCGCCGGTCACCAGGTACCACTTGCCGGCCACCTGGCAGGGCTGTCCCATAGGCACGAGGCTGGCGCGGGAGGCCATCGAGTACTGCCCCTTTTCGCTGGCGATATGGAAGTAGTCTGCGGACTTATACTGGCGAGTGCCGACCTTCCGGGTGACCACGTCGCCCAATGTCATGTTCCGGTTGCGATCCATCACCAACACCTTGCGGATGGTATCGCCGAATCTGCACTGACCTTCAGCGAGAACCTGAACCCGGGCGGAACCAGATTCGCGAGCGCCCCTCTTGTAGTAATACCCGGAGACCAGGACAGGCATCTTCTTGCCGTCCTTGGTGACCTCCACGAGGCGAGGAGCAAAGGAGGCCCTGTAGTAATTAGCCCGAGCGGTGCCGGACTTGACAAGCTTGACCGTTACGGCGTTC
>CAZMBZ010000368.1:0-4463 GCA_964564285.1 uncultured Planctomycetaceae bacterium | reverse complement strand
TGAGGTCCGTCTTTATGGTTGCCATCCAGTCCAGGGCCTTGATCATTCGCGGCTCGGCCGCGCTGACGCCGCTGGCCAGGAGCGCATAGACAGCCAGGGCGGTTGGGCCATCCTCGTAGGTCCTGTTTTTGCCAAGGTTGAACGGACCCCAGTCGCCATTGGGGCTCTGCTTGCTGAAGATAAATTTCTGCGCTCGCTTGATCGAGGCGGCGACGGCGGTGTCGGAGAACTCTTTGTTCCCCGCGGCCGGGGCCGCCGATGCCGACGATGTCAGCACCGCCAGTGTCGTCAAAAGGCAGGCAATACACTTCACGCGGGGTGTTTCAAGAGAGTACGTCATCACCAAGCAGGCCTCCGAATCAGAGTACGATTAAACCAGAGGCACCCCGGGAGACGGAGACCCATGGTTGCTGTCAATCAACTATCGTACGGTATATCCCCTAGAAAAAGCAAGGTGACTTGGCAGGGATGCCTGGGATAAGAGAAACGACATTCAGCAATGGTAAAGGCGTATATTAAAACAGCTTCGCCTTCTATCTGAGTGTGTCCGCGTCAATCATTGCTGGTTCTTTTTGCCCCGGCATCCCTGCCGAAATTGATTGTTGCCTGGGACTTCTCCTTTGTCTGCGAGCGGGGGATGGGCTTGTCCAGCAACTTGGAGAAGCCGGGCGTTTCCTGGATGCGGTAGTCCGTCGGACCTCCGACGACCAGCATTGCCTCGATTCCGCTGTTGGCGTCCAATAGCTTGAAGCCCTCGGACCCCAGTACGCTAAGCGCCGTTGCCCAGGCGTCTGCCATCGCGGCCGTGGGGGCGACGACCGTTACCGAGGGAGCAAAGTCCACACACTTGCCCGTTCGCGGGTCGATGATGTGGCTGTAGCGCTTGCCGTCTATTACGGTGAACCGCTCGTAGTTGCCGCTCGTGCAGACGGCTGCGTCGTTAATCGCCAGCGTGCCGAAGAAGTTATTGCCCTCCTGGTCGAATGGGTTCTGAACCGCGACGATCCACTTGTCCTTGTGGCCGGGTCGGCCGAAACAGCGTATGTCTCCGCCGACCTCGACCAAGGCGCCGGTGCAGCCGGCGGCGGCTATCGTTTCAGTGGCCCGGTCTATTGCCCATCCCTTGGCGACTCCACCGAGGCCGAAGCCGGCGCCTTCCACGCTCTTTACCGCACTGTCTTCCAGCAGTTTCCACTTGTCCCAGCCGCACTTGGCTCTCGCGGCGGCGAGGGCCGCTTCGCCGGGAAGCCGCCCGGCTTTGCCTGCCTGAGCCCAAAGCATGAACAGAGGCAGGCACGTCACGTCGAATGCGCCGCCAGTCTGCGTTTCGAGCAGGCGTGACAGGCGAAGCACGTCCATTGTGTCCTCGGAGAGCTTGATTGCTTCCCCGATCGGCGCGCGGTTGAGTTGCGATAGCTCCGAGAATCGGAGGTACGTGCTCATGTGGGCTTCGACCAGCCGCAAGGCACGCTCGGCTGAGGTAATGGCTCGCTGAGCCTGCCGGCGCTGTCCCTTCGCCGGTACGGCAGTGAGGGAGCAGCGGGTGCCCATGATCTGAATAGGATTGGTCGTGATCGCCCCGGTCCGGTTGTTCCCAACCCGCCGGGATGGGTCGAGCGCCGAGCGGATAACCAATGCCCCGGCCAGCGTAATGCCCATGACGACCAGGCCGACAATCAGGCGTTTGTTTGTCATTGCGGCAGACTGCCTTCGTGGGATGCCCGGATGACCGAATGCATTCCGCCTCGCGGAGTGAAGCGGCCCGTGACGGTCATTCGCCTCGGCGACAGGGCCGCGACGAGGTCGTCCAGGATTTGGTTGATGACGTCTTCGTAGAAAACTCCCACGTTGCGATAGCCCTGCAGATAGAACTTCAGGCTTTTGAGTTCCACGCAGAGTTTGTCCGCGACGTACTCGATTTCGATCGTGCCGAAGTCCGGCTGGCCTGTCTTGGGGCAGACGCTGGTGAACTCCGGTGCCACGTGCGTTATCACGTAGTCGCGACTCGGATGCGGGTTCTCGAATGTTTCGATTTCGGCCACGCCGAGTTCCTTTTGTTTGAGGGTAAGGTCTGCTCGTGAACGATTCCGGCCGGTCGCGGACGGAGCGATTTCGAGCTTTTATCCATACTACATGGATTGCACAGCCCAGTAAAGGCGTGGTAGCCTGTTGGGCATGTCAGAACAAACGAACAAACGTGCGGTGTGCCTGCTCTCGGGCGGGTTGGACTCGGCCACGACGCTGGCGATCGCTCGTCGGCAGGGATTTTCCTGCAGCGCCATCAGCTTTGATTACGGTCAGCGGCACCGGTTCGAGATATCGGCTGCCAGGCGAGTGGTGGCGGCGATGGGCGTTACGGACCATCGAATTGTCCGGCTGGACCTGAGCGCCTCGGGCGGCTTCGGACGAAGCGCCCTTACCGACGCGATAGACGTGCCCAAGGACCGCGCCGAAGACGGGGGCATTCCCGTCACCTACGTGCCTGCCCGCAACACGATCTTCCTGAGCATAGCCCTGGCTTGTGCGGAAGTGGTGGGGGCGTTCGACATTTTCCTGGGCGTCAACGCGATAGATTACAGCGGCTATCCCGACTGCCGTCCGGAGTTCATAGAAGCCTACGAGCGGCTTGCCAATCTCGCCACAGCCGCCGCCGTCGAAGGCAAGGGAACCTACCGCATTCACGCGCCGCTGATCCACATGACCAAGGCGGAGATTATCCGCGCCGGCCTGGAGTTGGGGGTGGACTACTCGCTGACGCACAGTTGCTACGACCCATCGCCCGAAGGCCTCGCGTGCGGCCACTGCGACTCTTGCCGACTTCGCCTGGCGGGCTTCGCGGCTGCGGGAACAAAGGACCCGGCCCGCTACGGCGGTAGTCCCGGCGCGCCGGGATAGGCAGGTCGCCGTAAGGCGACATCTTCGCTAGTAGTGTGCCCGTGAGGGCATATCTTTGTTCGTAGTGTGCCCGTAAGGGCATATCCCGGATAGTCCCGATGGACAGCCGCCATGCGCCGCTCCCTGGCTTGTCGCTCGGCGTAATCGTCAAGATACTGGCCCCATCGATTCGCGTTGCGTTTGAGCTCGCGTCCGATGGTGCTCCGGTGACGATGAATGGCCCGGCCGATCTTCGCCCGGCACCAGCCAGCCAAATTCATATTGTATATGAAATAGCGTTCCTTTTCGGTAACATGCCTGTAGTGTATCGTGGTGGCTCCTTATGATTGAAGATCGTCGTTGATCTCAATCTACCGAGCCTCTTCCGCGATGTCCTTATTAATTCATGCCGTGTTCTTCGGATGTGAATGCGCCAAATCAAACCGCTAAGGAAAGTTGAGGAATTGTAATGGATAGTTACAGCAGACGAGAGTTTTTGCGAGTCGCGGGTCTTGGCGCGGCGGCGGCTTTGGCAGCCGGGGGATGCTGTTCGGGGGCCCCTGACATGTGGGGACAATTGCCCGAGAATGAGCTTGGGCTCCAGATAGATGGAGTTGATAAGGAATTCTATTTTCTGCATGTTACGGACAATCATCTTTGTCACTGTGATGCGCGGGATTCGGAGTTGAAAGAGCGTATGGCCAGACGCTCCAGGGTTTTTCGCGAGCCGGCTGAAGAAGCCGCTAGTTTTGTGCGAACGGTTCGGAGGATCCGCCCTGATTTTGTGGCGAATACGGGAGATTATTTCGATCGACCTACGGCGGCGAATATTGATGCGGGCGCGCGCGCGGTGAATAGTCTTGGGGTGCCATTCTATTTTGCTCTTGGCAATCACGAATGGGGTAAGCCCGCCGAGCGTACAAAGAGGGAGTACTGGCATGGCAGATTTGCGGCGTTAACCAAGCAGAATCTGGACTGGTATGTTAAGGAGATGTGCGGGGTTAACCTGTTGTTTCTTGATGACAGTGATTATCAGATAAGTGCTGAGCAGCTTGTTCGTACTCGGGAGCTCTTGGATACGGGTAGGCCTTGTATTATCTTTATGCATATTCCGGTTGGTGTTGAATCCCTTCTGCCCGCGACGATTGCGAGATGGAAGCGGCCTATAGTTTTGGGTGTCCAGACTAAGACGCCGTCGACGCTTGAGTTTTGTGAGCTGGTAAAAAGTCGGACGGAGGTTAAGGCGATATTTGCCGGGCATCTGCATTTTGATCATGTTGATGAATTGGGAGGCGGCGGGCGGCAATATGTTACGGGGGCTGGATCTGAGGGGCGGTATCGGTTTGTTCGGGTTAGGGGAACTTCGAAAAACCAGGGTCAGCCCTAAAGCATGTTTTATGTCTTTTGGAAAGGGTTAAAGTAAAGGCGACATGGGGGCAGCCCTTAAAAGATCAAATAGAGGGTGTCGCGTTGCGAAGATGGGGGGTGGAATGCGTGCGCGGACGGCTCGGGCTCCGGCGGCTCACTGGCCAGCTACGAGGCCAAGTACGTCCGCCCGACTTCCGTAACTTATCCTGGGCCTGCCACTT
>CAZMBZ010000367.1:0-4486 GCA_964564285.1 uncultured Planctomycetaceae bacterium | reverse complement strand
GGGTCCATGACATATCCCTCGGCGTCGCGTTGCGGGTAGCATAGAATGGATAGTGAGAGCAACATCGAGCCCGCCACGTCAGGCGCGGGCGGCATGGGACAGGCCTCTATCCGGAAAGGACATGTCATGGAAAAGGGAATCATCGCTTTGCAGGAGAAGGTGGCTTTCCTTGAGGACAGCATCTCCAGGATATCCAGGTCCGTCGATGAGATGAACCTCCAGTTGGTCGGCCTGAAGAAGGAGATGCAGAACATTCGTCGCAGCAGCGGGCCTGTCGACCCGGTCGGGGCGGATGTCAACGAGCGTCCGCCTCACTATTGACCTATTGACCCATCGGTCGTCATGGGCGTTGTGTCCTGGGCAAGTCGTGGTATGATATGCATCGGCGTGTTGCCGATAAGGGAATCCCCATGACAGGAAACGACCAGCTCAATGACGCTCTGGGCAAGCTGACGGCGGATATGTTGGCCAGCTATGACTCCGAGCCTCGGACGCGCCGCATCGGCGAGATGTTCCTGCCGTCGCGCGAGAAGATATACGATATTCTACAGGAAATACGCGTGCTATTGTTTCCGGGGTATTTCGGGCACAAGCTGCTGACCAAAGAGAATGTCGGCTATCACGTGGGCAACCTGCTGGTGCGGTTCGGCTCGGCTCTCACCGAGCAGATCATGCACTGCATCTGCACCGGGCATCGCTGCCCGGATTGTGCGGCCTCGTCGCCCTGCGAGGACATGCGTGTCTGCGCCGCCGACGCCGAGCGAATGACCACGGATTTCCTTCGGCGGATACCCGAAATCCGCAGGCTGCTGGCTTTGGATACCCAGGCGGCCTACGACGGCGATCCTGCCGCCACGAGTATCGAGGAGATCATCTACTGCTATCCCGGCTTTTACGCGGTGACTGTCTACCGGGTAGCGCACGAGTTGTATACCGTCGGCGTGCCTTTGATGCCGCGAATAATGTCCGAGCACGCCCATGCCGTGACGGGCACCGACCTCCACCCCGGCGCGCGGATCGGCGAGAGTTTTTTCATCGATCACGCCACAGGCGTTGTCGTCGGCGAGACCACGAAAATAGGCAGGAACGTCAAGGTATACCAGGGTGTTACTCTCGGGGCCAAGAGCTTCCCGAAGGATGAGCGTGGACGAGTGATAAAGGGCCTGCAGAGACACCCGACCATCGAGGATGATGTGACGATCTACCCGAACGCCACGATTCTTGGTGGCGAGACCATTATCGGGCGTGGAGTGACCGTCGGAGGCAACTCTTATATTACATCGTCCGTCGAGGCAGGCAGTCTCGTCCGTCAGGAGAGCCCGCGCCTGGAGGTGCTCAGCAAGAAGGCCAAGAGCTCCGAGTCGGCCCAGCCAGCATCTTGAGATAGTTGGCGCAATAGGGTACATTCCATGATTCGCTCTGGAAGGTCGAATCGAAGGACTGGATATGATGGACGCTGACCTGCTGAACCTTACTGACGATTTCTTCGTCAACCTGAGTCTGCAGACCACCCTGCCGCTGCCCCGCAGCCGGGAGACGGTGTTGCAGTTCTACGAAGCCGTGCAGAAGCACTTCCCCGCGATGCGCAGTTTCTACCAGCGGGAGGGCGGCGAGTACGTTCTGGAAGGAGACCGCGAGTCTGGCAGCTATCAGTGGGCCGAGTTGCAGGTCCACCAGCTCTCGGCTGGGTTCTTCAGCCCGACCAGCCTTGCGGAAGCATATCACCTTCACTCCTGGCTGCTGGAGCGATGCGTGTATTTTCTGGGCGTAAGCGGACTGGACGTGGAGACGCTGGACGTGATGTTCGGCTTCAACCTCGACTACCGGGGCAATCGGGACCAGATCGTGGCTGAGGCGCTGTTGAGTGGCTCGCCCCTGGCCAGCATGGTCAACGATCCCACCGTCCGCGCCGTGGAGACCGAGCCGAGCCTGGTGGTGGCCTTGGACGAGCAGTGCCACATGCAGGCCCGCCTGTCGCTGGAGACGCGTTCCAGTAGTTATCAGGTTCGCACGGGGCAGTACGAGGAAGAGCCCATCAGCATTTACTTCACCGTTCGGCAATACCCTTCACCGAACGAGATTATCAACCTGACCGAATCATTCGCCCACCAGTGCGAAGTCTGCGAGGAGATGGCTTCGCGCGTAATCGTGCCGAATGTCATCCAGCCCATCCTGACGGCCATCGCTTCCGGCCAGTGACCATCGCAAGAAGCCGACCATAGCAGCCCGTTTAGAGAGCTGCCTTTGCTGCGAGCGGCTCGAATGTCTGCGCGTCTGCGTCAGTATAAAAAGTACTCGGCCCCGATGTTTTTCGGGACCTGCGCTTTCTTCCTTGATGCTCGATATTCTTGCTCGTTGTCGCTGGCGGATGCCTGCAAGCCATGCCATGGTGCAATTCTCCAGGTGGCTTGTTCGGAAGAGTGCTGCGAAATTATCCCCAAGTGAAGTGATGCCCAGGGACCCTCGATCATCAGGGGCAGTGACAGTTTTGGTCACGAGCGCATGAAGGATTCCCCAGGAAGCAGGTACAAGGGGTGACAACATGAGCGCAAAAAAGCGGCGGGCCTACCGCGGGGGGGGGACGGCAGGCCGCGCCTGTATTCGAACCGGCCGGGGGGGAACCGGTCCGAAAGGGGGTCGTATTCAATTGTAACTTTGAAATCTTATGAACATCCGCTGAACAGGTCAAGTACCTTCTCAAGCGAATTACGATCTAACAAACATAATAACAATATCGACACTCGGAGCAAAGGAAATTAAGGTAATTACCCTAATTTGATATCTGTTTGTCCAGTAAAGACTTGTCGGGTGTTCACCTGTTTTTTTACCAAAAAACACAAAATCAGCCCTTCCAAACTCACATTATTCATTTTCAGGGAATCAGGAAAGAATCATCCATGTTAAAACGTCGGCCTAGCTTTTCATCGGAGCTGGAACAGTCTGACGTGTAAATGTCGTCTTCCGGTGAGTTTGGATTGTTGGCGTCAGTGATCCACTTGACGGACCGATCCCACCGACCGACATTCTGGCCGATGTGCCTGTGGTTCGGCGAGTTTCGGCGGCGTTTCATGCCGAGCCTGTTGCCCGATTCGGTGTCAAGTTGGGCGTATGTTTTGAGCGCCTGCTTGCCGAAGGTGCAGCGCGGGTTCTGGTCGGCCAGGATCGGCAGCGTTCCGGGGACAACGCTCATGCTCATCCTGGCCGCGATGTTGCCCTCGGAATCGCCGGAAGCTTTCCACTGCGCGTTGTAGACCATCGAGATGAAGCTATACGACAGCGTGCTGACCCCTGTTGACGTGTCATATTCGAATTTGTCGGCGTCCAGCGTCATTTTCCTGAAGTTACGCGAACTCTTGGCCTCTGGGCAGAGGAACTGCTCGCGCTGGCAATGCTTGCTCTTGATCAGCCGCGTCAGACAACCCGGGTTGCCTTTCACCATATCGCCCCAGTTGTCGGTCTTGGGGCCGGGATCGTCGCCCAGTTTTTCGGGCTTCACATTGGGCAGGCGCATTTTGGAGTCCGCGCGGGCGTAAAGCTGCGCTCCGCCTATGATCGAACTGATGTTGCTTGCGCAAGCGCTGCGGCGAACTTGAGTGAACGCCGAGTTAAGCGTCGGCGTGAGCATGGCCATGAGAATCGCCATGATCCCGACGACCGTCAGCAGTTCAGTCAGCGTGAAACCCCCGGCGAAGCGCCGGGGACGGCTTTCGACGGATTTTCGCATTGTAATCATAACATTATTGTATACATGTACGGGCTTGTTGGTCAATGCCAACGTTACGACTTGCCGGCCTTTTCGTGCGCCTCTTGGCTTGGCTTGTCTTGGCCTGGTTTGGCTTGTCTGGGGCTTGCGTTGTCTCCCGCAGGTCGGGATAATCCCTATCCGCACTAACTTAGCTGCAAGGAGACTCCATGGACGAATCCGCCAAGCCACGCGATGGTCGCTCCACCCAGGACACACCTGTGGTGGTGACGACTTCGCTGCGCCTCGCTGCGGTGGCGAGCCTGTGCGGCGGAGTGCTGGCGGCGATGTTGGTTCTGGTAGCAGGACATCGGGATGGGCCAATAGGCCTCGATCACGTCCTCGCCGCGGTAGGGCTTCTGATTCTTGGCGTGCTGGCGGGCGGCGCTCTATGGCTCGGGGGAAGTCTTGTCCGCCAGCGTGGCCGGGCGCATCTGCTCGATGTCGGCGCCGATCGCGCCAGGCTTGCGCGACTGGAGGCATCGGTCCTGCATAGCCAGGGCGCCAACGAAGACCATCGGCATCGTGTGGATGCATCTGAGGGCTCGCCCTTCGAGCCGACCCTTGTCGCGCCGCGGGTTGCCTCCTCGGCCCCGGTCGATCAGGCCGGCTCGCGCGAGGGGAGTCAGGTTCTCCAGGAGATCCTCGCTCAGCTCAAAGAACTCAACGAAAACATCCTGATGACCGACCAGCAGCGCCAGGCAAAGGCCCAACTCCATTTCGAACGGCTACGCGGTTCGTTGA
>CAZMBZ010000366.1:3292-4498 GCA_964564285.1 uncultured Planctomycetaceae bacterium | reverse complement strand
TGCTTGTCGGGATGATTGGGCTTTGGTTTGTCGGCATGCGGAAGCGGCGCGGCCATGTCCCGGCTGAGCGGTGGCCCGTCGCCAAGTTGCGGGCATTGCTGGCAATTGTTGTGGCTCTGCTGGTGATAACGTTCTGGGGCATGGACGTGTCCATGCGGCAGCATCTGCTCGCCATTCGGGCCGACGCGATTGCGACTTCAGTATCCATCGGGCCATCCCGGCCGGCGCCTGCCGACAACGCGGCCTTCGATTATGAGCGGGCAGCAACCATCCTCGGCCCCACCGACAAGTTGCCCGACGAATTCTCGGGCAAGTGGACCTCCCTTCGCGACCAGGATGCCAACGCCTTCGACCCCAACGATGTCGCCATGAGGGCCTTCCTGACTGAGAAGGCGGCGGCGATCAGACTGCTGCGGCGCGGGGCGGGCAAGACGGGCTGCTACTTCAGCAATCGGCGTCAAGTACGCCGTATCTACGAGGAGACGCTGTACCCCCTACGGTTCGTGTCCGGCGAGAGGGTGCTGTTGCTCTCGGCTCGTATCCGCGCCGCCGACGGAGACCGCAAGGGGGCCATCGAGGACCTCAATGCTGCCTGGGCACTGGCTGGTCACGCGTCCGCAAGCGGGGATGTTATGGCATTGCTGACCGCGATGCATTGCGAGGAGCTCGCTTGCCAAATACTCCAAGCCTTCGCCGAGGACTCGAATTTCGTACCCGCCGACCTGGCAGCGGCGCGGATAGGCCCAGACCCGTTCTACGGTCGCCAAGCGGGCTCGGCCATACGGATTGCGGCGGCTGCGCATATGGGCGTCCTGGCAGACTTCTGCCTGACAGGGACGATGCCGACGGGCGAGCCGAAGGTGTCCTTTCCATGGCCCATCCTTGCGCCATATCGCGTGCTGGCGTTGCCGGACGACCTGGTCGAGGCGAAAAGGCTCTCAAAGTCATATCTCGACCTTGTCGACCGGCCTTACCGGCAGTGCAAGGACGATCTGGCCAAGGCGCAGGCAGAGAGCGAGCACAGCGGCAGCCTGACATCCATGGCGTTCTTGGGAATCGACTCGGTCGTCAGGGCCGCCGCTGAGGCCGACGCGAGGCGCGCCGTGGCCGGGACAGCTGTTGCGGTGTGCCGGTATCGAGTTGAACAAGGCCAATGGCCCGGCAAGCTCGACGACCTTGTGCCGGACTACCTGATCGTAGCCCCGA
>CAZMBZ010000366.1:0-3192 GCA_964564285.1 uncultured Planctomycetaceae bacterium | reverse complement strand
CCGAACCTCGGGTTCATGGGCGTGAAGATCGTCACCGGCGGCGCCACGCGGACAGAATCCGTCCGCGCCGCGCTGGCTGAGCTGGACCCCGCAGCAGAGCTCGTCTGTATTCACGACGCCGTCCGCCCCTGCATAGCCCAGCCGTGGATCGATGATGTATTCGCCGAGGCTGCCAAGACGGGCGCAGCCATTCTCGGCTATCCCGTACACGGCACGCTGAAGAAGGTTTCCGAGGCCGGCGTGATCGACGGGACCGTCAGCCGGGCCGGCCTGTGGGAGGCCCAGACGCCGCAGGTGTTCCGGGTGGACCTGCTGATGAACGCCTACGCGTCGCCGGCCCCGGCGACCGACGACGCGGGCCTCGTCGAGGCGATGGGCCATCCGGTGAGCATCGTCATGGGCGACCCGCGAAACATCAAGATCACCACGAAGGCGGACCTGGCATTCGCGGCGGCGGTTATCAAGACGCTGCCCAAACCAAAACAGACCGGCTACCGCCATCCGTTCGAGGAACCCAGGTGGTGACCGGCCCGGCGGGCATGGCCAATGGCCGAGAAGACAGCGCTGGTTCGTGGGTTTGGAGATCGACTTCGAGGCTGAGTTTCTCCAAGCGTTTGAGGTAATGGCGGCGAAGGTGGTCCGGTCGTAAGCGGTCGAAACCGTGGTCGCCGAGTTCAGAATACTCCATATCTTCGGCGAGAATGTGGTAGGGGGCGACCACGAACTTGCCCGCAAATTGCAATTTAGGGTTTGACAAAATGGCGGGGGGGGGTAGAATGCATAAGATCAGGTCGAGCGGATTCGGCGAGGTCGCATGGTATGAAGTTCGAAGGCTTCGCAGAATGACGTAGAGCAGGTCAGGAGCAACAGAGGCCCACACGATTCCATCGAACTTCGGGCGAATGTGTCTGGATGTTCGGGAGTTTCGTGTGGGAAACGCGCGCTGACATGAGGATCGCCTGCGAGCGGTGGGTGTGTCATGTCGTTGTTGATGTTTGCCTTCTGGTCTGGAGCCAGGCCACAGGTGGACGTGTCTTGCGATGATGCAAGTCACAGGCTAGGAGCCTAAGGCTCCATAGGATAAGGAGAGGACTTGTGAACAGGAACAGAATCGTATTTGGAGTGGCGTTGTTTGTCGTGGGGGCAATGTTGGTCGTCGGCGCGGCGGAGCAATCGCAGGCGGCAACCACTTATTGGAAAGCCGATACGATCGGCGACTGGGCGACATTGGAAAACTGGTCGCCGGACTGGTCTGCGGACCCCGTTGTAAACGAACTTCCTTCCAGTGTTTACGGGCCCAGAATGGGCTCGGGAACAAGTGAGATTACGGTCACCTCGAACGTTGATATTGGGGGTGGATACTTCTGGACCGACAGCGGATATAACAGCGTCATCATGGATGGGACTTCCGCCCCTTCGTGGAACTCCGGAAGCATGTATCTCTCGACTCCCGAGGATGCTGAACAACCCGGCTTTACTGTCGAAGGTGGGGCGCTCAATATTGGGGGAGGCCGCAGCTTGATCATGTGCTGGAACAATAACGGCAACGCCCTCGGGTGGTTTGTGCAGAAAGCAGGCACTGTCACTGTCGCCGGCAACGTGGATATGTGCGTAAAAAACTCGACCCAAACCGCTTATTACGACCTGGAAGGCGGTGATTTCACGGCAAACGGAATTCGGTTCGGTGCGGGTGGCAGCACATACCAAGCGGTCTTTACGCAGAGCGCCGGCACGGCGACCGTCAATAATCAAATCCTTTTGGGCAACAATGTCGGTGATGGCACCAATGCGGACGCCAAGGCGGTCTACAACCTCGATGGCGGCGAACTTACGATTAAGAACGCCACACCGTTCATCTTCACCCAGCCAGGCGCGCCCGTTTACGTCGACATCGACGGCGGGGCATTGAACCTTCTGGGCACATGGGACTTCGCAAGCCTGACGGGCATCCTGGACTCCGATTTCCGCTCGTCCGGCGAAGCTGCCACTGTGGACAATCTGGTCTTCACGCCGGTGACGCTTTTCGAAACCGGTTACACACGGGTCACCGCAATCCCCGAGCCGACGACGATCTTTGTCATGTTGGCCGCAGGCCTTCCTGCTTTGCTGAAGCGCAGGCGAAGGTCCTGATCGCAGTCGAAGGGGCGACGCCGGAGTTGAAATCCCGAGCATGCCCCGGGAGCCATGGGTGCGATAGCAGCAGTGCTACGCATAGCGCAAGCAGTGCGCAGCGCTTTGAAGAACATGGTTTGAGCGTGTCTTTTGCTAGGGAAGCACCAGTTGAGAAGTAACAGGCGCTGACCGCCCGTCGCTTGGCGGTGTGTTGTCCTCTGTGGTTAGCCGTTATGTCTTGAGTAGTCGCAGACGAGAAAAGGGCGGTTGGCTTGGGGCCGTTGGCTTCAGGGAAACTCCCGCCTGGTCCACGGCTGCTGACTACCGAGGTTGTACGATGAATAGATGTTCTACAAAAGCAAGTACAGCTAAAAGTTATGTGTAGATGAATACGATCTTGTCAGCCGGATATTCACAATCAACTCTTGGAAGCAGTTTGACAGAAGGAGAGAGGCACATGCGGAAGCAGATTACGAGAATCGCGATTCTGGCGGTGGGGGCGATGTTGGTTGTCGGCGCGGCGGAGCAATCGCAGGCGGCAACCACTTATTGGAAAGCCGATACGATCGGCGACTGGGCGACATTGGAAAACTGGTCGCCGGACTGGTCTGCGGACCCCGTTGTAAACGAACTTCCTTCCAGTGTTTACGGGCCCAGAATGGGCTCGGGAACAAGTGAGATTACGGTCACCTCGAACGTTGATATTGGGGGTGGATACTTCTGGACCGACAGCGGATATAACAGCGTCATCATGGATGGGACTTCCGCCCCTTCGTGGAACTCCGGAAGCATGTATCTCTCGACTCCCGAGGATGCTGAACAACCCGGCTTTACTGTCGAAGGTGGGGCGCTCAATATTGGGGGAGGCCGCAGCTTGATCATGTGCTGGAACAATAACGGCAACGCCCTCGGGTGGTTTGTGCAGAAAGCAGGCACTGTCACTGTCGCCGGCAACGTGGATATGTGCGTAAAAAACTCGACCCAAACCGCTTATTACGACCTGGAAGGCGGTGATTTCACGGCAAACGGAATTCGGTTCGGTGCGGGTGGCAGCACATACCAAGCGGTCTTTACGCAGAG
>CAZMBZ010000365.1:0-4538 GCA_964564285.1 uncultured Planctomycetaceae bacterium | reverse complement strand
ACCGGCAGGCAGGCAGCCTAGCCCGGGGCAGAGCGAAGCGCCGCCCTGGGTACCAGGCATAAATAACCAAAGGAGCCCTGAAGGGGCGGGATCGGCTGTTCCGCCAGGCGTTGTGCCGCCCTTACAGGGCTCGTTTGGAAAAACATCCTTTACCCAGGGCGGCGCTACGCTCTGCCCTGGGCTGTCCTACCTGCCTGCCGCAGGCAGGTCTCAGCCATTCAGGCTGAAGAGGGCTGATGGCTCATCTCCCGTTTGTCGCGATCGGGCGAGTTGCCGGCCGTCCTTTGGCACCGGCGTCGCGCCGGTGGCGGACATCGGAATTTCAGGCGGCGGATTTTGTGCTTGTCAGGCTGCCCTGTTCTCTGGTAGATAATCATTGTTATGAACAGGCTATGGATAACTATTGCGGTGGTTGGCCTCGGAATGCTCGGCGGATGCGTCGAACGCGAAATGAAGATCACCACCGAGCCGGCCGGGGCCTTGGTCTATGTCTCCGACCGAGAGGTCGGACGCACCCCCCTGACCCTGCCGTTCACCTGGTATGGCGACTACGACGTGCAGGTGCGAATGAACGGCTATAAGACGCTGCAAACCCACGCCGAAATTTCCCCGCCATGGTACGAGGTCCCGCCGCTGGACCTCTTCAGCTACATGGCACCATGGACCTACCGAGACGAACGTTTCCTCCATTACGAACTTGAAAAGCAGCCCGAAGTCGCCGACGACGAGCTAATCAAGCAAGCCGAGGAAATGCGAATCCGGACCGGCAAGTAACCCACCGCACAAATCGCCCAGCCGATGGTGCTCAGTTGCCGTTGCTGTAAATTTCGCGAACTCGACGCCAGCCCCAATTCGCCAACCCCACGAAGACGCGGAGCCCTTGGAGCCTGCCTGCCGGTAGGCAGGTGCGACGACAAGCCCCGATGTACATCGGGACGCCCTCGCCGCTTTCGCTAAAGAAGAATGCCTTCGTCTGCGCTCGACTCTTCCTTGGTCGTCAGGATTCGCTCGACTCTACCCGGTTGTCAGGGCTCGCCCGACTTTCCCCCGGACCGATCGAAAATGACGATGGAATGAACTACTACGTTCCTCAGTTTCACGTTATGATCTTATTGTAAAGAGCTTGTCTTCATAGGGGTACTAACATGAGAAACATAGCGGGTTTGGCTTGTCTGTGTGTTTTGTGGACTGCTGCGGCGGTTCTCGCGGCCGGGCCGGCGGAGCGGCATGCGGTGGTCATCGGGATTAACGACTACGCCGACCCTGCCATCGGCGACCTCAAGTACGCCGAGTCCGACGCCGGGGCTGTCTACGGCACGTTGACCGATCCCAAGGTAGGTAAGTTCCCCAAGGAAAACGTCACGCTGATCCTCGGCGCCCAGGCCACGCCCAGCGCCATCAAGGCAGCCCTTTACGGCCTGCGCGGCGTGGACAAGAACGATCTGGTCGTCATTTTCTATTCAGGCCACGGCGCAAAGGAAGGCGACGAGGCTTTCTGGGTAACCCAGAACGCCCAGGCAAAGGCCCTGCCCGCCACGGCCCTGTCCAACACCGACATACGCAAGTACCTCGCCCAGATCCCATCGCAGAAGCTCGTGACGTTCCTGGACTGCTGCTACGCGGCCAGCACGGTGAAGAAGTCTTTCGGAGACCCAACCAAGCTCTTCGGCGATTTCGCGGGCAAGGGGCGCGTCACCATCGCCGGCTCGGCAGACAGCCAGGAAGCACTCGAGATGCCTGAGGCCAAGGCGGGTGTGTTCACGCACTTTCTCGTCCAGGCCCTATCTGGCCAAGCCGACACCAACGCCGACGGTGCGGTGACGTTCGAGGAGGTCTGGGGCTATCTCGGCGAGAACGTTCGCAAGGCTTCGGTGAAACAGGGTGGCCTGCACGAGCCGGTCATCATCTCCGATAGCGGCTTCACGCCGCAATTCCTGCTGACCTTCAACCCGACTGCCAAAGCTGCCAACAACAAGTCGCTCGCCGCGCTTCGCAAGCTCTTCGACGAGTCCAAGATCACCGGCGCGCAGTACGATGTGGGCCTGAAGGCCCTAACCGAGCCGGCGATCGACACCGCCAGCCGCACGCGGCGGGAGGTCTTCGCCGATCTGACGGCCGGCCGGCTGAGCCCGAAGTATCTACAGGACATCCTGAACCGTCGCCTGAAGGAAGCCCAAACCCCCGTGAAGCCGCCAGCGGGGAAACCTACTCTGGCCGTGGCGCCATTTCGGGTTTTCGGAAGCGTTCCCGGCAAAGATGCGGGAAGGATCCTCGCTGAGCGTCTGCTGCCGATGTTCGCCGCAAAATACCAACTCATCGATCAGGCCCAGCTCGCCCGCTTCTGCGCCCAGGACGATCTGACCCTCGCCGGATTGGTTGAGCACCTTCAACGTCCGACAACCAAGGGCCTTTCCAAGGCCGTCAAACTTCGCGCGGTGCAGTATCTTCTCGTCGGAACGATCACCGGATCGCCGGATGGGACGCTGTCGGTGACGGCCCGCATCTGCGACTGGCAGCGCGGCACGGCCGTGGGCAACCGCTTCGCCCAGGTCCGCGCCGAGAGCTGGAGCGAGCTGGAGAATCGCATGGCCCTGCTGGCCGGACGACTGCTGGGCGACCTGACCGCCATCGACACCGGCGCGGACCCGACTCTGCCGGGTCTGCCCGCGGGCGTGGACAAGATCACCGCTCGCATCCAGCAGTTTCAGGCCATCGCCGCCGAACTCAAGAAGGCCCGCACGCTCTACACCGACAAGCACCCCCGCGTCGTCAAACTCGCCGAGGCCATGAAAGCACTAGGCAAACCGCTGGCCAGTGACATCGTCCCCAAGCTCGATGAACTCTGGGCGGCTGATACGAAACTCGCCGCGCTCTACAAAGAGGCTCACCCGCAACGTCAGGCCCTCTCAGAGCAGATCGCCTTCCTCCGCAAGGCGTATGGGAATCTGCTCGTGGTAACCGGGAAGGTGTTTACGCTGGATCTCGGCAACAAGGTCTCGATGAAACTCGTTCTGATCCCCGCCGGGAAGTTCCTAATGGGCAGCCCTGAAACGGAGAAGGGCCACGAGAGCAGCGAAGGCCCCCAGCGTGAGGTGACTATCAGCAAGCCATTCTACATGGGCGTTTACGAAGTGACGCAAGAGCAGTACGAGGCCGTCATGGGTAAGAACCCCAGCACCTTCAAAGGTGCTGCTAACCCGGCGGAGACGGTTTCCTGGGAGGATGCGGTGGCCTTCTGCCAGGCGTTGTCCCGCAAGACGGGCAAGATGGTCAGCCTGCCGACTGAGGCCCAGTGGGAGTACGCCTGCCGTGCGGGCAGTAAGACTCGATTCAGTTTCGGCGATTCCGATGCGGACCTTTACAGGTACGGGAACTACTGCGACAAGTCGAACACGAGTGGCTATATGCGGCGGGACAAGGACCACAACGACGGGCATGATAAGACGGCTCCGGTTGGCAGCTTCAGGCCGAACGCCTTCGGGCTTTATGATATGCACGGTAATGTCTCTGAGTGGTGTAACGACTGGTACGCCGTTTCTTACGCGAATGCCAAGAATCAAGACCCGCAGGGCCCGGATTCGGCTTCGTACCCTTCGTGCCGTGTTTTTCGCGGCGGCAGTTCCTACGACAAGCCTGCCGGCTGCCGTTCCGCGTACCGTGGCGCGTTCATGATGGGCGAGAGGATCGAGGGCGATTTAGGCTTCCGGGTTTCCGTGGACTTGAAGGAGTCGCTGACACGCCCGCCGTCCCTGCCCAGCAAGCTGACAGGCACCCCGGTAGCCGCCCCGGTCGCCGAACCGCCCGCAAAGCACAAGAAGGAACTGACCCTCGACCTGGGCAAGAACGTCTCGATGAAGCTCGTCCTCATCCCCGCGGGCAAGTTCCTGATGGGCAGTTCCAAGGCCGAGCAGGCCAAGGCGGGCGAGGAGATCAAGCGGATCCTGAAGTCGGACAAGTCGCCTGAGGAACTCTGCGCCGATGAGGGTCCGTCCCGCGAAGTGACGCTGACCAGGCCGTTCTACATGGGCGTACATGAGGTTACTCAGGAGCAGTACGAGGGGGTGATCGGCAGCAACCCCAGCAGGTTCAAGGGGGCGAAGAACCCGGTGGATACGGTTTCGTGGGAAGATGCGGTTGCCTTCTGTCAGGCGTTGTCTCGCAAGACGGGCAAGACGGTGAGGCTTCCCACGGAGGCCCAGTGGGAATACGCCTGCCGGGCGGGAAGCAAGACCCGGTTTGGCTTTGGCGACAATGACGCGGACCTGGGCAATTACGCATGGTTCGACCAGAACAGCGGAAGAAAGACGCACTCGGTAGGCGGGAAGAAGCCCAACGCCTTTGGGCTGTACGACACGCACGGCAACGTATGGGAGTGGTGCTCGGACTGGTATGCGGAATCTTACGCAAACGCGAAGACTCTAGACCCGACAGGTCCAGGTTCGGGCCCGGGCCGTGTTCTGCGCGGCGGCAGTTGGCAGGAAAGGGGGTCAGCGAAAGCGCCGGGATGAACCGGCTTGGGATAAGGAATGAAAGAGTCC
>CAZMBZ010000364.1:0-4539 GCA_964564285.1 uncultured Planctomycetaceae bacterium | reverse complement strand
GCCAATATCACCACTGCAAGGGCACACTTCAGAGTACTTCTTCTTCGCGGTTCTGCGTTCATCGGTATTCCTTTCATCGATATGTCTATATCGCTCATGGCTTGTTTTCGTCTCGCTGCTTTTTGTTTTCGCATCTTCCAGGCCAACCATCTTGCCGGACTCGCTGGAGAATTCCGAGGGCCTCAATGCTGCCATCCAGTCGCCCCGGGCCGTTTGCGGGCGGAATTGTAACTCGCTGGCTGAGATTGCGTGAAGGGAAAACGGTTTCGCGCCAAGCGGGAGATTGCTCCCGAAGTTCTTCGGGTTCTTCGACGATTCCAGCCCCGGGCGGGCTGGTTCACCGATTATACAATCCGCGTGTGCGAGCCCGGTGATGCGTTGCGGCAGCAGTGGCGGGCGGGGTTGGGCAAGGCCATTACGGTTTCGTCGGCGGGACTTCCACAAGGACGTTTACCGGGCCGTCGGCGGCGCTTTGGATTCGCATGGCGGCGCGGAATACTCCACGGGCGACGGTGACGGATTGCTCGGCCAGGGCAGTCGAGAAGGGGTCGTAGAGTCGCTCGGCGAGTTCGGCCCCTGCCGCGGCGGTGAAGGCAGGCCTGCGGCCCTTGCGGGTGTCGGCTTGGAGGGTGAAGTTCGAGATCGCCAGGACGCCCCCCCGAACGTCCTGGCAGGACTTGTTCATTTTGCCGTTTTCATCTTCGAAGATGCGAAGCTGTGCGACTTTCTCAGCCAGGCGTGCGGCGTCGGCGGCGGTGTCTCCAACGGCCACACCGATGTAGACAAGCAGGCCTCGGTCTATTCGCCCGACAATTCGCCCGGCCACCATGACCTCCGCCCAATCTACTCGCTGGACAAGGGCCCTCATGACTTGGGCTCCAGGTCAAGGTGCCTTTCGGCGGTTCGCCGGGCGGTCTCGCCCACGCGATCTCGCAACTCGGGCGGGGAGATAACCTCCACCTGATCGCCGTAGCCGAAGATCCACCACGATATCTCCCCCAGGCCATCGACGGAGACGTGGAACTCGATCGAACCATCATCATTCCATTGAACTTGCTGACTCGCGTGCCACTGAACCTCGGCGACGTTGCCCGCCACCTTCTTATCGAAGTGAAGGTGAATATCGTACACCTTGCCTTCGGGGATCATGCTCCAGGCCTGCCCAAAGATGTTTTCGCCCGCGGAGCCTCCCTCCTGCCTCGGAGAGTTGAATACCTGCTCGCTCACCGTCAACTTTCGGATCCGGCCTAGCTTGTACGTGCGGACCTCCTTGTCGCGAACGGACCACGCGATGACGTACCATGCCCTGCCCATGAAGACCAGCCGCAACGGATGAACCGTCAGGCGGGTTTGCTCCTGCTCGAGAAAGCTTATGTAGACCAGCTTGCAGACGCGGCGATGTGCGATCGCGCCACTGATCTGGTCGAACATATCGTCGAGCCCCTCGTGCCTGCTGACGGGGCCGAGGTCCACGTGCAGGCGGGCCAGGACGCTTCCGACGTGCTCGCGAACGCCGACAGGCAGGGCGCTCTCGACTTTCATGGCCGCGCGGGCGGCCTGGCCCATCAGAGGCAGCGCCGACGACGAGCGAAGCCTGCCCGTCATCATCAGTATCGCCAGCGACTCGGTAAGGGTCAGGCTCACCGGCGGCAGGAAGAAGTGCCTGCTGATCCGATAGCCACCCGTATCCGGGTCGAAATAGTAGGGAATGTGGGCTAATTCCAGCATGTTCAAGTCTCGAAACACCGTTCGTCGGCTGACCTCCAACTCCCTTGCCAGGTCGTCCGCCGAGTAGCCGCGGCTACTTTGAAGCAATGTAATCAGACGCAAGAGCCTGTAAACTCGACTTACGCTCATTTCTTAGTTTCCTAAACACTTATCGGAATGTCCGGTGACACCAGTATGTCACCGCAATATTGAAAAAGCAGATTTTTCAGGTTTTTCTGCGGCGAATGTCCGGTTCGAGTGCGCATGGACCGGGAAACTGAAGGTTTGGAACCTGCCCGGCAGGCAGACAGATCGGATTGCGCCTGACTTGACCGGAACAACACCGGTTGACTCTGAGGTCCGCTGCTACATGTCCCCCGCCGGCCTCGCGGCAGGGGCGGTCGTCGCAGTGGTGGGCTTGGGGGTTGTCCACTTGTCGTTGACAACCCGCGGCAGGGCGATATCGACACGGTTAAGCTCAAGAACCGTGCCGTTGATCCTGGCCAGGTCGGCCAGGGCGTTATTGTAGTTGACCATCGCCTGGAGCTCCGCCTGCTCGCTGCCTGCCAGCGTGCCCTGGACCTGCAACTTAAGCTGAAGAAACTCCGGCGTAAGCGCGCGCTTTCTCTCCATGGCCTTGAGAGCCCACAACTGGGCCTCGCTGGCCTTGACGGCGGCGTGCTGGTAGACGATCTCCTCGTGGCTGGTGTACACCTGGCGAATGCGCTCGGCGATGGACACCGCGAGTTGGTCGGCGGTGTTCTGCATCGTCACCATCGCCTTGGTTCGGTCGAGCTTGCGCTGGCGAAGGTTGGCCAGGCGATCGCGGTTGCCGACGGGGTACTCAAACGCCAAGCCCAGCGAAAAACTCGCGTAGTCGCCATGCAGCATGTCGAAATTCGCCCGGTCGGCCTGGACGCCAAGGTCCTGAATCCCCGCCGATGCGCTCAAGTCGAGCTTCGGCAGGGTCTGGTTCTTGGCGACCGAGACGTTGATCTCCGAAGCCGCAATGCCAAGCCGAGCCTGCTCGAGCTGCGGATTGTGCTGAAGGGCAAGCAACATCTGATCGATCGGGTCCAGCTCAAGCCGCTCGGTTACCATCGGCGTGGTGGGCACCACTTCGTGACTGCTGAGGGCGTTGATCTGTGAATCGTTCAGCAGTCTGGCAAGGGCCTCCTGAACGTCCAGAATACTCTTCCTCGCCGTGATGAGCGTAGCGGCGCGTATTCGCACCGACGCCTGAATCTGGGTGATGGTGGCGCTGGGGGCATCCACCTCGGACCTGCTCAGCGTAATGCCGTACGTCTCCTGCGTCTGATCGAGCAGTCGCCGCTGAATCTCAACGCCTTGGCGCGCCTGGATGAGCGTCCAGTACAGGCTGTATACCTGGGTTATGACCTCCTCGACCTTGTCGCGGAATGCGGCGTCGCTGATTTTGGTGTTGATTCTCGCGATGCGCAGTTGGGCGAGGTTGAACCCGGGCCAGGCGTTGCGAAGCAATGGCTGGGTCACCTGAAGCACGAGTGTCGGCTCGTAGTGGGTATTGAGCAGTTTGAAGAAGTCGCTGTTGTCCCAGGCTCGCGTCATGGCCCACTGGAGCGACCAGTCGGCGCCCGTCGTCGTGTGCTGTCTGACGCCCAGCGACCAATTGCGCTGCTTGTTGATGGACCCGGCGAAACTGTTGGCCTGCTTGTTCTCAGCGTGGATGCGGTCCATCGCGCCGAAGACTGTGAAATCGAACGCCGCTGCCGCCCGGACCAGGTCCTCGCGGGAAATTGCCGGATCGAAGCTTACCACTCGAATGTCCAGGCTATTGGCGAGGGCTCGCAGGATGGCTTCTTCGAGCGAAAGCTTGATGAGCTTGTGATCGCCGGGGATCAGGGCGGCCTGGCCGGTCTCCGCACCGACGCGGTATGTGTCGACCAAGTGTACGTCGGAAGGGACTGATGGGTAAGCCACGGAGTAAGGCCCGCGCTTATCGACCGAAACGACAGGGCGAACCTTGCCGGTGTTGGGATCCGACTCGTTGACGGTGGTGGTCAACACGCGGGTGAGCTTCACCATCTTGGCGCCCGCATCGAGCTGGCTGTGAACCTTGTAGGACTCGTCTATCCGCACGGTCTTGCTGACGACGGTGTCCTCAACCGGTAGCGGCGAGCCGACGGTGGTTTTCGCCGGTTGAAGCGATCCGATCCCGGTGTCGCTCAGACGAGGCTGCGCGCCCCGCTCGGCCACGGCCCGTTGGTAGCGATTGATAAGGTTGCCATCCACCCCGCCGGGAGATACGCACCCGCCCAACAAAGCCGCTACAGCGAAGGTCGTCCATGATCCAACGCGATTCCAGTTCATATTGGCGACATCCTGTAAGAGGGTAACGATATGGCTGATTATAGGAGCCGCCCCGGCCATGTCAAACCCGATTGCCGATTGCATTTGGGCGTCCAATGGCGAATAATCACGCAAATGCTCCCGGCAAGCGAGCAACGAAAGGCAGGCAAGCATGAACGTCATCGACAAGGTATTCAAGGCCTACGACATACGCGGACTCTACGGCGATCAGATCGACGAAGATCTCGCCTGGAAGATAGGACACGCCACAGCCCAGTTCCTGCGCAGCCTGCTGAGCGGCTACGAGCGGGGACAGGCGTCAGCCAACCGCCTGGTCGTCGGCCACGACATGCGTCCTCACAGCAAGCCCCTGATCGAGGCGATGATCGAAGGCGTCACCTCCAGCGGGGCCGCGTGCGTAAACGTGGGGCTCTGCGACACGCCGATGCTCTACTTCGCCATCAACCACCTGCAAACCTGCGGCGGGATAATGGTGACAGCCTC
>CAZMBZ010000363.1:3322-4543 GCA_964564285.1 uncultured Planctomycetaceae bacterium | reverse complement strand
CAGGGCCACATCCGCACCATTGCCGACCTCGATCATAAGGCATGTCGCTATCACACTTAAGAGTATGACAACCAACCACTTGCCTGCGCCAGCGTGGCGCGGCGACTCCGGCGTGATGCTCGATTTATCCATAACCTTCCACAGTACGGGACGATATATGCCCAGCGTCCAACGTCAAGCGATTATAGATACCCCCACCGCCCATGCAAGCGATTTTTCGCGACGAGTTTGACTTACGTCAGCCCAATGCCAAACCGGCGACAACCCGCCTGCAAACCAGCACGCAGACTCGCCGCTTTCGCCAGCGGCAAAGACCTGCCTCGCCGCCGCAACGTCGAAGTCGCCATCGCCGCGTCTGCGAGGCCCGTAGCATGCTCCCGCCCAATTCGAGCCCCTGGCGGAATGCCACGCTTCCAAGGACGCTCCGACCATCCCACGAGCCACGCCCAAAACAACGTTCCTGACCCGAATAGCCCTGAGAGTTCAGACCCGTGCCGCGATAGCCTGTAATGCTTCACCCGCACTTGCCGATATCACCACGTCCGCGTAAGAATCCATCGCAGTCAGATCACGGTTGATCACGATCAACTTCGCTCCCGTCCCTACCGCATGTTCAGGCACCGCCGCCGCGGGTTGCACCGTAAGCGACGAGCCCACCACGACACAGCAGTCACACACGCCCGCCAGCTCGAAAGACCGATCCAACGTCTCCATGGGCATCGGTTCGCCAAACCAGATGGTCGTTGTCTTCAAAATGCCGCCGCACTTCTCGCACAGCGGTATCTCCGTACCACTGCTGAGTAACTGCTGTATCTCGTCACGCCCGTACATCGCACCGCATTCAAGACACTTGACGCGCTTCTCGTTGCCGTGTAGCTCCAGCACGTCCTCGTCCGGCATGCCGGATTCCTGATGCAGCGAGTCAATGTTCTGCGTGACAACGGCCTCGATAACTCCCCTGTTGTACAGCTCCGTGATCACCTTGTGGGCGGCGTTGGGCTTGCAGCCGGCAAACTCCCTGTACATGTCCCGGTGAAGCCGCCACTGCTCCCTCCGGGCCTCCTCATCGGCAAGAAACTCCTGGTACGTGATCATGCGGTACTTGCTCCACACGCCGCCGGGAGAGCGAAAGTCAGGAATTCCCGATTCGGTGGACACACCGGCTCCGGTGAACACGAAAGCCCGCTTGCTGCTTTTCAGTATCGCCGCCGCCTCTTGTAT
>CAZMBZ010000363.1:0-3222 GCA_964564285.1 uncultured Planctomycetaceae bacterium | reverse complement strand
TCGGGGGACATATCGGGAACCACCATACTATTTTCCCTTCTTCGGGCCATTCTTCGGTCGGCCGGGCTTGCCGGGAAGCAGTGTCCGACCCAATAGGGACTCCAGCTTCTTGACGAAACCATTCTCACCCAACGGCCAGACCGTGTTCTCGTGCTGACGCATCTGTGCCGCGAAATCCTTCTCGTCCTTCTTCCGTAAGTGCTGGACCCAAGTGCAGACCCACCCGACGATCTGATCCGTCAACCAGCTATAGAGCTATCAGGGGTCAGGAACGAATGGCACTTCAATTTATGCTCACTCTTCCGACAACTCCTCATCGAAGCAAACCGCCACCTTGCCGCACTTGCCGCTGGCCATCAGCGCATAGGCATCCGCCGCTTTTGCCAGCGAGAAGCGGTGGGTAATCAGGTCAGCCGGACGCAGATTCCATCGCACGAGGCGCTCGACCAGCTCTTCCATGCGCCACAGATTGGTCACCCAACTGCCGTACATGGTTTTCTGATCGTGAATCATATCGCGGCTCGGAGCAAACTCCGGGCTCATCAAGCCACCCTCGCCGATCAAAACAATCTTGCCCCATTTGCGGGTGGCCTGAACGGCCATCAGCCGCGCATTGGCGTTGGCTGAGCATTCCACCGTTTTCTCACAGCCCATGCCGCCGGTCAGCGCCTGAACCTGCTGTACATTGTCGGACCCCGCCATCAGGACATCGTCAAACAGCTTGATGCCGCCGCCTTTGCGAAACTCCAGTTCCCTGGCAATCTCGATGCGCTCCGGAATTGCCTCGATGCCGATGACCTTCGAAGCGCCCATGGCGCGGCAGAGCATCGCGGCGGCCAGTCCGACGGGTCCCAGGCCGGTGACCAGCACGGCGTCGTTACCGGAAATGCCGATTTTTTCGAGTCCTTCATAGACCGTCCCGAATCCGCACGCCACCTGGGCGCCATCGGAGTAGGACAGCTCATCCGGCAAGGCCACCAGATCCTTTTCCTCGGCAACAATATACGGCGCCATGCCGCCGTTGCGCTGCCAGCCATAGGCTTTGCGGTATTCATCACTGGTACACGAAATCATGTACCCGCGCCGGCAGTCGTTGCAGAGACCGCATCCGGAGATATGATAAACAATCACGCGGTCACCTTCTTTGAAGCGGCGCATGCCCGGGCCGCATTTGACAACCTGACCGCAGGGCTCGTGCCCGGCAACCATGCCCGGCTGGTAGCCTTCCGGCCCCTTGCCGAGATGCTCGTGATAGATGCAGCGGATGTCCGACCCGCAGATGGTGGATGACTTGGTCTTGAGCAGCACCTCGCCGTGCTTCAGCTCGGGAATTTCATATTCTTTGAACTCAACAGTACTGTTGCCTGGCAGGTAAGCGCCGGTCATGGTGGTTGGGATTGCAGCCATAATTATTCTCCTTTTGTATATAAATTCTTGTGTAATATTGCCTTTAAAAATGGTAAACGCTCAGCCAACTCCACACCATACCAAACCAATCAGTGTCGCTCTACTTTACTATCAGGCAGGACAATCGCACCTTAATTCCCCCTGTAAGGACCTTCCGCAGGGCAGATATAGCCCCAGCAGAAGGCCCGGCTTGCCGTTGCCTCGGATCGCCTCGTCCATTCGGTCAAGCTTGACGTGGATGCTCAAGAAGTGGCTCTGGCACTGGCCCATTTGCACGTTGCACTGCTACTCCAGGTTGGCTAGGCTGGTGTGGGTTGCCGGTAAGCGTGAACGCCCGATAGAACCAAAGGGGAAGTGCCAATGGCCAAGTGGAGCCGAATCCTGCTGACTGTAATGGCCCTGCTCGACGCCGTCTGCTTGGGCGACGCCCTTAACTCCATCAGCCTGGCCTACCTCTACCGTCAGACTCCTTTGCTCTTCTCAATCCCGCATTCGATCCACATCGTCTTCGTGCTCTCGTTGGCGGTGTCCGCCTACGGCCTCGCGATGACCCGGAAGTGGGCCTTGTGGCTCAGCTACGCCCAATTTCCCGCAAGGGCAATCCATCTGAGTCTCTCGTTCGGTTGGTTGACGCTTGCAGCCAAGTTCTTGGGACATGAGGCCTACCATCCACTTATGTTCGTCGCGATCGGACTCGAATTCGTCCGTTTGGCGACAACGATCATTGTCCACCGGAAGATGAAGATCCATCCCGGTTGATTCAAACCACCTGCTTCGTGTGAATCCGCACAACGTTGCCGAACCCGTCGCCCCGTCGCCAATAGTTCTGGCCCAACGCGACATGACAACAAAGGTTCCTGACCCCTATAGTTCCTCCTGACCCCTATAGTTCCTTGAAATATCCCCCATGTTCTTGGGCTCTTTGGCTCACTATATCGTTATTCCCTGTCCCCTATTCCCTTGTTGCAGGCAGCTTAGCCCCCGGCAAGAATCACCCAGTTCGAATCCATCTGATTCACATGCGGGTTGAAGAATGGCACCTCGTGGCCCTGCACGGATGGGAATACGGTGCCGAGCACATCGAGGAACTCCGCCGCCGGCTCCCAGGCCGACCATAGTGCGAAGACCCCGTCCGGCTGAAGGCGGGCGGCCAACCCCCGCAGTCCGTCGCCGGTGTAGAAGTCGCCGTGCCGGGCATGGAGCCAGGAGTCCGGCGAGTGATCGATATCCAGCAGGATTACGTCGTACCGCCGAGCCGAAGAGCCGCGCCCGACGTGCTCGAAAAAATCGCCCGCGACCAGGGAACACCTTGAATCGTCAATCAGCTTGCAGGCCGTCGGCACAAGCCGCTCGCGGTGCCAGGCAATCACCGGCGCAAGCAGCTCGACGACCACCAGCCGTCGGACGTTTGGATATTCCAGCGCCGCCGCCGCCGTGTAGCCCAGCCCCAGCCCGCCGACAAGCACATCGCATGGCCGGCCGGCTCGGGCCTCCAGGGCCAGCCGCGCCAAGGCCCGCTCGCTGGCGTTGACAGTGCTGGACATCAGCATCTCGCCATCGAGCGTGACCTCGTACACCAACCCGTCCGGGACAGCCGGAGACCCGCGACGGCGCAGAACCAGTTCACCCAATGCCGTCTTCTGATAGTCCAGTTCTTCAAACAGCAGCGCCATGATGTCCTTTTTGTTAGCGGTTGTTGCGCTTCAAGGAACAAAAAACGGGTCAGAACTATTTTATATCCTTATGAATCATATGTTTATGTGCTTATTGCGTACCTGCCGCATGGGGCGGTTGTTTTTTCGGTCGGCCTCGCGG
>CAZMBZ010000362.1:1457-4577 GCA_964564285.1 uncultured Planctomycetaceae bacterium | reverse complement strand
ATCGTGTAATTGCACTTGAGCCGCATGTGAAGCAAGTTGCGGTCGCCGGTCAGAAGCGCCCCATCCCAGCCAGGCCGCAGACCGCCGGGCGGCGCGGTTCGCTTTCGCAGATCGTTCTCCTCCTTGTCGGCGCGAGTTTCGTTCATCCAGAAGTCCTCGACGTCGACGGTCTGCTCCTTGATCTTGATCTTCTCGATCCGTCCGATCGGTGCCGGCCAGTTGTAAGCCAAACCCTCCGGCGTTACGCCGACGACCTTGCCGAAAACGGTGCGAATGGCTACCTCGCCCGGCTGAATGAACTGGAAACCCACCGCCAGAAACGCCAGCGCGCCAAGGACCATCGCCGCCCCGAGCAACCGGAAGCTCGTCCGCAACGCCGCCGAAAGATGTTCTCCCGCTGGGTCGGTGAACTCAGGACCGTCGTCGTCAACCCGGGCCGGGCCACAACAACTCTGCCCGCCGGCATGATCGTGTTGATCGTGTTGGTCGTGTTGGTCGTGTTTGGATTCCGCCATATCGCCGCTCTCGTCGCTCATTTGCCCGTGCCCTCCGGTACCTTGGCCGACTTGGCCGACTTGGCACCCGATGAACCCGCGTCGCCTGTCGGCAGGCTCGGACCGTTGCGGAAGTATTTGACGGCCGGGATGCTCGAACCGTCCATCAGGAAGATGCTTCGGCCCTGGAGTTCCTTCTTGAGCGACTCGAGCGAACGCAAAAAGGCCGCGAGCTGCCAGTTCTGCTCGAACTTGGAATACCACTCCGCCGCGGCGCGGTCGCCCTGGGCGCGAATCTCCCCGGCCTTTCTGTTGGCGAAGGCGAGGATCTGCTCGGCGGATTCCTTGGCCCGCTCTCGAATAGCCAGCGCCTGAGCCTGCCCTGCCGACTCGTATCGCTTCACTTCCTCCTGGCGCTCTTCCTTCATCGTTGCGATGACCTTCTCGGAAACCTTCTCCGGCAGGCCGAACGACTTTATGCCGACCATGGTCACCTCCACCCCGTAGTCTCGCAACGTCTCGCCCGCTATCGCGTCGAGAATCTCCTTCTCTATCTGGGCAATCCGCATCTTGGACGGATCGGTGTTGACCAGGTCCTCCATCTTCCGCTGACCGATCACGCTGCTCTTGGCGCTGCGGAGCTTGATGCGGATGCGCTCCTGCCCCGCCTTGCCTTCGGTGCCGGGAGGAATCCTCCCAACCGCCTTGTCGAACGTGACAGGAAATTTAATCCGCCACAAGCAGAACGTCGTGAGCGTCACGATCTGCTTGTCATTGGTGGACAGCTCGTTCATCGAGTCGTCGAAAACGAACGTCCTGCCTTCCAGGTTGACGATCTGCTGAACCAGCGGCACGCTGATGTGCAGCCCGGCGTTTTTCTTTCCGTCAAGCACTAAGGTCGTCTTGCCGAACGTTCGCTCAAGCACGTGCTCGGTAAACTCGACCTTGAACAGGACCATCCATGCCAGCAGCAGCAGTACGACGATCACTACCATCAGCACCGTGGCGACGGCGCCTTTCCGGCCTCTGTCTTTTGCTGTTTTCCGCATTGCTTCATCTCTCCAGAATATTTAGTCCGCCGACGATTCCTCGGCCGGCAGTTCTTCTTGCTTACCTATTCGCCGGCGCCTTCGGCGCCCTCGAAGGCACCTTGAAGCCCTCGGCCTTGGCGTTCCCAGTTCAGCCATATCTCGAGCTTTCGGGGATCGACACCGATGACGTACTTGACCATGCCGGGCAGGACCTCATCCCACGTATCAAGCCGGCGGTCCAGCACGTACATGTTCGGACTCGCCCGCCATGCCACCAGTTCGCGTTGGAACCGTTCGGCCCGGGTTCGCTCAGCCATCTCCGTGCGAAGCCGGTAGCCCCCGGCACTGGCGACCTTCTCTGCCGGCTCGCCGGCGGCGCGAGCGAAGAGCGCATCTGCCTGGCGACGCGCCAGGGTCGTCCGCCCTGCCAGGTCAGCCTTGGCGCCGGCCTGGAAAACATCCAGCAACTCCAGCAGGTTGCGGACCTGTTGGGTGGCGAGTCGCTGCTTCGCCGTACCGCCGAGGCCAAGGTCTTCGAGCATTGGCCAATCGACTATCTGCCCGATCAGCGACTTGAGTTCATCATCCAGTGAGCCCATCTGTTCGCGCAGGCGTTTGGCATATCCGACCTGCCCGCCTTGGGCATCCGCCGAGGCGCTGATCTTGCCCAGCAAACCTTCCCGAAGAATGTCCTTACGGAGCATCTTGAGACTCTCGACGCCGTGACGAATGTAGCCGCGAAGGTACTTGTCGAATTCGCCGGGCGTTTTTCGCAGATCCGCCAGGCTGTCGAGCTGTTCGAGACGGCGAATCGCCATCGCCAACTCCAGGGCGGAGTCCGGGTCGCCCGCAACGGCGGCGAGAGTCTTGTTCGCCTCGCCCTCGGCCTCGTAGCGGGCCCGATCCTGCTCGCGCTCGGCGGCAAGGACGGCCTCGAACGCCTCGGCTGCCTCAACCGGCGGATGCACCGCCAGCAGTTGGACCACCGCGACCTTCACACCCAGGTCCAGCCCCTCGGGGCCTACCGCCTTGCGGATGCGGTCCTCGAGCCCCTTGGAGGCCTCGGCCCAGCCACTGGTCATTATGGCCTGCGGACTGTCAGCGGGTGCGTCGGGCAATCTGGTGTCGAGCGTGGCGCTGGCGCAGTAGCGGACCATCTCGCGGTACGACGCATCCTCGAACACCTTGGCGGCATCGACGTAGCGGTAGCCAAACTTGTACGGGTCGGCAATGTGGTACTGAACGTTCAGTACGAGATTGATAATGTTCACCGGCGGCGGCGGGCTGTCGCCGGACCCGGTCAGACCAGGCGAAATCGTCGCGCGAGCCGATGTGCGTCCATCCTTGTGCGGGGGAATCGCCACCAGGAAGTCCAATTCGTCGTAGGACCCGTGCTTCTGCGTCCAGAGTTGAAGCTCCTGCCCTTTGGCCATAATCGGCTCGCGGGCCTCGCCAACGCCCACCTGAAATTCATGAACCTTGCCCGTGTCGAACATCCGAACCGTGTCGATCGGCCAGGGCCATTTCACCCTAAGCCCCGGCTCCAGAACCGCCCCGGCATGGGCTCGGCCCCAGTGCAACACCACGCCCTGATG
>CAZMBZ010000362.1:0-1357 GCA_964564285.1 uncultured Planctomycetaceae bacterium | reverse complement strand
CTGCTCATGCCCGTGCAATAGCGGCTGAGCAGGAAGGCGAGAAAACCCGGGATGATCGCGAAGAGTATCCCCGCACCCAGGTTGACCAGCGGCGGGACTTCCGGCTGGGAGGCCTGGAAGCGTACGGCCATGAAATTCAGCACGCCCATGACCGCGTAGAAACCGCCCAGGAGGAGCGTAAAGCCGGGCACGATCCATTTTTCGATGAACCGGACTCGCGATGCTGCCGGCCTGAGCGAAAGGTCCTGCCCGCGTTGGAACAGCCCGCCGGAATCGCCCTTGACGTCCAGGTCGTCGAGCTCCTGCTGTTCCTGCTGGGCCAGTTTCCTGCTGTAAAACAGCAGGGCTGTCACCAGCCAGATTCCCACGCCGCCGATGAAGTACCACATGGTCGCCATGGCCGCCCTGGAGCCCGTCTTCAGGGAGATCACCAGCAGCGTAAGGACGAACGCAACCTGGAGCACGATCCCGGCCAGGGCGATATTCTTGCCTCTATTCAAATCCTTCATGCAATGCACCTCGGGACTGATAACCAATGGTCAAGCATTGAAAATGCTTGGGGTCTGGTGGTGGATATTTCGGGTTCGACTGGGCGTCGCGCGCGGCATCGGCATTTACACGGCCTGGCGACGGACATACAATCCGGCCCGTCGAGCCAACCTTTCGGCCACGACGGACGTAACATCGATAGACTCATTCGAGAGAACTCGGCAACGAGATAAATATGATCAAACTTTGGTCCATCAGCGCTAATACGTTTCTTCAGACCATCCGCCAGCCTGTATTCCTGGTAATGATAATGGCGACCTTGGGTCTGTTGGTCTTCACCATGCCCTTCAGCGGGTACACGATGTCCACGAACTACTCGGAGACCGACCTGACGCTCCTTCAGGACCTCGGCGTGGATACGCTTCGGGTATCGAGCCTGCTGATCGCGGCGTTCAGCGCCGCCAGCGTGCTGCGACGGGAGATCGAGAACAAGACCGCCCTGATAGTCATAACCAAGCCGGTAACGCGGTCGATTTTCGTAATCGGCAAGTTCCTCGGCGTGCTCGCGGCGGTTGGCTTGGCGTACTACATTTGTTCGTTGGCGCTGATGATGACCGTCCGTCATAGGGTGGTCATCGCCCGACACGACGATCTGGACTGGGTCGTTATCACGATTGGCCTGTCCGCCATCACCCTGTCGGTGCTGGTTACGATGCTGGGCAATCTGTGGTTCGCCTGGCCCTTCACCTCGACGGCCGTTTGCACCGGCGGCGTGCTGATGACCGTCGCGATGATCGTTATCGGATTCGTCGGCAAGGGCTGGACGCTCATTCCGTTCGGCCAGGGCATTCCGGGCCAGCTTGTGCTG
>CAZMBZ010000361.1:0-4579 GCA_964564285.1 uncultured Planctomycetaceae bacterium | reverse complement strand
GTTGTAGGAGGCGTACCACTTGTTCTTAATGGGCTCGCGGGCGAGGTTCGGCGCCTTGGGCACGTTTTCCTTTTTCGAGTGGCAGGGTACGCAGTTGCGGTCCAGCACTGGCTGAACCAGGCGCGGATAGCTGAACGGGTTGGACCCATCGACGTCTGGGGTGATTTTCGACGGTTCGCGGCGCATCGCAATCGGCAGTGATGGGGTCTGCGGCGGGGTCTTGTCTTTGGGCTCGTGACAGCCCGCACACAGTATGCGTTCGCCCTCGTGGAAGTACGTCGCCGACCTCATGGACTGCACAGCCAGGCCGTTGGCATCGAGAGCCTGGAAGAATATCTCCACGTTGGCGGGGACCTTGAAGTGTACGCTGCCGTCGGCCTCGACGGGCACCGTGCCAAGCACGTGGCGCACGGGCACTGTCGAATCGCCGGCCTGGGCGATCCGCTTGCCCGTGTCAAAAGGAATCCACCTGCGGCCTGACGGGATACTCATCGGCAGGAGCTTGAACACGCGGAGCGACTTGATCTTCGTGCCCGCTGGCCAGGGACGCTTGCCATCGTAGGTATTCACGACCGCGACGGTCGCCTCGCCGGGCTTGCCCGGATACGCCGGGCCGCGCTGGGCGATCCTGGCAGGATTCACCGACAGCGTCACCGGCGGCACGGGCCTGGCCTTGAGCGGGATGGGGCTCATGCAGGCGATCTTCGGATCGCGGTAGAGCAACTCCTTGTTGCCGAAACTATCCACCAGGTAGATGCCGAAGTTCCACCCGCCCTTTCGCAGTTCCGCGCCGACGTCATACACGCAGATGTAATAATCCTCGCTCAGCGGATACACCATGCCGTAGCACTGCGAGCCGCGCTGGCTCTCTGGAAAGCCGACCTCCGGCGTTACACGGCGGACCGGACCCATCGCGTCGTCATCGGGAACGTTCGGGTTGACCAGCACCAACGAGCCGAACGCCTGGCCGTGGTGAGGCGCTGCCGTCGCGACAAACTTCGTCGAGTCGGGAATCGCCCGGATGTCCACTTCCATGTCAGGGCGGCTCCTGCGCGGGGCGAAGTTTCCATGCACCGCACGCGAATCCGCCCCATCCAGCGTGGTGATCCACGGATGGTGCGCGGTGCAGCCGAAGCGGTCAACGTAGTCCCACCTCGTGTAAATAATCCGCCCATCATTGGTGACAGAGGGGTTCCACTCGTTGGTCTCGTGGAAGCTGAGGCAGTTGATCTCGCTGCCGTCGCCGGCCATGTCGTAAAGTGTGTACGTCGGGCAGACCCGCCCGCATCGCAGGTATCCGCCGCGACGTTCGGAGTTGAAGACGATCCGCCCGTTTGGCAGCCAGGCCGGGTCGAAATCGTTCCACGTGCCATCAGTCAGTTGAACGAGTTCCGAGCCGTCGACGTTTACCTTGAACACGTGGTAGCATCGTCCCTCGGCCCAGTGGCCCTTGTTGGGGTCGGTGTGGTGGCGGTGTCTGGTATCGCCGCGACACTCGACGTAGGCGAACAGGATCTCCTTGCCATCGAAGGACAAATCCGGCGACAGGAACGAGCCACCCTCGGTCTTCTCGCCGGACTGGTTGCCCTGGCCGTCGAAGCGAATCTTCCACCTGCGGTCAGGCCCGCCCCAGAGACGCTCTCCCTTGAGCCTGCCGCTTGTGACCTTGGAATCCGCCAGAACGTCCATCACCGTCGGCTTGTCGCTGAAGGCGCCGCTTAGGATGCACAAAGCCCCGCCCGGCATCTGCGCCATGCCGTAAAACTGGTCGCACATGTGCCGGTAGATGGCCTTGTGACGCTTGATGAAGACGATCCGGTCGAAGTCCAGCAGCGGGTTGGAAAACGCGATCCGCCGGCGAAGCTTGCTCGCCCGGTTGAACAGCGCGCGGCGGGCGGCGACGTTGTCGGTGGGAACCTTCCCGGCCTGGGCGGTAAGCGCGGCGAGTTGCTTTTCTAGGTCCGCCAGCTTCGCCTTCCCGTCCAGGCGCTTCAGGTCCGCCGCAAGAGCGGCCGAGCGGCGAAGGACGATGTCCAGCGGGTCGCGGTCGCCGGGCAGAATGAGCGACTCCGGCCGAAGCGTTTCGGCGGCGCGCTTGTCGAGCGTGCGCCTGTTGGCGAGATCGTGCTTGAGCGCATCGTACTGCTTGCCCAGTTCAATTTGCGTGGCAGATGAAGCCCCATCCGGGCCACCCGAACCCGCAGCGACGACGGAAGCCTCTGCCCCCAGGACAAGCGACCCCGCCAGCAACACCCATCGCCAGACACTTGGCGTTCTTGGCTTCGCCCGATCCGCATATCGCATATATCGCATCCTTTAGCAGGCCCCGCAGGCGAGCATCGCTCAGATCGACAACAGGGCAAAGGTACTCTCTCACACCTATGAAACCACGACCCCTCCGGTCCGGTTGCTCATTTGAGACATATTTATCTCACATGGGCGTCTTTCAGTATACCAACTGAGCTATCGGACGCGCCGGGGAACCGCCACCTGCAGGCGCGCAAATAAGAACCCAACCGGACCTGGCGCTGCCGGCTGGGCTCTGTGTATATCTCGATTTTTGCTTGTCCGTGCTTAATGAACAACCGTGCTTACGCAGCAGCGATCGGGCGGTTCCCTGCTCGCTGATGCGAGCAGACCTCAACTGCCACTGACTACGGACAACCGACAACGGGCTACCGCTTCATCAGCTTGGCGTATTCCTTGTCGGCGGACTTTCGTACATCCTGGCCCTTGCCTGTGGATCGTTCCCGTTCCAGCTTGCGGATAAGGGCCTCGATCTCCTTGCCATCGACCGGCAGAGTGACGGACTTGTCCTTGAAGCCGGCGATGTACATCGCGTTGGACAGCTCAAGTTCGTTGAGGGCCTCGACGCCGGGGCAGTACAACGCATCGCCGCGAAGCACGTGGGCGGCGAAGTTCTTGATGATCATCAGGTGCTGGCCACCGCGTTTCTTGGGCAGCTTGACTTCCTTCCAGGTGCAGCCCTGCTCGCCCTTCTTGCCGAAACTTCCCTTGGAACCGTTGATGTGTGAACTGACGGGCTGCTTGAGCTTGCCGTGAAGCAGCTTGCCCTCCTTGCAGATCAGCGTTCCCTTGTCGCCGCAGACGGTGAACTGCTCGGCGCCGGGTTCATCCGCCGTCGATGCGTAGAGGTAACCCACCTTGCCCTTGCCGTAATCGCACAGGAAGTTGGCGGTGTCCTCGACCTCGATTTTGTGTGCCCGAGTGCCAAGCATGCCCACGACCTTCTTCGGCATGCCGCCGATCCATTGGAACAGGTCCAGGTGGTGCGGGGCCTGGTTGATGAGCACCCCGCCGCCCTCGCCATCCCACGTGCCGCGCCACGCGCCGCTGTCGTAGTAGGCCTGGCTGCGGAACCAGCTCGAACATACCATCTCGACGCGGAAAGCCTCGCCGATAACGCCGGAATCGATCATCTTCTTCATCTTCTGCATGATCGACCGCGTGCGATGGTGAAGCACGACGCCCATGGCGACCTTGTTCTTCTTGCACTCGGCGACCATCACCCGAGCCCGGCCTATGCGGCTCTCCAGCGGCTTCTCGCACAGAACGTGCAGCTTGCGACGCGCGGCGTGGACAACCAGCGGCGAGTGCCAGTAATGCGGCACGGCCACGATCACCGCGTCGATGAGCCCGCTGTCCATCATCTCGATCGCGTCAGTGAAATGCGGCACCTTGTGCTTTTCCCCGATGGTTTTCGCCAAATCGCACTTGATGTCGCACACGGCCCCGAGGCCTACATCCCTGCCACCATCTTCCTTGCACCACTTGGCGTGCTGGCTGCCCATGTTGCCCAAACCGATCACGCCGAATCGAACTTTCTTCATTGCTCTGACCTTCCGTTATCGAGGCTTCTTGCGAAACAGACGTTCTCCTCGCGAAGAACGCCGACGAAAAGAAACAAACAGAAGAAGAATCTGGATGGGGATTACACGGACCTGCCTACCGGTAGGCAGGTCCATGTAATCCCCTTCTAATGTTTCTTCTTGCCTCTTCTGTTTCTTCTCCACGGGCGTTGTGAATCCGCCCGCGAAATCGTGAGTCTACGACTGCCCCCGGCCGATTGCAAGCGCCGCCGGAGGCGGATATAGTGCTGTAATGCTCCAGAAAGTTCGAATAAAGATCGAGGGCCTGCGCGACGCGCGCCAGGCAATGAAGGTCGCCCAGATGGGCGCCGACGCCATCGGCATGGTCTTCGCCGATTCGCCCAGGTGGGTAAGCCCCCAGCAGGCGCGAGCGATCGTGGACATACTCCCGCCGTGGGTGGCGACAATCGGCGTGTTCGTCAACTCCGACGCCGAGACGATCAACCGCGTCATCCAGAGAACCGGTATCGGTTATGTGCAACTGCACGGCGACGAGCCGCCGGAAATGGTCGGGCAGGTCCAGGCACCAGTCATCAAGGCCTTCCGCGTCCGCGATGCGAGCTGGCTCGATGAGGTCCGAGGATGGATCGACGCCTGCGAATCGCGGCGAAACCTCGCAGCCGTGCTGCTGGACGCCTTCGACAAATCCGCCCGAGGCGGCACGGGAAAGCAGTTCAACTGGGACCTCG
>CAZMBZ010000360.1:0-4594 GCA_964564285.1 uncultured Planctomycetaceae bacterium | reverse complement strand
TGTTGCTGCTGGCGTTGATGGCCTACCTTGTCGGCTTTGACGAGACCGTCGAGGCCGTCGGGCAGGTTGGCCTGGCGGCAGTGCTGTCGCTGGGCGCGGTCAAGGTGGTGCTGCTGACCTGCCAGGCGGGGGCGTGGACGGTCCTGAACCGCGCCATCGGCCATCGCGTCGGTTTTTCCACGCTGCTCGGTGCGACGACGGCAGGCATGGCGGGCAACATGCTCACACCGTCTACCTATCTCGGTGGCGAGCCGGTAAAGGTGCTCTACGCCGGTCGGCGCACGGGATTGCCCTACGAGCAACTCGCCGGCACGGTGCTGCTGATGAAGTACGTCGAGGCGCTGAGTTTCGTGGTGTTTGTTGTGGCGGCGACGGTCCTGGCCGTGACGGACATGGGCCGGGTGCTCTTCGGCGGCGCGAACATCGTGCTGGGTGTGTCGGTGCTGGTTGTGGCCGGTGCGGCGGTGGTAATGCTGGCTGTGCTGTGGGTGTCGCTGGCTCGCGGCTGGCTGCCATTGACGGTTATCGCGGGGCTGCTGGCGCGGGCGGGGTTCTGGGTGTTGGTAGTGTTCGTGACTGTCCTGGCGGTTGCGGCCATGTGCTATGTGCTCCTCGGCGGCGCGAGCAGCGCACTGGGTGTAGCGGTGCTGGCGGTGGCAGGTGGGGCTGTGGTGTTGCTGGCTCTGCTGTGGGTGTCGCTGATTTGCGGTTGGCTGCCGCCGACGGTAATGGCGAGACTGCTGGCGCGGGTGGGGCCCTTCCTACGTTTCTTCAGCCGGCTTCGCGTGCGGGCTCGCCGCGTCGAGTTACAGGCTTCGCGAGTCTTTCGTCAGGAGCGGCGGATGGTCGTGCCGGCGTTCTGTCTGTTCCTGCTGACTCACGCGGCGATGTACGTCAAGCCGTTGCTGTTTTTCGGGCTGGGCTGGGGCGTTTCGCTCAGCGCGGGTCAACTCGGCTTGATCTTCCTGACCTGCCAGGTGCTGCTGGCGTTCCAGTTCACACCCGGCGGGGTAGGCACGATGGATGGCGGGCTCTTCGGCATGCTGGCGATAACCGGCATCGCGATAACCCATCCGCAGTGCGCCGCCTATCTGTTGTGCATGCGTTTCTGGGATGGCCTGGTAATCGCGGCTGGCGCGATGCTTGCCACCCGAGTAGGCGTAGGCCTGTTCGCCGAACCAAAGCCTGAGTCCTGAAGGTTGTAGTTGACGGAGTGCTATCTGGCATTTGAGAAGGTGGTCGCCCTTCCTGGAATTCGATCCGGGTCAAAAACGGGTTGACAGCAGAGCTTTGTCAGGTGATAATCCTACTCTTAAGGCGCGGGCTGATAGACAAGGGGTAGTGTTCTCCTACCTGTTGCGATGTGGGCCGGCGACGGGAAAGATGCAGGGTTTTCTTGTCGCCAGTATCCTTTTTCCCGATTGCCGAATGAAACGAATGCGTCGGAGGCGGCCCCGCTTCTCGGGACGGCCAACCGAATCATGGGCCAGAGTGTGTTGCGCTGAAGCGTCTTGGTCGTCTCCCCCAACGGCCGGAACTCGCCAACGCCCTGGCCCTTTTATTACGGATTCGCCACCGTCGTCGTCGGAGCGGGATACTATTAAACAGCCCGATGACAAGCGCTGGCGGATTGCCGAGGCCAGTGTATGGTTCTTTGCGGCTGAACACCGACTTGACGTTGGGCGACGTTATCCTCACGTTTGTGATGGAAATCGACACGCTCGGCAAGGACAATAGCTACACTTGAAAGGCATGTTTGAGAGGTACACATGAACGCAGACACTATAGAAACACTGAAGACCAAACTGGACGCCGACAACTTTGCCCGACTGGAGCGGCTAGGCAACGATCGGCTTAACTCGTTTATCTTGGACAGCATTGAGTTGTGCAACCCGGCCGAGGTGATGGTCTTGGACGACTCGCCCGAGCATTTGCGCATCACTCGGGAAAAGGCCCTGGAGACCGGCGAGGAACTGTCGCTTACCACCGAAGGCCACACCGTGCACTGGGATGGCCCGAGCGATCAGGGCCGCGATCGCGAGCGGACCAAGTATCTCGTCCCCGCAGGCCAGACGTTCTCGAAGGCGCTGAACCAGATGGATCGCCAGGCGGGCTTGGACGAGGTCCGCGGGTTTCTCAAGGACACCATGATCGGGCGGACCATGATCGTCCGCTTCCTGACGCTTGGGCCGAACAACTCGGTCTTCAGCGTGCCGTGCGTCGAGTGCACGGACTCGTGGTACATCTCGCATAGCCTGGACCTGCTATATCGCGGTGGCTACGAGCAGTTCGCTCGCATGGCGGGCGAGGGTGATTTCTTCGCCATAATGCACTCGAGCGGCAAGCTGGACGATCGTATGACCAGCGCCGAGCCGGACAAGCGGCGCATCTACATCGATTACACCACCGACGCTGTCTACGCCGTCAACACCCAGTATGCGGGCAATACTGTCGGGCTCAAGAAGCTTGCTCTGCGACTGGCGATTCGCAAGGCCGACCGCGAGGGCTGGCTCGCCGAGCACATGTTCCTGATGGGCGTCAAAGGCCCCGGCGGCCGAAAAACATACATGTCCGGCGCGTTTCCCAGCGCATGCGGAAAGACATCCACCGCCATGCTGCCCGGCGAGGAAATCGTCGGCGACGACATCGCGTACTTCCGCGAAATCGATGGCAAGTGCATGGCGGTCAACGCCGAGTCCGGCATTTTCGGCATCATCCAAAGCGTCAACGCCAAAGATGATCCGAGCATATGGGACGTGCTGGACAACCCGGGCGAGGTGATCTTCTCGAACATTCTCGTCAACGACCGCAAGCCATATTGGCTCGGCATGGGCCAAGACGTTCCGGCCGAGGGTGAAAACTTCACCGGCCAGTGGCGCAAGGGCAAGACCGACGCCAAAGGCGCCGAGATTCCCCCCGCCCACAAGAACGCCCGTTACGCCGTCACGCTCAAGGCCCTGGCCAACTGTGACAGCGAACTGGACAACCCCAACGGCGTGCCGCTGGAGGTGATCGTCTATGGCGGACGCGACGCCCACGGCTACGTGCCCGTTCAGCAGTCATTTGACTGGGATCACGGCATCGTTTCTTACGGGGCGTCGCTGGAGACCGAGACCACCTTCGCCGTCATCGGCGCTGAAGGCCAGTTCGAGATAAACCTGATGAGCATTCAGGATTTCGTGGCCATCCCGCTGGGCAAGTACGTCAAGAACAACCTGGACTTTGGCCAGAAGCTCACGAAACGCCCGCTGATCTTCGGCGTGAACTACTTCCTTCGCGACGAGCAGGGCGCGTTCGTCAACGGCGTGCGGGACAAGCACGTGTGGATCAAGTGGATGGAGCTTCGCGTACACGGCGAGGCGGGCGCGCTGGAAGCCCCGACCGGGATGATCCCGCTTTACGACGACTTGAAACGGCTTTTCAAGGAGACGCTCGACAAGGAGTACTCCCGCGAGGACTACATCGCCCAGTTCAGCATACGCGCGCCGGAGAACCTCGCGAAGATCCAACGCGTTACGCAGTTCCATCGCGAGCAGTCCGACACGCCCGAGGCAGTGTTCGAGGTTCTCGCTCAGCAGAAAGCCCGGCTCGAAAAGGCCCGAGCAAAGTTCGGCGATCGGATATCGCCCGAATGCTTCGGTGAATGCTAAGCTAAGATTAGGTCTTAGGTCGTAGGGAACGCCAGCGGCGATCTTGAGGCTCTGCCCTACTACCTGTTACCTGTTACCTGTTTCTTGGAGAGGTGCAACATGTTCGGATGCCACTTGGGTCGTCTGTTCCAAGTTACAATTGCCGGCGGGTCATACCAGGAAGGCCTCGAGGCCGTCTGCCAGGGAGTGCCGCCGGGAATGCTGCTCAGCGAGCAGGAAATCTACGGCGATCTGCTGCTGAGAAAGCCAGGTGCCGATGAGCTATCGTCGCCCCGCAAGGAGCCGGACCTGCCGGTAATCTACAACGGTATCAACGCAGCCGATACCATCGAGAACGCAGGCAATGCCTTCCATACCAACGGCACGCCGCTGACGATCCTGATACCGAACCTCGACAGGCACTTTATCCATATCAAGCAGTATCAGGATACCAACCGCACGCCACGCCCGGGGCATGCGTCGTTCGCCACGTTCGCCAAATACGGACCCTGCGATGATGCCATCGGGGCAGGGATATTCAGCGGGCGGCACAGTTGTACGATCGTCGCGGCCGGCAATATCGCACGCAAGGCGCTGCGGGTGCTTGGCATCGAGGTGTTCAGCTACATCCGCGAGATGGCCGGCGTTCGCTCGCCGGAGGCACCGGCGGAAACGCTACGAGAAAGCATCAACCGCTACAAACAGATGCGCTGCGACACGGACCCGTTCTACCAGGAAGTCTACGTCAAGGGACGCATCCGCACGGAAATGCGTTTCTTGGAGAAGATGGCGATTCTTGCCCAGATCGAGGGCGAGATCGACGAGATCCGCGCCAAGGCTCCGCCCATGGAAGCCGGCCCGATCCGCGACAAGTACGGCGTGCATCACATTGTCAACTGTCCGGACCTCGACGCCGCCCAGGCCATGCTCGAAGCCGCCACCAAGATTACCGCCACCGGCGATTC
>CAZMBZ010000359.1:2985-4608 GCA_964564285.1 uncultured Planctomycetaceae bacterium | reverse complement strand
TGAGATTCTGAATCAAGGGCAGCTTGCCGAGACCCAGCGCCTCGGCTGGGTGTTGGTGCATTTCCTTTGGCAGGGCGCAGCCATCGCCGCTCTGCTGTGGCTGGCGCTTCGTCTGCTAAGCAAGCGCGGGCCGCACACGCGATACCTCGCGGCCTGCTTGGCCATGCTGTTGATGATGGCCGCGCCTATACTGACAGTCTTCATGGTTCAGCCGGAATCTCACACCCCCCCCAAGCCGGGTCAGGCGACCTCGATAGTCTATCCCGAAGATGATATTTGGGGCAAAGGCGAGATTCTGAAGGTTCCGCCTGAATTCATCAACGGCACCGCCAGTCTTGAGCAGGCAAAGGCTTGGGTCCGGGCCTTGGTGCGGGGAAGTTGCTTCGGTAACGGCAAGGTGATCGAAGTCGAAGAGTTGGAACTCGTCCCAGGCGGAGAGAAGGCCCTTCTCGTCTTCGATCCGTCCATGCGCGGCACTGGCGGCAGGGGTCCTTCCCGGGTATTCTCACGCGGTCCGGCAGGCCTGCGATTTCTCGGGGAGTGGTCGGGAAGTTGGCGAGCGGTCCCGCCCGATTCCCACGGCAGACCGCGCCTCGTGAGCCTTTGGAGATGGGGCGGCGGAGATGGAACGGCCACCTTGATGGTATTGACGCCGAAGGGTTTCGTGGGTGTCGCCAAGGTCGAAGCTTCCGGGGACGACAGCGCAACGGATGAGCTAAAGCGTGTCTACCAAACGCTCTTTGAGGGACCAGTTTCGCAGGCGACCTTGTCGTCGACCTTCGGAGAAGCCTCGGCCGCCAGCTATTCACCGCCCGACGCGAACGGTCTGCCGACCATTGCCGCCCAATCCGGCGAGACAAACTCGGGTCGCCGCGTGCAGGCAACCACTTCCCAACACTGGCTGCAACGCATGGCCGTCCAACTGGAGCCCGCCTTGCCTTACGCCGTTGCGCTCTGGCTGGCGGGTGTACTCGCCTGCTCGATCTGGCACGTGGGCGGTTGGCTTCGGATCCGGCGGCTGCGTGGAGAGGGCCTACCGCTGGACACGTTGGGCGACGAGATGCCCACGACATCCGCCTGGTTGAACGCAGCCAGGCGACTCACCGTCGCGCTTGGACTACGCCGCCCGGTGCGGCTGCTAAAGCTTGCCGACGCAGCACGCGGCCTGGCCGGACCGGTGGTGTTCGGCGTGCTTCGCCCGGCGGTGCTGATACCCGCCGCCGTCTTGGCAGGCCTGTCGCCGCCGCAGGTCGAGGCCATCCTCGCACACGAACTGGCCCACATCCGCAGACACGATTACCTGGTGAACCTGCTCCAGACTCTCGTCGAGACGCTGCTGTTCTACCACCCGGCCGTGTGGTGGGTGTCCGCCCAAATCCGCGCCGAACGCGAACACTGCTGCGACGACATGGCCGTGGCTGCTATTAGCCTGCCTGCCGTAGCTTCAGCGAAGGCTGGTGGCATGGGCATCTTGCCCATGAGTAGCACGGGCGTCTCGCCCGTGTGTGCCCAAGACGCCCCCACCCCTGTTGCGATCGCCGGTCAAGACCACGGGCAAGATGCCCGTGACACTCATGGGCGAGACGCCCATGCCACGCCCGACCCCCACCACGCTCGCCGCGA
>CAZMBZ010000359.1:0-2885 GCA_964564285.1 uncultured Planctomycetaceae bacterium | reverse complement strand
CTTGTCATGAGCGAAGTCGAATGGCCTACGCCGAAGCCCTTGCCGCCCTTGCCGAAATCGCCGCCGCGAGCCAAACCGCCGCCCGCGGCGCCGTTGCCCGCATCGCCCCCAGCGCCAGCATGTCGCTCCTGAGCCGCATCCGCCGCCTGCTGGGCGTGCAGCCCGGCCAATCTTCCCGCTGGACCGCCGCCCTGGCCGGCCTAATCGTGTTGACAAGCTTGGTGACGGGCATGGTCGTCTACGGCTGCAGGGCGGACCAGCCTCGCATCTCCACCGATGCCAATGCGATCAGGCGGTCCGAGTCTCTCATCGGCCAGCTCAGGCAGCCATTCCCCGACACGACTAAGGAGGTGATGCTTACTACTCAGGGGGTGCCAGAGACCAAGCCTGCCACTGTAAGAATGCGCGATCCCCAACTATACGAGGCCGTCCAGCGGCAGAGGATGGAGATCGCCTTCAACTTGATCAACATCGGCAGTCCTGCCGTGCCAGGACTCATACGGGCGTTGGAGGACATATCGTGGGAGCATCGCGAATACGCGGCCCACATCTTGGGGCTTATCGGCGACGAGCGAGCGGTCGAGCCGCTCCGGCGGATCATGAACGCCAAGCTGGCCCCGACCGGCCTTCTGGACGAAGAGGGTCAACAAGGTTGGTACCAATGGCACGCGGACCTCAAGCAGCAGTGCGCCATCGCGATGGCTCGCCTGGGCCAGCCAGACGGCTTGGTCCGTGCTATGCGAGGCGGCATATGGATCCGTAGCTCGGGCGGCATAATCTGCATATCGCCGCCAGCGTTTCTGGCATCTGAAAGCTACAATTACGACACCGAGATCAAGCCGCTGTTGGCCGCTTTCGCCGGGCCAGGGTCGGTGGATGCGCTCATAGCGTGCCTCGACGACGAAAGCGAAGAGGTCCGCCGCCGTGCCATCAGGCTGCTGGGCATGGTAAACGACCCGCGCGCGGTCGAGCCCCTGACTAAACTGCTTCAGGAACCTCAGGTTGCTGATCCGAACAACCACGCGGCCGAGCTTGCCCGGGAAAACCAGTTGAGCCAGGCGGCCCGCTCGCTCGGCATGATCCACGATCCACGCGTGGTCGATGTGCTGCAGGCCGTCGCGGCCGGCAAGTGGCACGGGGGCAGGAAGGCAGCGATCGAGGCCCTCGGCGAAATCGGCGACGCCCGAGTCGTGCCGCAACTGGCTGAAACATGGCAGAATGAATCCTGGTCGCAGCGTCTGGCGGCCATCAAGGCCATCGACAAGTTGGGCGGCCCGGAAGCGATTCCCGCGTTGAAGACTTTGCTGGCACACGAGCAGAAGGGCTGGCATAAACACAATATAATCGCCGCGGCCGGGGCGTTGGCCAGGCGCGGCGACAAAAGCACCATCGGCATACTCCAAGAGTATACCCGCGGCCATGGGACATACTGCTCTGCACGGGCTGTTCAGACGATCGGCCGACTGCCGGGGCCCGAGACGGAAAAGATCTTGCTGGACCAGATCGCCAACGGGTATTACCGTAGCCGAATCATCGCTGCGGTCGCGCTGGCCAGGCGCGGCAAGCAGGAAGGCTTTGACGCCTTTGACGCCTTGCTCGGGAGTTGGAGCAGTTGGGCGATAGTTGCCGAAGGGCTAGGCGAAGTCCACGATCCGCGTGCGGAGAAGATCCTGCTGTTCATCCTCCAAGACAACCACGAGGCGGAACTGGATAAGCATAAGAAGGAGCTAATGGCCGGGGGGGGCAACGAGAACGACCTGCTGCGTTATCCTCATAACCTGAGCTGGATCAGAAAGGCAGCCTGGGTTTCCCTTGCGAAGATCGGCGGCGAGGCATCCCTGGCTGAGGTGCGCCAGGCCATGATCCAGCAACCGACGTGGGTCCGCACCGAAATGCTCAAGGCCTTTGTCATTGCGCATCGCACGGATCGGCAGGACTTCATCGTCGCGGCACTGCGCGACGCGCATTACGAGGTCCGTGCGGTTGCCGCCGAATTGCTCGGCCGACTGAAACTCAAGAGCTCCGTGCCGGCGCTGCAAGCCGCGCAAGCGGATGCATATTGGAAAGTCCGTCTTGCCGTGGAATTGGCCCTGCGCAAGATCGCGGCCAACTCCGCGACCCAGCCCGCTACCGAGGGCCAATCGGTTCGAGAAGTCCTTCTGGCAGGTGTTAAGGCATGGTCCGTGTTAGACGACAGGAAGCCTGCACCACCTTTTGAATTCGCGGCGGCTTGCGAAGCAACTGCCCAGCCGCACATGGTGGCGGACCTTGGCGAGTGGCGTTTCTGGATGAAGCAGCAATTCAAGGTGATCGAAGTTATGCATGGGCAGGCGACTAAGGAAGAGATTCTCGATCTTGATTACACGATTCTGAGTGGACCATACATGAGGGAAGCGCCCATCGGAAAAGGCTCCCGCCTTCTCTGGGTCGTTCGACGCGGGCCGGAAGATCATTGGCTTGGACTGACCCATCGACGCGACGACAGCCGGACACGCGCGATTCTCAAGAAGATGGTCGCCAATGCCGCCCCTTCGACAAGATCAGCACAAGCCACCCAGCCGGCGCCGACGCATCCGGCACCGCTGGACGCTGCCGAAACTCAGCCTGCCGCGGAAGCCCCGGCTGCGCATGTCTCGCAGGATTACAGGCGGGCGCTGGACTGGCTGAGAAAAGGCGGCGATCGTGCCAAGGCGGCAGAGATGTTCGAAGCCATCGCCGGGCGATGGACAGATGATGACAGCCGCAAGACGGTCGACGAGGCCCGCAACGTTGCCCTGCGGTTGCGGGACATGGCCCGCGAGGACCGGGAGTTTCACCAGCCGGCCGACCCGAACAAGCTCACCGGGCAGGCGAAGATCGACTACATGGTCTACAGGCTTCGAGAT
>CAZMBZ010000358.1:0-4615 GCA_964564285.1 uncultured Planctomycetaceae bacterium | reverse complement strand
GAAGAAGGCTTCGCATGATGGCGGGCGTCGGCAAGCGGGGAATTCGGGCAAGGCCAGGTTACCGGCCTCGCCGTCGCCGTATCATCGCCAGGCCACCCAAGGCCAGCAGCGACAGCGTGGCGGGTTCAGGGATCGTCGGGCATTGAAATCCATGGCGAAGCTGTAATGACTGTCCGCATCCGTCTCGTACTGATCCAGTGACGGCGAATAGGTGGGCACGTTAATCATGCCCGCGTCTTCATCGAACTCGAGCATCTGCAGCCAACTCGTGCCGCCGCCGGTCCGGCTCTGGTAATCCACGAGGACCTCGTATAGGGCCTGCCCGGCTGCCGATCGGCCACTCGCGTTCAAGTACTCGTGGCGGGTGATGATCGTTGGGGCATCGGGATTGGCGTCGAGCACGCCCTGGGCCCAGGTGATGATGGCCGAAGCATTGTCATTCTTCCCTGGCCTCCGGGAACCATCGAGCCGGTGGAGCGTCGAATGTATCGGATGAATTAGATGGATTTCAACTGCTGGTATAGGAGACTCGAAAATGCGACGCAAACAAGAGCACACCGTATCAATCGTTGGTTGTCTGTTGGTTCTTCTGGGCATTGGTGGCGCGGCGTCGGGCGACGGGCTTATCGTCCCGGTACGTCCCGAGATTCGTGTCCGCGGCAATTGGGCGGTCAAGTATCACCGGGTGGACATCAGGGTACGTGATCAGGTGGCATCGGTCAGCATCGACCAGGCTTTCGTGAACACCGGTCGGGCCACGATGGAAGTGGAGTACCTCTTTCCCGTTCCGCCGGGAGCGGCTATCGACTCCATGACGCTGTTGGTGGGGGGCAAGGAGTACGCTGCCAAGCTGCTCAAGGCCGACGAGGCCCGGCGGATCTACGAGAGCATCGTGCGCCAAAAGAAGGATCCAGCGCTGTTGGAGTACGCCGGTTTCGGCTTGTACAAGACGCGGGCATTTCCACTGGATCCTGGCAAGCCCATGCGCGTCCAGGTGACCTACAAGGATGTCTGCACGAAGGACGGGGACCTGGTCCACGTCTGGTACCCGCTGAACACCGAGAAGTTCTCCGCCATGAAGATCGAAGATGTCCAGGTAACCGTCGACATCAAGACCAAGAGCGATATCCTGGCCCCGTATTCCCCGACACACAGCATCACCGTTGATCGCAAAGCCCCCGGACACGTCATCGTCACCCATCGTGCCAAGAACGCCCTGCCCACGCAGGACTTTGAAATCTACTACGAGGAATCGGCCAAGGACATAGGGGCCGCGATGATTACCCACATGCCCGAGGCCGACAAGGACGGCTACTTCATGTTGCTGGTCAGCCCCAATCCCCGGACGGCCTCTACGAGGATCTGGCCCAAGGACGTCGTCCTCGTGCTGGACCGAAGCGGATCGATGAGCGGCGAGAAGATCCACCAGGCCAAGGAGGCCATGGGGGCCATTCTGAACAATCTCAATGCCAAGGATCGCTTCAACGTCGTGGTCTACAGCGACACTGTCGAGGCGTTCTACGACGACATGGTGAAAGTCTCCGAATCCCAAGTCACCGACGCTCTGGAGCGCGTGGACGCCATTGATGCAAGCGGCGGAACGGATATCCACCAGGCGCTGCAGGTGGCGTTGAAACTGCTGCCGGTGGACGCCAGCCGATCACGGCCGAAATATGTCCTGTTCGTTACCGACGGCCTGCCGACCATGGGCAAGACCGATGAGCAGGCGATCCTTGCCGAAACGGCGAGCGCCAATGCCTGCGGGGCGCGGATATTCACTTTCGGCGTCGGCTACGACGTGAACGTTCGCCTGCTGGACAAGCTCGCCGCCCAGAACCACGCCAAGAGCGGATATGTGAAGAAGAATGAGCCGGTGGGGCCGAAGATCACGGCCCTTTACAGCAAGATCAAGAACCCGGTGATGACGGGTCTGAAGGTAGATCTTCAGGGCGTGCGGATTCGCGGCGAATATCCGCGCGAACTGGGCGACCTCTTCGACGGTGATCAAATCGTGCTAGTCGGGCGTTACGACCAGCATGACGCCCAGAAACTCGACCGCCGCGCCACGCAGTTGGTCATCACCGGCATGTACGAGGGCACGCAGCGCGGGTTCGAATATCCGGTGACGCTCCGCGCCGCTGGGAAGGACATGCGATACGCCTTTGTCGAGAAGCTATGGGCCACCCGGCGAGTCGGCTTCCTGTTGGATCAGATCCAGTTGTACGGCAAGAGCAAGGAAGTGATTGATGAGTTGGTACGGCTGAGCATGAAATTCGGGATCATCACTCCCTATACGAGTTTCCTGGCTGACGAACGAACGGTTCTGAGCGATGGGCGGCAGATGCGTGACAAGGCCCTGGCCGCCGCCAAGCCGATGGAGTCGAGCGTCACCGGCGGTCAGGCCCAGGCAGACGCGGCCGCCCGACGAAAGCTCAATGAAGCCGAGCGCCCGCGCGATGCGGGGGCCGGCTTTGCCGAGGAGGCACTCGTCGGTCACGACGACGTGGGCAAGTACACCGCGGGCAAAAAGCAGAAAGTAAGCAACGTTCGCAACTTCACTCAGCAGGCCGTCTACCAGCGCGGACGGGTCTGGCTGGCCGCCAACGCCGCGGACCTGGACCTCGATAAAGACAAGAGCAAGATCCAGGAGATCACGCAATTCAGCGAAGAGTACTTCAAGCTGGTCCGTGCCAACCGCCGTGATGAGAACGAGATCCTGGCCAGCCAGCGCGAAGGCGAGGAACTGGTCATCCGCCTCCGCGGCCAGGCGTATCGGATTCGCTAGGAAACCCGTACGGATATGTCAACGTAAGTCCGCCATCCGTTTGGATGAGGACACAGAAGGAAAGGTCCACAACATGAACACATCGCGAGTTGTTACGGCACTGATATGCTTGGCCGGAGTCGTCTCACTGACGGGTGCCCATCCATGCCTCGCCGCCGAGCCCAAAGCCGAAGCCGGGGTCGCCGAGGCCAAGGAATCGGGCATCGCCAAGCCATCCGCCCAGGCGCGGGCCAAGGGCCTGGCTTGGCTGGCAAAGCACCAGAACCCCGATGGCTCGTGGGGCAAGACGTACAGCATCGCCGTTACGAGTTTCGCGTGCCTTTCCTACCTCGCCGACTCGCAAGAGCCGTTTGCCGGGCTCAACGGCGCGGCCCTGACCAAGGGCCTGGCATACCTGATGAAGACCCAGACCAAGGGGCAGTGGCCCAAGCAGGGGCATACCTGGATTCACGGGCAGGGCTTTGCCACGCTGGCACTGTCCGAGGGGGTCGGGCGAACGATCTTCTGCAAGGCCAAGCCGGATGTTGACGTCAAGGCGATGCGGCAGACCGTCGCACAGGCCGTCAAGGTGATCGCGGTGAACCAGTCCACCTCCGGCGGGTGGTGGTACACCCCGGGCACCAAGGGCAGCCACGAGGGCTCGACCACGGTGTGCGCCGTCCAGGCGCTGGTCTCGGCGGCTAACTTCGGCGTGGAGATTGATGACGAGGTGCTCGACAAGGGCTTCGAGTATCTCAAGAGATGCCAGAATGCCGACGGCGGCTTCGACTACAAGCTGGACAACAGTCCGAACACGACGAGCATGAAGGAAGGCACGGCCGCCGACGTGGCCACCCTGGGACTGATGCGGAAGTTCGACTACGCGGTAATGATGAACGGCCACAAGTTCCTCCTCAAGATCACGCCCGCCAGGATCAGCCAGGAGCGGTTCCCGTACTACGGGCATTTCTACGGGTGCATGGGCATGCGCCTGCTGGGCCAGGAGTTCAAGTCCTTGCAGGACAAGACGTCAGCCTACATCGCGGCTGCTCAGATGGACGTGGTCTCGTGGCAGGACAAGGAGGGCGCCTGGCCGCTAAAGGGCTCGTGGTGGGCAAGCCAGAAGGGAACGAAGGCCTACGCCACTGCATTCGCAACGCTGCTGCTTTCGGTGGACGAGGGGCACTTGAGTATCTTCAACCGCAAGCCGCCCAAATTGCCAAAAATACAGGAATAGAGGACGCGGCGGGGCAAGGGGACATCTTCTGCCGTCCCCGTGGCCGGCCCAGCGGAGATCGGTGCCGTCAGGCGTGATCAGTCCGAACGACTCGCGGATCTGGCGGGCGACGGCGTCAGGGGCGTGAACCCACCGTTGGTAACCTGGCGTGGTACGCCATTCGTAGCGTTCTGTCAGGCAGGCGACTGGCCGGCATGACATCCACCGACGCACTCTCAGCAACACGCTTGGCCAGGACGAGACTCGGCGCCCACACCAGCCTCACTGATTTCGCGGGCGACCCTCAACACACCTTCTACCGCGTATTTGGCGACCGCCGATGGCGATGGCCGGTGGTCGACGTTGTTGGGGCGAAGCTGGACTGGGGTGAATTCCTCGCCGGCTGTGATCAGCGTGACAAGTTGATCGTCCGGATGAAGCTCGATGGATACCCGCAAACAGAAATCGCGGCGGAGCTGGGCGTTTCTTCGCCCGCGGTGTGCCTGCGGCTGCGCGCCCTGCGCAGGCGGTGGGACACCCAGGCCGTCGCGTGAACGAACTGGGCTGCATTCAACTGGATCCACTCACGAGGTCCGTTCGACGTCATCTGCGGAGCGTCTGGCGAGCCGACTTGG
>CAZMBZ010000357.1:0-4623 GCA_964564285.1 uncultured Planctomycetaceae bacterium | reverse complement strand
CCAGCCGCCGCCAAATAATATTCCCTTTACACTCGCCCATCCACCGACTTACAATGAACTCTCGACACGGGACAAGGCAGTGGGGTCCGCCAAGCCAGGGCCTTCCGCACTTTCATCGCGACACTCTGGCACAAGGCCGGCAGTTCCAAGCTCTCCGACCCCCGACCTCCCCGCCAACCCATCAACATCAGAAGGGCCGTAAGGAATGCACGTGACGCACACGGGACAAGGGATGAATTCGAAGCATTACGCCCCGTCTGCGGCAACTACGCCTCTTGGTCCGGTCAAAATATATAAGGTGTCGCCTGATATCGGCTGAATATTGGGACCATACGGCGATGGGACCGGCGACTCACGACCAGCGATGCCGCGGGACGCTCCGACGCGCGACACGCAACGTCGCGAGTCAACGCGTCGCGCGTCCCCACACTCGCCAGTCGCGAGTCGCTGGTCGCAAGTCCCAAACAGGGCGGCCGCTCACCTGCGCATCACTTTCCTCCTTCTTCCAGTTTCAACCGTATTCGCTTCAGCCAGTCGTAGTAGACACCGACAGGAACGCCGGAGCTTGCCTCGCGATTCCCTCTGACATGCAGCAAAGTCTCTCCTGCAGCCAGACGCCGCTGTTCCGCGGCATCCTGCCCTCGGCCAAGCTTCGCGAGAATCGTTGCCTTTGTCAGGTACATCTCCACGACGCCATGACACTTGCATCTGAAGCTTCTGTGTTTCGCAAGGCGTTCTTTGAGCGCGGCATCTATCTGGGCAAGAGCCGCGCTCCAGTCCTTCAGTCCCATATAGGCCAGTGCCCGGCCGTGAAGCCGATCAGCAGTCCACCAGTGCAGCGGGGTGTACCCATCGAAGAGCTGAAGGGCCTTCTTGAACTCGCCCCGCTCGAGTGCCTCGAACGCCGGGTCGAACCGGATTTTGTCTATATTTGGCCCAATGGCAATGGTGATCGGGTGTGCCAATCCCCGGGCACGGAAGTAGCGGTACTGGAGACCTGATATCGACCAGGCAATCGTGCCGTCGGGGCGGAGCAGGAACGGATTGGCGACCCTGTCTGCCGAGAGGATTCCCAGCTTCTGCACCAGCGGGTTCTTCAGCCCGTCCGGCAGCATTCCCGACAGGAACCCGGCTTCGTTGTTCTGGATCAGCGGCTTGACGATGTTTGCGTCCTCGGAGAGGAATACAACGACCGTCTTGACTCCCTGCTTTTGATACGTGTCGGCGAAACCCTTGACTTGCTGCATCAAGTTGCTTTGTGCAGGCGCGGTCGGCGGCGGCTCCATAAAGATGACACCCAGCGGCTCGCCGGTCGCAACCCCGGGGATCTTGATTCTTCCCCCGTCAATCTGCTTGAGTTCGACATCGAGCCGACGACTCCTGTCCTCGGGAACGGCAAGCCCGGAGACCATGTTCCGATACTCGTATATCCCCTCCCTGGTATCATAACCGCACCCACCAGGCGAAGCCCAGAAATTGCGGTAGCGGTGGTGACGATCACACAGAAACGCGTACACGGGCCACAGCGCCGGCTCTCCATCGCCCTTTATGTCCAGTAGAAGTTGACGGTACTTTTCGTGTGCAGTTCTTGCGTTCCCTTCAATGGCCAGGATAGCTGCCGCGGCAAGAGCTGACGCGGGAGCTTTATCACCACCTGCCTGCTCGATAAGATCAGCCAGAATCACCTCGGGATCACCTCCGCTGCGAAGCGCCTGCTTTGCCAAACAAAACCGGGCGACAACATCAGCGCCCGTCGGAAGAACCCACCCCTGACCCTCCGAGGAGGGGATTGTTTTCGGCTGCGACGCCACTCTGGTTGTGTTCCCCTCCTGGGAGGGGTGTCCCGACCCCGCAAGGCGTCGGGACGGGGTGGGTTCTTCTCGGGCTCCCGTGCGAGCGCCACGCATACCCAGCACTATCTCCGCCTGCTTGACGGCCTCTTCCAGGTATTTCACATCCCTGCCAAGTCGCCACATACCCAGCAACGCTATGATCCTGCGGTTGCACACAGCCCATAGATCCGGCGCTTTCGGATGATTCTTGATGGCCGCGGCGCACAGCTCTTCTGCCCTACGATAGATGGCCAGAGATCCTTTCTGCGTTAGACGGTAGCGGAACGGAGGCGTAACAAAGCAGGATTGAATAGCTTTCAGCTCTGATGCGATATGAGAGGGAGACGATGACCCCTCGCCACTTGCCACTTGCCACTCGACACTTCCTGCAAGAAAATCGCCGTTGAAGAGATACTGCAACTGCGCCAGGAAACGCGGCTCATCGAGTCTGCTCTCGATCCCCGAGATACTGGTCCACCCCCCCAGCGTCCCCTCACGGAGGCCCTTTTCGGCTTTGGCGCCATGCCCCTTGCCTACGGCGACCAGGATCGCATGCCCCTGTGCGTTCACGAATACGACATCAGGATCTCTCCGCGCATAGGCCTGGTATGTTGAGCTCTGCCTGCCGCCGGGCAGATGCAAAGCAGGCCAGTCCAGGCCGAGGCTGCGCAGCCTCTTCTCACCTGCATCGGGCAATTCGTCCAGGTTAAAGCTGTACACTTCCACCGTACCGGGGTTTCTTGACTGGACCTCCTTGACCGCAATGAGATGCTTGTCGATGTCAGGTGTGTTCTGAGACCAGAAATAGACGAGATACTGGTGCCCGAGTCTATCGTCAGGAAACACTACCGTGCGACCGTCAGGTATCTTGTAGCGCCCGCGGAAGACGGCGTCGATCCGGTCCCGGTTCTTCTCCCGCCACAACTCAATGAACTTGTGGTCGCCGCCAAAACGCTCTACCATCGTATCGCTGATCTTCTTTTCGAGGTCGAATTCTTGAAGCTTAGCGGCAACCATAGCGCCTACTATCAGGCTCTTCCATTCTGCTGGTGTCCCGCGGTACTTTGAGAGCATCTTTTCCAGGGCTTCTGCCCTCTCCACGATAGTGGCTTCGGCTTCCGCCAGGTCTCTCTCGGAAAGCAGCATGTCGGCTTCCAGTCGAAGCTCAGCGTATTCGTCAGGCGCTTTCGACAAGATGGTACACGTCTCGAAGAGGGCGTTCCGATTCCTTTCCGTCTTCTCCTGCCAGAGCAGTCTTTTCTGACACCGAAACATGACGGCGAGCACGGCATACCGGTTGGGCGCTTCGGGAGATGCCTCGAGCAATGCCGACGCCTGGCGCGCAACGCTCTTGCAGGCCATCCGGGCCTCGAGCGCCGAGGTCTTCCGCAGCCCCTGTGCCAGCTCCTCGAGCGCCGCGATCTCGGCCGCGGGGATGGGCAACGGTTCGGCAGCGCGCAGGGAAACGGAGATCAACAGGCAGGTAATGACTGCCGCCGATAGTTGACGACCGCATCCGGCAGGCGCCGATCTTCGCCACGCCACTTGCCACTTGCCACTTAGCATTTCTTCACCTCTGATAAATCGGGATATACCGATGCGGCGTCGCCAGAATAATGATCGCCATCGGGGTTTCGTAGCTGACGGCCTTTTTCCCCTTCGTGTTCCGACTTCCGCCCCAGGCGCCACCCCTCGCCTGTTTGCGAATCAGGGCGTCGCGGATCAGCGGATACCACTCGGCATAGTATTCATCCCCCGCCTGGACCATCGCGTGAATCGCGTAGTAGTGCCCGTAGTAGTAGTGCCCGAAGTTGCCGTCGATGATGATGGGTAAGCGATCCTTCAGGAATCGCAGTGCCGACAGCACCATCTCCGACCCTCGCTCGCCGGCAAGTTGAGCCGCATATGCCCCACCACCCGTGCATGCAACCGAGTCATTATTCGTTCGGCCCGTGGGAATATAGTTGAACCCGCCGCTCTTTTGACTTGTCGCCGATTTAAAGTAGTTGACAACCTTGGCAATCGTCTCATTCGGCACCACAAAACCGGCCTGCCGCGCCGAGGCAAGCCCAATGAAAACCATCACCGTTACCGAGGTATCCTGGCCGCAGGTCGGGGTCGGCTGATACCGCCACCCGCCACCGGCGTTCTGCGCGCGCAGGATCACGTCAACCGCCGCCTGGATCGCTTTCTGGATGACATCATCCTCCGCCCTGTTGCCCGTCATCCCCCACAACTCGGTCAGGGCCAGCGTGGCGAGGCCATGCTCATACATGGAATCACCCAAGTACCCGTTCGGCGCCTCCTTCGCCTCCTTGAGCAGCCAGTCCTTCGCGCGATTCAGCGCGCCACCGTTCGGCCCGGACCCGGGGAACTCGGCCCTGGACATGAAGGCCATCAGGGACAGGGACGTGATCGCAACGGCGCGATCGCCGGATTCGCTGCATGCCCACGAGCCGTCGGCGCGCTGGTTGGCCAGCAGGTACTTCAGCCCCTTGTCAATCGCCTGCGACGCCTTCACAGTCAGCCCCAGCTCGCGGTCGGCCGAGGCCGATGGAGTGGGGGGGGGACCGTCGTCCCGCTGTGTCTCAGGCAAATCCCTCGACCCCTTGTCCGTCAACTCGGGGGCGTCGGGCGGTTGCGCTGCCGGCACAAGCGCGGCTGCCAAGAGGCAGGCCATGATCACGGCGACGGTCGGCAGGAATCGATTTTTGTCGATTGCTGTCGATCTTCCCCTCGCCCCTCGACCCTCAACCCTTGACCCTTTCATTTCGCCAACCTTTCGTAATAG